>DASYCM010000221.1:0-8972 GCA_036500165.1 Pseudolabrys sp.
GTGCTCAAGCCCTACATGGGCGGCATGACAAAGATCGAGAAGAAGTAATGCGTATCCTCATCACCAATGACGACGGCATTCATGCGCCGGGCCTGGAAGCCTGCGAGAAGATCGCGCGCGCGTTGTCGGACGACGTGTGGATCGTCGCACCCGAGACCGATCAGTCGGGCGTGTCGCATTCATTGTCGTTGAACGATCCTTTGCGCCTGCGCGAAATCGATGAACGGCGCTTCGCCGTGAAGGGCACGCCGACCGACTGCGTCATCATGGGCGCGCGTCACATCATGAAGGAGATGCCGGACCTCGTGCTGTCGGGCGTCAATCGCGGCCGCAACGCCGCCGAGGACGTGATCTATTCCGGCACCGTCGCTGCGGCGATGGAAGGCACCGTGCTCGGCATCAAGTCGTTTGCGCTGTCGCAGGCCTACAATTTCGCGTCGCGCCAGAACCCAATTTGGGAAAACGGCATTGCGCATGCGCCGGGTCTGATCAAGCGCGTGCTCGAAGCCGGTATGCCGCGCGATGTTCTGGTCAACATCAATTTCCCCGACTGCGCGCCGGATGCCATTGCCGGTGTCGCCGTCACGGTGCAGGGCAAGCGCGATCAGGAATTGTTGCGGCTCGATGCGCGGCATGATGGCCGTGGCAATCCGTATTACTGGATCGCGTTCGGCCGTGGCGGGCTCGCGGGCGCCGCGCCGGGCTCAGATCTCGCCGCGCTCGTCGACAACAAGATTTCGGTGACGCCGTTGCGGCTCGATCTCACCGACGAGCCGTTCATGACGACGCTAGCGGAGGTTTTGGGTTAGCGCGTGATCCCTAAAAGCGGGCACCGGTTTTCGGACAAGATCACGCGCAAAAAGTCACCTCTTCGCCAGCATCTCTTCGAGCATGGTCTTGAGATGCTCGGCCTGGAACGGCTTCTGCAACGCCGGACGGCCACGGTAGAGTTCGGACAGGCTGCCTTCGCCGTAACCGGACACAAAGACGAAGGGCAGGTTGCGCTGGCTCAGAATGTCGGCGACCGGATAAATTTCCTTGCCGTCGAGATTGACGTCGAGGATGGCGATGTCGAATTCGGCCTTTGCGGCCAGGTCGCAAGCCTCCGCGAGCGTGCCGACCGCGCCGGCGATCTCGTAGCCGAGGTCGGTGAGCATGTCCTCGAGCAGCATACGGATCAGGTATTCGTCCTCGACGACCAGTATTCGCGGTGTTTTTGGTGGGGTGCTCATCGCCGGCATCGTCCTGAAACGCAAGTTCCGTCGCGGTTCCTACGTAACAGGTTCTCCGAAGGGCCTGCAACCGTGCTAAATTAGCTGCAACAGGCTGAATGTAGTCATGCGCGACCCGTCCGATACCCGGCATATGGAATTTCTGCTCTCGCTGCGCCGCCGGGGCATTGGCGACCAGGCGGTCTTGCGGGCCATGGACGAAATTCCGCGCGACCGTTTTGTCGAACTGGATCATGCCGACATCGCCTATGGCGACCACGCGTTGCCGATCGCCTGCGGCCAGACCATCAGCCAGCCTTTCGTCGTCGCCTACATGACCGAGCAGTTGCGGCTGCGGCCGCATCATCGCGTGCTCGAGATCGGCACCGGCTCGGGATATCAAGCCGCGGTGTTGTCGCGGCTGGCGCGCGAAATCGTCACCGTCGAGCGTTACCGCACGCTTGCGGAGCATGCCCGCGAGCGGCTGCGCGCCATCGGTGCTGCGAATGTCGAAGTGATTACCGGCGATGGCATGGAAGGCGTGCCGGGCAGGGTGGCGTTCGACCGCATCCTTGTCACCGCTGCGGCGGAAACCGTGCCGCAGGCGTTGATCGGCCAACTCGCCAGCGACGGCGGCATCATGCTTTTACCCTTGGGCCCGCATGACGGCTCTCAGCGCATCGTTCGTCTGACAAAAACAAGAGACGGCGTCGCGCAAGAAGAGCTGATCGCCGTACGCTTCGTGCCGCTGTTGCCGGGACGCGCGCGCGAGTTGTAACGCTGCATTAAGCATGCGGCGATACTCCCACCTTAATGAATCCGTTATTCTTAAAGCCTTGTTTACTCGCTAATGGTTTATTTCAACGGCAATCTATTTTGTGTGTGAGTGAGTAACCACATGTTGCGTCTTCACGTGCCGGCTCGGTCGCGCTCTTTGCCGCGCATTGCCGTCCTCGGAATGGTCGGAGTAGCGGTCGCCAGCTGTTCGGATTCCGGACGCTTCGGTTACACGAATACCTCCAGCCGTCAGGCCCCTCATCAGGAAGTCACGGGTTCGATCGCGCCGCGTCCGGCGCCGACGTCCCGCGTCGTCGCCCAGCCTTTGCCTGCGCCGAGCGCGCCCGCGACGGTTGCGAGCGGCAATTACGGCTACACCAGCGGCAACGGTTCTGCGAACGGTGCGCAAGGTCTTGGTGCTTACCGCCCGAGCGCTCCGGTTGCGCAGGCCGCTCCGGTCTATCAGCAGTCAGCGCCGACTTATCAGCAGCCCGCGCCAACTTACGTGCAGCCGACATATCATCAGGCCGCGCCTGCGCCGGCCTACACGCGGCCGACTTACGCTCAGCAGGACATCACTGGCTCGGTGCCGCAGCGTCCTGTCGCGCCGAAGCCGGCGGGTGGATGGACTTGGGATGGCGGCTCGCCCGTCACGGTCGGTTACGGTGACACCGCTGAAACGATCGCGCGCAAGCACGGCGTTCCGCTTGTCGCGCTGATGCAGACCAACGGCATCCGTAACGCTGCCGAGATCAAGCCCGGCCAGCGCCTTGTCATTCCGCGCTACGTGTCGAGCAGTGCGCCGCAGGCTGTCGCTGCTCCTGTGCATGCGTCGAACGCAAACGTTCACGTGGTTGCGCCCGGCGAAACCCTGATGAGCATTTCCCGCCGTCATGGCGTGACGCTCAGTGTGCTCGCGCGTGCCAACAATCTCCAACCGACGACGCGCGTCAGCGTCGGCGAGCGCATCACCATCCCGGGCGGCCGACTTGCCCAGGCTTCCGTTCCGGCTGCGCCCATCACGCGTGCGCCGCAAATGGCTGCCGCACAGCCGATGGCGCCCGCGCCGCAGCTTGCGCAGCCGCGCACCGTTCCGAGCGATCAGGTCGCCACCATCCCGGCGCAAAATGCGCGCATGGCGACACCTGAGCCGGAAAAAGTTGAATCGCCCGTCAAGGCCGCGGAGCCTGCCGGCGCCATGCAGTCGTTCCGCTGGCCGGTGAAGGGCCGCGTTATCGCCGGCTTCGGTCCCAAGCCCAATGGCGGTCAGAACGACGGTATCAATCTCGCTGTGCCGGAAGGTACGCCGGTGAAGGCCGCCGACGACGGCGTCGTCGCCTATGCCGGCAACGAGCTCAAGGGGTACGGCAATCTCGTGCTGATCCGCCACTCGAACGGCTTCGTCTCGGCTTATGCCCATGCGAGCGAACTGATGGTCAAGCGTGGCGACACAATCAAGCGCGGGCAGGTGATCGCGAATGCGGGGCAGACCGGCAACGTGACGTCGCCGCAACTGCACTTTGAAATCCGCAAGGGTTCGACCCCGGTCGATCCGACCAAGTATCTTAGCGGCGGCTGATCTCGGACAAAAAATTACAGGCGAAAGGCCCGGCTTGATGCCGGGTCTTTTGCGTTAGTCCTTGAGGGCAACGCCAAGGCGTCCCGCCAGATCCTGCACGTACTGCCAGGCGACGCGGCCCGAGCGTGAGCCGCGGGTCGTCGACCATTCCAGCGCTTCGCGGCGCAACTGCTCAGGGTCGATCTTGATGCCGTAGTGCGCGATGTAGCTGTCGATCATCGCCAGGAACTCGTCCTGGCTGCAGCGGTGGAAGCCGAGCCACAGACCGAAGCGGTCGGATAGCGACACTTTTTCCTCGACCGCTTCGCCGGGATTGATGCCGGTCGAGCGTTCGTTCTCGATCATCTCGCGCGCCAGCAGGTGGCGGCGGTTCGACGTCGCGTAGAAGATGACGTTATCGGGCCGGCCCTCGATGCCGCCTTCCAGCACCGCTTTGAGCGACTTGTAGCTGGTGTCGTCGTTATCGAACGAAAGGTCGTCACAGAACACGATGAAATGGAATTCCGAGGCGCGGGTGATCGCCATCAGTTCGGGCAGGCTCTCAATATCCTCGCGGTGAATTTCGATAAGCTTGAGCGGGTGCTTGCCTTTTTTCGCGAGCGCGGCGTTGACGGCCGCTTGCGAGGCTTTCACCAGCGACGACTTGCCCATGCCGCGCGCGCCCCACAGCAGCGCATTATTGGCCGGCAAGCCGTTGGCGAAGCGCTCGGTGTTTTCGATCAGCATGTCGCGTACCCGGTCGATGCCCTTGAGCAGCGACATCTCGACGCGGTTGACGCGCGGGACCGGCACGAGGCGGCCATCCGGATGCCAGACGAAGGCGTCGGCCGCGGTCAGGTCATTGGTCTTGCCGCGCTGCGGCGCGAGGCGCTCGAGCGCATCGGCAATGCGCGCCAGAACGTCGCTTTGCCCATCGGCGGCAAAGGACTGTGCGGCGGTGCGCTGCGGCTTGGATTTGGCCTTTGCGGGGGCCTTGGATTTGGCGCTGGCTTTGGACTTGGATTTGGCCATTTTCACTACTTTCGACGATGGCGCTGCTCTTAGCCGCACGGGGCAGACCTCGCAAGCCAAACGGCTCTAAAACGGCCAAAAGTGCCCGGATTTGAGGGGCCTAGCGGCGTTGCAATTGGGGCTGCGGTAGCTATAGTCCGCGCGAATTCGAGCGCTAAAGCCTATGCCGGGGACGCTTGGCCGGTGCTCGCCCCAAAACGTGACCAAGGATGCTTCGATGTTTATTTCGCCCGCTTACGCGCAAGGCTCGTTGGGCTCATTGTTTGGCGGGGCCGGGGGCGACGGCGGTATGCTGATGTCGCTGCTGCCTTTCGTGCTGATTTTCGTGATCATGTATTTCCTGATCCTGCGTCCCCAGCAGAAGCGCGTGAAGACGCACCAGGAGATGGTCAAGAATGTGCGCCGCGGCGACACCGTCGTCACCAATGGCGGGCTGCTCGGCAAGGTCACCAAGGTCGTCGATGACGATACGCTCGAAATCGAGATCGCCGACGGCGTGCGTATCCGCCAGATGCGGCAGATGGTGACGGATGTCCGCGCCAAGGGTGAGCCGGTGAAGGACGAAGCCGCAGCTACCTGATCGGCCTGTTTTAGCCTCAACGTTTTCTTTTCGAGTTAGGACGTCATGCTCTATTTCACGCGGTGGAAGGCGGCGGCGATTGTGCTGACGGCGCTGCTCGTCTGTCTGTTCGCCGTGCCGAATTTCTTCCCCGAGAAGACGGTGCAGAGTTGGCCCAAATGGGCGCAACGCCACATGGTGCTCGGCCTCGACTTGCAGGGCGGCTCGCACATCCTGCTCGAGGTCGATACCAAGAGCGTTCGCAAGGATATGCTTGAGACGTTGCGTGACGACGTCCGCCGTGTGCTGCGCGACGCGCGCGTCGGCTATACCGGCCTTGCCGTGCGCGGCAATACGGTTGAGGTCCGCATCCGCGATACCGCGGCTTTCGACAATGCACTCACCAAGTTGCGCGAGTTGTCGTTGCCGCTTGGCGGCGTTCTTGGCGGCAGCGGGCAACGCAGCCTGAACGTCAGCGACGCGAACGACGGGTTGGTCCGCCTCGAAGTGACCGAACCCGCCGTGATCGAGCGCGTGCGGCAGTCGGTCGATCAGTCGATCCAGATCATCGAGCGCCGCGTCAACGAACTTGGCACCGTCGAACCGTTGATCCAGCGTCAGGGCTCCGACCGTATTCTCGTTCAGGTGCCAGGCCTTCAGGACCCGACCCGGCTCAAGGAATTGCTTGGCAAGACCGCCAAACTCGACTTCCGCATGGTGGATACGAATACGTCCGTTGAAGCGGCCCTGCAGGGCCGCGCGCCGCCGGAGAGCGAAGTGCTCTACAGCGCCACCGCGCCGAAGACGCCCTATCTCATCGAGAAGCGCGTTCTGGTATCGGGTGGCGAACTCACCGACGCGCAGCCGGGCTTTGACCAGCGCAGCAGCGAGCCGATTGTCTCGTTCCGCTTCAACACTAGCGGCGCGCGCAAGTTCGCGCAGGCGACGCAGGAGAACGTTGGCAAGCCGTTCGCGATCGTGCTCGATAACGAAGTGATCTCGGCCCCCGTGATCCGCGAGCCGATCCTCGGCGGCTCGGGCCAGATTTCGGGCAGCTTCACGGTGCAGAGCGCCAACGATCTCGCCATCCTGCTGCGCGCCGGCGCGCTGCCGGCACCGCTGACGATCATCGAAGAACGCACGGTTGGCCCCGGCCTCGGCGCGGACTCGGTCGCCAAGGGCACGCTGTCGTCCTACGTAGGCGCCGGTATGGTCATCCTGTTTATGCTGGTAACCTATGGTTTGTTCGGCCTGTTCGCCAACATCGCGGTCGCCATCAACGTCGCCATGATCATCGGCGTGTTGTCGCTGCTCAATGCCACGCTGACGTTGCCGGGCATTGCCGGCATCGTGCTCACCGTCGGCATCGCGGTCGACTCCAACGTGCTGATCTACGAACGCATCCGCGAGGAAGTGCGGGCAGGGCGCACGCCGATCAACGCGATCGATGCCGGGTTCAGCCGCGCGTTGGCGACCATTCTCGACTCGAATATCACCACCTTCATCGCCGCCGCTGTGCTGTTCTACATCGGCACCGGCCCGGTCCGCGGCTTTGCCGTCACGCTCGGCATCGGCATCATCACCACTGTGTTCACCGCCTTCACCGTGACGCGGCTGATCGTCGCTACATGGGTCCGCTGGCGGCGTCCGCAGCGCGTGCCGATCTAGAGGCAGGGAGAAATCATCGTGCGCCTGCTTCGCATCGTTCCTGACGACACCAAATTCGACTTCATGCGCTTCCGGCGCATCAGTTTTCCGATTTCGGCCTTGCTGTCGATTCTGGCGATCTCGCTCTATTTCTTCCACGGCCTGAATTTCGGCATCGACTTCAAGGGCGGCATGCTCATTGAAGTTCAGTCGAAGTCGGGGCCCGCCGATCTTGCCAAGATGCGCACGACGCTCGGGGGCCTTGGCCTCGGCGAAGTGCAACTGCAGCAGTTTGGCGCGCCGACCGACGTTCTGATCCGCATTTCCGAACAGCCCGGCGGTGACGCCGCGCAACAGCAAACAGCGGCAAAGGTTCGTGCCGCGCTGGGATCGGATCTGGACTATCGCCGGGTCGAAGTCGTCGGCCCGCGCGTGTCCGGCGAATTGCTCTCCTACGGCGTCGTCGGCCTCGGTCTCGCGATCCTCTGTATTCTTGTTTACCTCTGGTTCCGGTTCGAATGGCAGTTCGCGCTCGGCGCCATGATCGCCAACGTGCACGACATCGTGCTCACCATCGGTTTCATGTCGGTGACGCAGATCGACTTCGACCTGACGAGTATCGCCGCGCTGCTGACGATTTTGGGCTACTCGCTCAACGATACCGTTGTTATCTATGACCGCATCCGCGAAATGCTGCGCAAGTTCAAGAAGATGCCGATGACCGATCTGCTCAATGCCTCGGTCAATCAGACGCTGTCGCGCTCGGTCATTACCCACGTCACGGTCAGCCTCGCGCTGTTGGCGTTGCTGGTGTTCGGCGGGCAGGCGATCCACTCCTTCACCGCGACCATGATGTTCGGCGTGGTGCTGGTCGGCACCTATACGTCGGTCTTCATCGCAGCACCGATCCTGATCTATCTCGGGGTCGGCACCGGCCGCGACACGCTGAGCAAGAGCGACAAGCCGTAAATGGCTGCCGGGCTTAACCCCGCCAGCCCGCATCTGCCGACGCCGTCGCCGATCGATGCCTACGGCAATGGGGGCTTTCGCTTCGGCGGCATGTCGCACCGCGGCTCGCTGCTGTGCCTGCCGGACGGCATCTGGGCCTGGCCCGTCAAGGACGTCAGCGAAATCACCACGACGCTGCTGCTGCCGGCCTTCGAGCGCGGCGACATGCTCGACGTTTTTCTGATTGGCGTCGGCCACGATCCGTGGCCCTTGCCGGAACGGTTGCGGACGCGATTCCGCGAACTCGCTATTTCCGCGGACACCATGGCGACCGGCGCCGCGGTGCGGACCTACAATATCCTTCTCGCAGAAAACCGCCGCGTCGGCGCGGCGCTCATTGCCGTCGACTGATGCTAGACTGAACCATGCCGAACAACGCCGACTATTGCGCCGATCTGGTACGGCAGGCCGACCGGGACCGCTGGCTCGCGACCTTGTTTGCGCCCGCCGAGCATCGCGATGCGTTGTTCGCGCTTTATGCGTTCAACATCGAGATTGCGCGGGTGCGCGATCTGGCGCGTGAACCGATGCCGGGCGAAATTCGCCTGCAATGGTGGCGGGAGGTGCTTTCGGGAGAGCGGCAAGGCGAGGGCGAAGCCAACCCGGTGTCCGCGGCCTTGCTCGAGGCGCTCAAGCGCTATGGCTTTGTCGCCGCGCCTTTGCTCGAACTGATCGATGCCCACACCTTCGATCTCTATGACGAGCCGATGGGCACGGCCGACAGTCTGGAGCTTTATGGCATTCGTACCCAGGCGCCGTTGCTCGCAATGGCCGCCGGGATGCTCAATCAGGGCGCTGCGCTGCCCGAAACTTTCACGCTGGATGCCAGTATCGCCGCGGGCATAGCGAAGATGCTGGTCGACCTTCCAAGGCACGCATCGCGGCGGCAGCTTTATGTGCCGCTCGATGTATTGGAGCGTCATAAGGTCGATATTGAAGATATCTTCGCCGGGCAGTCGCCGCCGGCGCTGCGCGCCGCGCTCGCCGATATGCGCACCTTGGTGCGCGATCACCTTGCCAAGGCAGCCGAAACGCTGAGCTCTGCGCCGCCACAGGTCCTGCCGGCTTTTCTGAGTCTCGCGGTCATCGAGCCGACGCTGCTTCTGATGGACCGAGCGGACTATGACCCGTTCCGATTCAGACCGCTTGCCCAATGGCGCAGACAATGGGCTCTCTGGCG
>DASYCM010000222.1:0-1926 GCA_036500165.1 Pseudolabrys sp.
GACCGTCAATTTGATCCCGGACGAAGCGCGGGCGCGCTTCAACATCCGTTTCAACGATTGTCACACGCTGGAGACGCTAAAGGGCTTGCTTGAAACGCGCGCCACAAAGGCTGCCGGCGGCAAGATTAAATTTGCCTTCAAGTTCGACCCGTCGAATGCCGGCGTGTTCGTCACCAAGCCCGGTCCGTTCACCGAGATGGTGTCGAGTGCCGTGTTTGAAGCTACCGGCCGCAAGCCGGAGCTGTCGACCACCGGCGGCACGTCGGATGCGCGTTTCATCACGCACTACTGCCCGGTGGTCGAGTTCGGCCTGGTCGGCCAGACCATGCACGCGATCGACGAGCGCGTGCCGGTCGCCGACCTCGTGGCGCTGACGGCGATCTATCGCAAGATCGTCGACAAGTATTTCGGCTGATCAGACCAACGACGCATCCAGCGTGATGTCCGCTTTCAGAAGCTTGGAGACCGGACAGCCGGCCTTTGCCTTGGCGGCGAGCTCCTGAAACTTGGCGTCGTTGGTGCCGGGGATTTTCGCCTTCAGCGTCAGATGCACCGCCGTGATGGCGAAGCCGTCGGGCTGCTTGGTCAGCGTGACGTCGGCCTGCGTTTCCATCTTCTCGGCCGTGAGGCCCGCTTCGCCAAGAATGAGCGACAGCGCCATAGTGAAGCAGCCGGCATGCGCCGCTCCGATCAGTTCTTCAGGATTGGTGCCGGGCTTGCCCTCGAAGCGCGAGGCAAAACCGTAGGGATATTCCTTGAGGGCGCCGCTCTTGGTCGAAATCGCGCCCTTGCCGTCCTTCAGACCGCCGGACCAAACCGCTGAACCGAATGTGCTCATGCCTGTCACTCCCGTTGAAATGCGTCTCCCGGATATAGGGCGGCAATGCCGGGGCGCCACGGTGGTTCCGGTAAAAGCGGCGGCTAATAATCGACTTTCATCAGATACAGCCCGTCCGGCGGGGCGACCTGGCCGCAAGCGGCGCGGTCACGGGCGTCGAGCGCCTGCGCCAGATCGTCCGCACTCCACGCGCCGGGCCCGCTCAAGCCAGTATTGACCAGCGAGCCGACCATCGAGCGCACCTGGTTGTGCAGGAACGAACGCGCGGATGACGTAACGATGACATCCTCGCCGTCGCGCGCGACGTCGAGACGATCGAGCGTTTTATTCGGCGACTTGGCCTGGCACTCGGTCGAGCGGAATGTCGTGAAGTCGTGCTTGCCGATCAGTCGCTGCGCCGCGATGTGCATCGCGGCGGCATCGAGCGGACGCCCCACGCGCCACGCATATTTCAGATCGAAGGTAAGATCGGGCCGGCGGTTGATGATGCGGTACATGTAGTGCCGCTTCACCGCCGAACCGCGCGCGTTGAAATCGTCGGCCACGCGCTCCGCCGACAACACCGCGACCGGATGTGGCCGCAGATGAGCGTTGAGCCCGTCGCGGATCGTGTCGGTCTGCCACTCCTTGGTCAGATCGATATGCGCCACCTGCCCGCGCGCGTGCACGCCGGCATCGGTACGACCGGCGCCCTGTACCAGAGTCGTCATACCCGATAGCGCCGCGACGGCGGCGGTGAGCACGCCCTGCACGGTGATCTGGTCGGCCTGTGTCTGCCAGCCGCAGAACGGCGCGCCATCGTATTCGACGATAAGCTTGTAACGAGGCATCTCTTTTCTTTTTCTCGAATCTTGTTGAGCTTACTGGACGGCGCGGCAGCTTTGCGTCTTGCGATCGACGACAAGGTCACCCCAGCCGCCGCGCGGACTGCAGAACATCGTCGACCCGATACCCCTGCAATCATTTTTCGGCTCGGTAAAGTCGCCGACCTGAACATAAAGATAATCGGCCGTTCCCACGACACGGAGGGTGCAGTTTCCGGCATCCTCACCGCCGCTAGGTTCGTCGCCATGCGCCTGCAACAGGAT
>DASYCM010000223.1:0-4635 GCA_036500165.1 Pseudolabrys sp.
GCCGGGCGAGCATGTCGCGTGGATCGAGGCCGGCGGCGGCCAAGCATTGTGGGACGAACTCTACGCGCCCTTCGGCGTCAAGCCATTCATGGGCGGCAACACCGGCGTCTGCATGGGCGGCTGGTTCCGCCGTGAAGTCGCAAGCCTGTCCGATTTGCACGGGCTCAAGCTGCGTTCGCTCGGGCTGGGCGGCGAACTCTATCGCCGCCTCGGCGCCACGCCGCAGACCACGCCACCGGCGGAAATTCTCTCGAGCCTGCAATCCGGCGTGATCGACGGCGCCGAATTCGTCGGACCCGGCACCGACATCGCGCTCGGGCTCTATCGCGTCGCGCCGTTTTATTATTATCCCGGCTTCAACAAGCCGAACGGCACCGGCGAATGCATCGTGTCGCTGTCGGCTTGGGAAAAGCTCTCCACCGATCTCAAGGCCATCGTCGCGCATGCTTGCGCCACGGAAGCAAATTATGCGCTGGCCGAGATGGAGCAACTCAACGGGCGCGCGCTCGCCGCGCTTATCAACGAGCACAATGTGAAGCTCGCGGCATTCCCCGACGATCTCGTCGCCGCCGCACGCAAGCAGTCGGTCGACGTGCTCGGTGAACTCGGTCAGCGCAGCGCGATCGCCGGCAAGGTGCACGACTCTTATCTCGCCTTCCGCGAACGCAACGCGCCGTGGTCGCGCGTGTCGATAGAGGCGGTCCTGCGCGCCCGCACCTGATGCCGTTTTGCAACGGTTAGGGCAGTTTATTAGCCCGTCATTAGGGTTAACTGGCCATTTACCAAACTGAGGCAGGGTGATGGCGCACGGGCATTGCGCGCGCGTGCACCAATTCCGGGTTGGTCATGACGATCGCCCGCTGTGACTGTCACTCGTCAGTAAAGGGTCGATTAAATGCTTACCAACGTGGTCCGCGCCGGCATTGCTGCCTCCGCGCTTCTCATTGCTCCGATCGCCGCGCACTCCGCCGATCTCAACCGCAACAGCTACAAAGCACCGGCTTACGTCGCGCCGGCGTATGCGAACTGGTCCGGCTTCTACGTCGGTATCAACGGCGGCTACGGCTTCGGCAAGTCGAGCTGGTCGGGCGGCGGCGTCAGCACCGGCGACTTCGACGTGAAGGGCGCGATGGCCGGCGGCACCGTTGGTTACAACTTCCAGACCGGCATCTGGGTCTGGGGCCTCGAAGGCGATCTCGACTGGAGCGGCATGAAGGGCAGCACGTCGAACAACTGCTTCGGCACCTGCGAAACCAAGAACGACTGGCTCGGCACCGCGCGCGCGCGCCTCGGCTATGCCGGCTGGAACAACCTGCTGCCCTTTATCACCGGCGGCGCGGCCTTCGGCGACATCAAGGGCACGAATGGCGGCGCTTCGGTGACGAAGACCAACATCGGCTGGACCGCCGGCGCCGGCCTCGAATACGCCTTCCTCGGCGCCTGGTCGGCGAAGGTCGAATATCTTTACGCCGACCTCGGCAAAGCGACGTGCGATGCCGCGACCTGCGGCGTCGACACCGACATGAAGTTCAAGGCGAACCTCGTTCGCGTCGGTCTGAACTACCGCTTCTAATAGAAGCCGGCTTCTCGCGATCTTTTAAAGCCCCGGGCGATGAGCCCGGGGCTTTTCGTTTTGCGTGCGCCGCTGGGCGCACCGCAATCCTGCATTAATCGAACGCTAACCATACTTGGCTACGTTGATTGTTGGGTCGCCGGGAATTTCGGCCACTGTCGTCCGCGACCCTTCGTTACTTCAATGTGCGTGCCTTGATCGGGCGAGCGGCGGAAGCCGTTCGCGGGCCCGCGCCTTGGTGGCGACGATCCGGACGTGGCCCGCTCAGCTGGAGGACCTTATGATTTTAAAACTGTTCGGCGCCGGCTTTGTTGCCGCCGCGATTCTTGCATCGCCGCTTGCGGCCCAGGCGGCCGATATGCCGCAGCCCGCCTATAAGGTGCCAGTTTACATCCCGCCGTTCAGCTGGTCCGGCTTCTACGTCGGTATCAACGGTGGTTACGGCTGGGGCCAGTCGAAGTGGGCTGGCAGCGGCGGCAACTTTGAGGTCACCCCCAAGGGATGGCTCGCAGGCGGTACGCTCGGTTACAACCTTCAGACCGGCCTATTCGTCTGGGGTATCGAGGGCGACATCGACTACATGAATCTCAAGGGTACGGCCGACGCCGCATTCTGCCCGAGCTGCACTTTCAAGGATACCTGGCTCGCTACCGTGCGCGGCCGCATCGGTTATTCGTTCGACCGCTGGCTGCCGTACCTGACCGGCGGTCTGGCTTACGGCAATATGTACATGGATGCGGGCAACGGAGCATCGGCAACCAAGACGAAGGCGGGCTGGACCGCGGGTGCGGGCGTTGAATATGCCCTCGCCGGCGGATGGTCGACCAAGCTCGAATATCTTTATGTCGATCTTGGCTCAGCGTCCTGCGGTTCAGCGGCCTGTCCGTTGGCCGCCGACGAGACCGTTAACTTCAAGGCGAACCTCGTTCGCGTCGGCCTCAACTACCGCTTCTAACCGTCTCGCTCGCGAAACGGCAAAGCCCCGGGGCATTTCCCCGGGGTTTTTTGTTTTTGCGCTCTACCGCGCAATGCGCTCGGCGAACTCGACGCCGAGTTCGCCACCCAGCCGCCAGACGACGCGGCATTCCCGCCGGATATTGATGTCCTCGCCCAATAGCGACAGCGTGAACGCGTCCGACATCTCCGTCTCCGAGTAAAGCCTGGCGCCGGTATCGGAAATATTGGTCACCATGCAGGTGCGCGGCAACGCGCCGGCCCCGCAATGATATTGCGCGACACGATTGATCGCGCGCCGCTGTGTGCTGCGGCGTTCCTTGACCAAGAGGCCCTTACCCATGGCCTGATGGCTAGCAATCGCGCCTTCAAAGACCCGCTAACCGGCGCGGAACAATTTTAAGCAACCGGGGCGGGACGCCGGCCGTGTGGCTGAAGGGAATAAAAGCCTTTACAGCGTGACGCTGATCGGCTAGGGTTACGGCAAGCTCGCGATTTGCGTCCCCGATGCGGGACCGGCGGCTTTTTCAAACCTGAATTTCACAAACATCACCGGAGCTTCGCCATGGCGACAGCCAAACGCACAGCCGTGCGTCGAAAACCTGTGTCCTCAACCTCGCGCCGGAAGACACCACGGAAAACCAGAGCCAAAGCCAAAGGCGGGCCGGTCGCCGGCACGCCGTCGCCGATGCGCACGCGCCTGTCGCCCGAGCTGCAAGCGCACGCGCGGCGGCTGTACGAGGAAACCGATCAGCCCGTCACGCACATCGCGCTCGATTGCGGCGTCAATGAATCCGTTATCCGGCGCATGGCGCCGCGCGAAGGCTGGGTGCGTTACGTGGCGCCGCCACGCGGCCTGCCGCCGGTGGCGAAGCTGCTGGCGGAGGTTGAGGCGTTGGAGCGCGCGGCGCTCCCTGACCGTCACCCTGAGGTGCTCGTAGACCGTCATCCTGAGGTGCTCGTAGACCGTCACCCTGAGGTGCGAGCGCAGCGAGCCTCGAAGGGCGACGGTCTGATGCTCCCGCCATCCTTCGAGGGCGGCCTCCGGCCGCCACCTCAGGATGACGGGCAGCGATTGGCGCGCGAAGCCAACATCACCCACTTCATTGCCGTCGTGATGGCGCATCTCGATACGTTCGAGAACACGCGCAGGACCGGCAGGCTCGTGCCCAAGCAGCATCTCGCCAATGCGCGCGCCATCAGCGTTCTCACCGAAGCCTTCAACAGACTGCAGCGCTTGCGCGCCGATTTGTCAGGACCGATCCATGATGACACTGCCAACACGTTCTCGGACATGCCCGCCGACCTCGATGCGTTCCGTGACGAACTTGCGCGACGCATTGATGCGTTCATCGCAAGCCGCGCCAACGCGGCAGATGCTGGAGACGCTGCCGCCGGACCTGCTGACGCGGCTCCGTGACGACTTCATTACGCTGGCGCACGCCCATCAGGAGCCGCCCGCCTGCGGCAACAACGCCACACCGTGGACCACATGGCTGATGCTCGGCGGCCGTGGCGCCGGCAAGACGCGGCTCGGCGCTGAATGGGTGCGCGCGTTGGCGTCCGGGGCAAAACCTTATGCCGAGCAGCGTGCGCTCTGCATCGCGCTGGTCGGCGAAACCGCGCATGACGCACGCGAGGTGATGATCGAAGGGCCTTCGGGCATCCTGGCGCATTGTCCGCGCGGCGAACGCCCGCAATGGACCTCGTCGCGGCGGCGGCTCGAATGGCCGAACGGCGCGGTTGCGCAGGTGTTTTCCGCCGACGATCCCGAGCAGCTGCGCGGGCCGCAGTTCGACGCCGCCTGGTGTGATGAACTGGCGAAGTGGCGCCAGCCGGACGCGGCCTTCGACACGCTGCAATTCGGGCTGCGGCTGGGTGCGCGCCCGCGCCAACTCGTCACCACGACGCCGCGGCCGACGGCGCTGATCAAGCGCCTGCTGTCCGATCCGCGCACGGCGGTGACACGCGCCTCGACGCACGCCAACGCCGCGCATCTCTCGCCCGCTTTCATCGCGGAGGTGATCGGCCGCTATGCCGGGACGCGGCTCGGCCGTCAGGAAATCGACGGCGAGATCATCGAGGACCGCGCCGACGCGCTGTGGACG
>DASYCM010000224.1:0-9344 GCA_036500165.1 Pseudolabrys sp.
TCTCGCGCGCTTCTATCTGGCGCAGGAAATGCCGGCGGAAGCCAAGGCCGTGCTCGATGTCGCCATGGCCGACGACCGCAGCAACGGCGATGACATTACCGGCAGTATTCTGCGTTCCATCGCCAATGTAATGCTGGACCGACCCGAGGAAGCGCTGAAGGAGTTGACCGCTCCGGGCGTCGGCGATCAGCAGGAGGCGCCTGTCTGGCGCGCCATCGCTTACGCCCGCGAGGGCAAGTGGGACGAAGCACGCAAGGGATTTAAGGATGGCGACGGCACGCTGAGTGCGCTGCCCGTGCAACTGCAGCGCCTGGCCATTTCACAGGCTTTGCGTTCGGCCATCGAGGTACGCGATTTCCCAGGCGCTACCCGCATGGTCAACGAACTTGAGACCATAGGCGTTCCGCCGGATCTGGAGCCGTCGGTCGCGGTGCTGACCGGTCGTCTCAATGAGGGCGTCGGCCGCAACGAAGACGCGTTGACCAGTTACCGCGCCGCGGCGGCGTCCAGCGACCGCCGGTCGGCGGCGCAAGGGCGTTTGCGCGAAATTTTGCTGCTGTTCGGTTCGGGCGACATGCCCCGTCAGGACGTTATCCATCAGCTTGAGACCATCACCACCGTCTGGCGCGGCGATGAGACCGAGGTCGAAGGCCTCAAACTCCTGGCGCATCTCTACACCGAAGATGGCCGCTATCGCGAAGCCTTCCACACCATGCGCACGGCGATGCGCGCGCATCCCAATTCCGATCTGACGCGCAAGATTCAGGACGAAGCGGCATCCACGTTCGACACGCTGTTCCTCGCCGGCAAAGGCGACAGCCTGCCGCCGATCGAGGCGTTGGGGCTGTTTTACGACTTCCGCGAATTGACGCCGGTCGGCAGCCGTGGCGATGAGATGATCCGGCGGCTCTCCGACCGTCTCGTTTCGGTCGATCTTCTCGATCAAGCGGCCGAATTGCTTCAGCATCAAGTCGACAATCGTCTCAAGGGCGCCGGCCGCGCGCAGGTCGCGACCAAACTTGCCACGATCTATCTGATGAACCGCAAGCCGGATCGCGCGCTGGCTGCGTTGCAAAACACGCGCGTCTCCGATCTGTCCAATGAACTGCGCGACCAGCGGCTCCTGCTCGAGGCGCGCGCGATGTCGGACATCGGGCGTCACGGGCTGGCATTGGAGGTGATCGCCAATATCAACAGCCGCGAGGCGGTGCGCCTGCGCTCCGACATTCTCTGGGCGGCACGGCGCTGGCGCGATGCGGCGGAGCAGATCGAACTGTTGTATGGCGAGCGCTGGCGGGAGTTTACGCCGCTCAACGATGGTGAGCGCGTCGATATCCTGCGCGCGGCGATTGGCTATCAGCTGGCCGACGAGCAACTCAGTCTGACGCGGCTGCGGGAAAAATACGCGGCCAAGATGTCGGATGGCCCGGATCGCCGGGCGTTCGATGTCGTCAGTACACCGATCGGCGCGGCTTCCACGGAATTCCAGGACGTCGCCAAACGCGTGTCGAGTGCCGATACGCTGTCCGCGTTCCTCGCCGACATGCGCAAGCGCTATCCGGAGAATTTGCCGCCGGCGCGACCGAACGCTGCGCCACCGCCGGCAGAGAAGGCGAAGACCCCGGTCTCGAAGGCCGATGTGCCTGAAAAGGCCGCCGATGCCGCTCCGAAGAAGCCCGACGTCGCGGCTTCCGCACTGCCACCGAAGCCGCCGAGCGGCACGCCGCTCAAGCCCGATCCGACGCCGACGGGTTCAATTGGGCCGCGGCGTTTGCCGAAGGCGGTCGCCGCGCCGCGCTAAATCGAGAGCAGCGCTAACTGCCGTAGCTCTGGATCAGCGAGCCCGCGACCAGGCTCCAGCCGTCGACCAGCACAAAGAAGATGAGCTTGAACGGCAATGACACCACGACCGGTGGCAGCATCATCATGCCCATCGACATCAGCACCGAGGCCACCACGAGATCGATAATCAGGAAGGGTAGGAACAGCAGGAAGCCGATCTCGAACGCGCGCTTGAGTTCCGAGATCATGAAGGCCGGCACCAGCACGCGCAGCGATAGTTCGTCCGGCGAGTTCGGCACGTCGGTACGCGACATATCCACGAACAGTTTGAGATCCTTGTCGCGCACGTTCTTCTGCATGAAGGTGCGCAAGGGGATGATACCGCGCTCGAAGGCTTGCTCGGCGGTGATTTCGTTGGCGATCAGCGGACGGATGCCGGTGTCATAGGAGACCTGGAGCGCGGGGCCCATCACGAAAGCCGTGAGGAATAGCGCCAGGGACACGATCACCGCATTGGGTGGCGCGGTGCCGGTGCCGAGTGCGGTGCGCAGCAGCGACAACACCACAACGATACGCGTGAACGAGGTCATCATGACGATGATCGACGGTGCCAGCGACAGCACCGTCAGCAACGCGATCATCTGGATGACGCGTTCGGTCAGGCCGTTATTCTGGCCGCCTTGTCCGAGATTGATGCTGATGTCTTGAGCGAACGCGGGCGAGGCCGCCGCCGCGATGATCAGCCCAGCTACCCCGATCGCCACCGTCACATGACGGACACGGCAACCGGAAGTAACTATCACGTCTTTCCAGAGGGACGGCCGAGCAAGCTCGCCATCTCTTCTTCGAGATTGTCGAAAACGTCCTTGCCCGGGGCCGGCGTCTCGACGCGCGGCTCAACTTTGGGCTCGGGTCGCGGCTCCAGTTTCGGTTCTGCCCGGCCTTCAAACTTAGATTCGAATTTGGGCTCGAACTTAGGTTCGGCGCGGGCGGCTTCCATTTTCGGTTCGGACTTCACGTCGAACTTCGGTTCGAGCCGAGGATCGATGCGCAGCTTGTAATCGCGCTGCGCCGGGCGTGGTGCCGCGGGGGCGGCCGCCAGCGGATCGGTCACCGGTGGGCGATTATCAGGGGGGCGGCGAAGCGCCGCTTCGAGCTGATGGGCCATGTCAGCGAGATTGTGATCGCTCTGCGGTACCGGTGCAGGTTCCGGCGGCATGGGTGGCATGGGCGGCGCGGCAACAACACGCGGCGGCGGCTCGACGGCGCGAGGCGGTTCCGGCGGATTGAGGCGCGTGGACAATTCAGCGGCGAGACCGGTCAGGCTGTCGGCGGGGCGAGGGCGCGCGCCAGGCTCCGGCGCATGCCACGGCTCTTCGGTCGCCGGCGCGCGGTAAGTACGAGCGGGCGCCGGTTCGTTGATGGGAGCGAGTGGCCACGAATCGACCGAAGACGTCGCCGCGCGTGCTGTCGTTTCAACACGGCCGGGCTCGCGCGTGACGTCGCGATTGCCGACGGCGCGCACGATGTTCGGTTCGACCACGACATCGGTCGGGCCGCCGATCATCAGCAGATGTTCGACATTGTCGCGGCGGATAAGCACCAGCCGGCGGCGTCCGTCGACGGTGGCGGCATCGATCACGGCGAGTCGCGGCTGACGGCCGCCACGGCCGGCGGCGCCGAGGCGGTTGGCGCCGAAACGGCGCACCAGCCACGCGGTGATACCAATGAGTGCGAGAACCACCGCGAAGGCGATGAAGAATTTCAGGGCCAGCGGTGTTTCAGCGCCGAAGAGATCGGACATCAAGACGCTCCGTCGATCGTGCGTTTCAGACGAGAATCGCCCGAATGGTTAACACCGCTCGGCACTATTTGCCGCCCGGAGTACTAACAGAACCTTAACAAAGAATAGGCCGGATAGCATCTAGGCTTGGTTTTGCAAACATTCCGAATGGTAATTGGCCACCGTAAGGCTGGGTTCCGTCGCGATATTTACCAACCGTTAACCATACACCCGGCAAAGTCTGCCTAGTGGCGGGTCTCATCTGACCGCCTGCATAGCGCATTGCCGGGGAGGCAATATGGCGATCACCGATATTCCGATTTTTTCGATGCTGCGCACCAAGCTGCAATATTCGCAGGAACGCCAGCGGGTGCTCTCCGAAAACGTCGCCAACGCAGACACGCCGAACTACCGCGCCAAGGATCTTAAAGCGCCGAAGTTTCCAGATCCGACTCAGATCACGCCGGCAACCGTGTCCAACGTGTCGCTGGCGCGCACCGAGAACGGTCATTTCGCCCAGCTTGGCGGCACATCGAGCTTCAGCACCGATCGGCAGAACTCATACGAAGTCCGGCCGACTGGCACCGCCGTCAACCTCGAAGACGAGATGATCAAGGTGGCGGACAACCAGGTGGATTATCAGACCGCGTCCGCGCTCTACACGCGCAGCCTCGGCCTCATCAAAGTCGCACTCGGCAAGCGCTGACCTGACATCCGCGCACTGAGGCGGAGGAGAGCACGATGGATTTTCTCAAGAGCATGCAGATCGCCGCGTCCGGATTGCGGGCGCAAGCCGGCCGCATGCGGGTCATCTCGGAAAATATCGCCAACGCCGACTCAACACCGGCGCGTCCCGGCGCCGACCCGTACCGCCGCAAGCTGGCGACCTTCACCAGCGAATACGACCGCGCGCTTGAAGCGCGCACGGTAGGCATGGGCAAAGTGACGATGGACAAATCAGACTTTCGGCTGAAGTACGAGCCTGGCCATCCGATGGCCGACGCCAACGGCAACGTCAAATATCCCAACGTCAACTCGCTGGTTGAAATGACCGACATGCGCGATGCCCAGCGTTCCTACGAAGCCAACGTCAACGTCATCTCCGCCACGCGCCGCATGATCCAGCGCACCATCGACATTCTCAAAGCCTGATTTTTTAGGAAGACACGCATCATGGCCACACCGCTCGCCGCCGCAAGTGCCTATGCCAACATTGCGCGTATCGCCGATCCGTCCAAGGCGCTTACCGGCGCGGTCGGCGCCGGCGGCAAAAGCGAAACAAGCTTCGGCTCCGTCCTCAAGGAAGCGATGGATGCCGTCAGCGAGACCGGCAAAAAATCGGACACTCAGACGCGCGCGATGGCCAACGGCAAATCCAACATGGTCGACGTCGTCACCGCGGTGGCGGAAACCGAAGTCGCCATCGATGCGGTGGTGGCGGTGCGCGACAAGGTGATCGCGGCCTACGAAGAAATCATGAAGATGCCGATCTGATCGTTTCCGCCCAGAACCCGCGCGAAAGAAAACAATGACCGGACCTGAAGTACTCGATGTCGCCCGCGAAGCGATCTACACCCTGATCGTCGTCTCGGCGCCCGTCATGCTGGTGGGCCTCGCGGTCGGTGTCGCCATCTCGCTATTGCAGGCGCTGACGCAAATCCAGGAAATGACACTGGCTTTCGTGCCGAAGATCATCGCCATCTTCGTTTCGTTATTGATAGCGCTGCCTTTCATGGCCGACAAGCTCAACGCCGAAATGCTACGGATTGCCGCTCGCATTGTCAGCGGCTGAGTCGCATGCGCGCCAGGAAGGCGATCCGGAAGGCCGTTCATGCGCATTGATGTTTCATTCCTGCCGGTGGTGGCCGCAGCCTTCCTGCTGACCTTTGCGCGCGTCGGCACCATGATCATGATGCTGCCTGGCATTGGCGAAATGACGGTGCCCACTCGCGTGCGCCTGACGATGGCGCTGGTACTGACCGCAATCGTGCTGCCGGCGCATCAGGCCGCCTATCACGTCGACCTCAACACTGTCGGGCCGGTGCTTTTGGTGCTGGTTCAGGAAATCATCGTCGGCGCGGTGCTCGGCCTGACGGCGCGACTGGCGATCTCGAGCCTGCAGATCGCGGGTTTTATCGTCGCGCAGCAACTGGGCTTGGGTTTCGTCACGGCGATCGATCCGACGCAGAATCAGCAGGGCCTGTTGGTCGGCAACTTCCTCACCTTGCTCGGCCTGACGCTGGTTTTTGCAACTGATCTGCACCATCTGGTGCTGGCCGCGCTGCATGACAGTTACACGCTGTTTGCACCCGGTGAATTGCCGCTGGTCGGTGACGTGGCGGCGCACATCACCAAGGTCATCGCGACGTCGTTCAGGATCGGCATTCAATTGTCAGCGCCGTTTCTGGTGTTCGGCTTGCTGTTCAATCTCGGCCTCGGCGTGTTGTCGCGCCTGATGCCGCAGATGCAGGTGTTCTTCATCGGCGTGCCGCTGTCGATCATCCTCGGCTTCGCTCTTCTCATCGCCGTCATGGGCGCGATGATGGGTACCTTCACCGGCTATCTCGAAGACGTGCTGCGCGATATCGCGCCGCATAGTTGACCCGAGGGAACGATGGCTGACGGCGACGATTCAGATAAATCAGAAGAACCAACCCAAAAGCGTCTCGATGAGGCGCTGGAACGGGGCGATGTCGTCAAGAGCCAGGAGGTCAATACCTGGTTTGTAATCGCGGGCGGAACGCTGGTGCTGTCGACCTTCGGCACCAGCATGAGCGACAGCTTGATGACGACGATGCGCGGGCTGGTCGCCAACGCGCACAGCATCCGGGTCGATGGCCCGGCGTTGCCAAGTCTGTTCCAGAAAATCGGCCTGGAAATGCTGGCGGCGGTGGCGGTGCCATTCCTCGTGCTGATGGTCGCGGCGGCAGCCGGCAATTTCGTACAGCACCGGCTGGTGTGGACATACGACGGCATCACGCCGAAATGGTCCAAGGTTTCGCCGATGGCGGGAATGAAGCGGCTGTTTTCCAAGCAGGCGCTGGCCAATCTCGCCAAGGGCATCGTCAAGCTCATTCTGCTTGGCAGCGTGCTGACGGCAATGATGTGGCCGGAGTGGGGTCGGCTCGAAGGCCTCGAGCGCACCGATCCTGCCGCGATCATGCCGCTCACACTGGTCTTGTCGATGAAACTGATGGGCGCCGTGGTCGCCATGCTGGCGGTCGTCGCGGGGGCCGATTTCCTGTTCCAGTATCGCGACTGGTGGGGCCGGCAGCGCATGTCGCTGCAAGAAATCAAGGAAGAGTTCCGGAATTCGGAAGGCGATCCGCACGTCAAAGGCAAGATCAAGCAGCTGCGCGCCAGCAAGCAGCGCCGCCGCATGATGCAGAAGGTGCCGAAAGCGGCGGTCATCATCACCAACCCGACGCACTACGCCATTGCGCTCGAATATGAGCGCGGCATGGAGGCCCCCATCTGCGTCGCCAAGGGTATGGACGCCGTGGCCTTGAAGATCAGGGAAATCGGCACCGAGCATGGTGTGCCAATCGTCGAAAACCCGCCTCTGGCCCGCGCGCTGCACGCCACCGTGGAAATCGACGATCCGATCCCGCCCGAGCACTACAAGGCAGTCGCTGAAGTGATCGGCTACGTCATGAAAATGCGCCGCGCGCTTGCCCGCTAAGGGCCGGAGGGGTCTGAATTAGCGCATGTGCTGGAATTTGCACCGGAATTGCTGGGGTAAGGGGATGACTAGCCCTTGCGTCGACGGGGCGGCTTAAGGCACGAAAAGAGTTATGGCAGGGCAAGAACTGGCAAACGAACGGGCGGAAAAACCGGTGCCGGACAGCGACGAAAAGCAGGGCCGGCAGGCCTTCGACAAGAGCCAGAGCGCTCCGCGCTCCGGTTCGGTCGGCATGGTGCTGCTGGTCGCCGTGGTGCTGGTCGCGGCCGCCGTCGGGTCGATGTATGTGCCCCGCGAATACGCCCAAGCTTATATCTTTGGCATGCTGGCAGCGTTCGGTACGATCGGCGTCTTCTCGCTGTTCGCGCTGGCCGCCGGCATTATGCGGATGTCCGGCAAGGACGGCGTCCATCCGTTGCTCAAGACCGTTGTCGACAACGGCTTCGATGGCGTTCTGGTCACCGACCAGAGCGGCCGCGTGTTTTACGCTAATGCTACCTATCTCGATCTGATCGGCGCTACCGACGATAACGATGTGCGGCCGATCGAGCAGGTCTTCATCGGCGACCCGGATGTGTCGGAGTCGATCTACCGCCTGCTCAAGGCGGCGCGGGAGGGTCGAAGGCTGATCGAGGAAGTGCGCATCGCCGGCAAGCCGGGTGAGCATGGCCGTTGGCTGCGCCTGCGGGTGCGGCCGCTCGGTCCCGGCAAGCGTGACGCCAAGATGACGGTGTGGTCGATCACCGACGTAACGCGGGAGCGCGAGCGTCAGGAAAATGTGTTTCAGGAACTGCAGCACGCCATCGACTATCTCGATCACGCGCCGGCCGGATTCTTCTCGGTCGATGCCATGGGCGACATTGTCTATCTCAATGCAACGCTGGCGGCGTGGCTCGATCAGGATCTGGCGCAGGTTGGCGCCGGCTCATTGAAGCTGACCGATATCGTCGCGGGTGAAGGCGCGGCGCTTCTGTTCACGCTCACCGCCGCGCCGAGCGAAGTAAAGACCGAGGTGCTCGACCTCGATCTCAAGACACGCCATGGCAAGCCGGTTCCGGTGCGGATGTTTCATAAAGTGGCCTTCGGCGCCGACGGCAAGCCCGGCGTTTCGCGCACGCTGGTGCTCAACCGTGCCAAGGACGACGGCAGCGATCCGCAGCGTGCGGCGGAAGTGCGCTTCATGCGCTTTTTCCAGAACACACCCATGGCCATCGCCACGGTCGATAAAGCCGGCCGCATCTCGCGCAGCAATGCGCGCTTTGCTGCAAGCTTCGATGGCATGCTCAACGAAAGCCGCTCGATCATGACGGTGGTCGCCGAGCGTGATCGCGCGCCGCTCGAAGTGGCGATCCGCCGGGCCGCCGAAGGGCAGGGCGACATCGCCCCGGTGGAAGCGCAACTCGCGGGCAACAACGAGCGCTGGGCGAGCTTCTTCGTCTCGGCGGTCGAGGAAGGCGACGGCGAGGCGGCGATCGTCTATGCGCTCGAGACCACGGCGCAGCGCACGCTCGAGAACAAGGTCATCCAGCAGCAGAAGATGGAGTCGGTCGGCCAACTCGCCGGCGGCATCGCGCACGACTTCAACAATGTGCTGTCAGCCATCATGATGGCGACCGATTTCCTGTTGAATGCGCACAAGCCGACCGATCCGTCGTTCCAGGACATCATGCAGATCAAGCAGAACGCAAACCGCGCCGCGGCGCTGGTGCGTCAGCTGCTGGCGTTCTCGCGCAAGCAGACCTTGCGGCCGCAGGTGCTCGATCTTGGTGAGACTCTGGGCGATCTCGGCATGCTGCTCAAACGTCTGATCGGCGAGAAGGTGACGTTCCCCGGTGTCGTCCACGGCCGGGATCTCTGGCCGGTCAAAGCGGACCTGTCGCAATTCGAGCAGGTGATCGTCAATCTCGCCGTCAACGCCCGCGATGCCATGCCGGACGGCGGGACTCTCGGAATTCGCACGGCGAATGTGATGGCCGACGAATGCGCGAAGTTAGGCCATAAGGGCATGCCGAATGCCGACTACGTGCTGGTCGAGGTCACAGACACGGGCACCGGTATTCCGGCCGATATCATCGAGAAGATTTTCGAGCCGTTCTT
>DASYCM010000225.1:0-25995 GCA_036500165.1 Pseudolabrys sp.
ATGACGATCCTGGCATCGGCGATCTGCCGCACGACGCCGGGTGTGGTCTCGAACAGATGCGGGTCCTGATCCGGATTGCTCAGAATGCTGATGACCTCGACCCGGTCACCGCCGATCTGTTTGGCAATGTCACCATAGAAATTCTCGGCCGCTACCACGGCAATTTTGCCGTCAGCGGCACGCGCGGGCAGGGCGGTAAAAGAACCGGCAAGCGCGGCGGCAAAGCCGAGGCAAAAGGCGGCAGTCAAACGCATGAACGCTTAAGTCCGGGGCGCAGGATGCGCGAACCAGATATGTAACATTATAACATATCAGCGACAAGGCCGGCCCGCGCTCGGCGGAGCCTTAGGCGCTAGTGCCAATAAGGCGGGAAATCGTCGTTCTTCTGCTCGGCCGCCAGCAGCCGCAGCATCGCCGGCCATTCCAGCACGCCATAGGGCCGCCGCGCGCCCGGCTGATAGAGGTGCGCGGTGTGCGCCAGCACGTTCTCGCCCGGCATCACGAGTTCAGTGCGCGCCGCCATGGCATCGACCTGCGACCGGCAGGACATTTCGAGCTGATACATGGTGTTGAAGGCTTGCTGCACCGTCGCGCCGCAGGTGAGCAGGCCGTGATTGTTCATGATCAGGGCATCGTGCGGCCCGAGGTCGTTCACGATCTGCTCGCGCTCGTCGAGATTGACCGCCGGTCCCTCATAACCGTGATAGCCGATGTGGCCGACGAAGCGGATCGACGTTTGCGACAGCGGTAACAGTCCGCATTTCATCGCCGACACAGCGACGCCGGCGCGCGTATGCGTATGGATCACGCATTGCACTTCGGGCCGCGCTTTATGAATGGCGCCGTGAATGACATAGCCGGATTTATTAATGCCGTAGTCGGTATCGGACTTCGAGAGGATGTCGCCCTCGACCGAAATCTTCACCAGGTTCGACGCCGTGATTTCCTTGTAGAGCAGCCCGTAAAGATTGATCAGCAGGTGATCCTGCGTGCCGGGAATGCGCGAGGTGATGTGATTGTAGATGAGGTCGGTCATGCCGTACTTGTCGATCAGCCGGTAACAGGCGGCGAGATCGACACGCGCCTGCCATTCTTCGGCCGAGACTTTGCCCTTGAGCGACGGAAAATCCGTTGAATAGTTCATTACAATTCCGGCCCTATTTGTTCGCTTGTTTGTTTTTGGCTGTTTCCCGGCAGCACCATAGCGCTGCACCCCGGCGGGGGCCAAGGGTCAACGGGGCTACAAGTTCCGGGAGAAAAAGAGCAGCTGCGCGATAGGCTCGGCGCGTTTCGCCGCTATCAGCCGAACCGGCGTCCGACCTGAACGTCGCGGCGGACGCGGCGGATTTCGTCGTCGAGCCGTTTGCACTCGGTGAGGAGTTCGGCGGCGACCTTCAACAGGCTCTCGTTGATGTCGCGCTGCGACATCTGCTGGCGTGCGATGCGGATTTGATTTTCGGCGTTTGTAATCGACATGGCGGCCTTGGCGGTTCTGGCGGTCCACATGGCAGTTCTCGCCCGACCGTGGTGTCAGAATGCGTCCCAGAAATGAATTTTCCGCCAACACAGGAGGCTCAAATTTTAACGGCTTTCCGGGATTTGCCCGAAAAATCGTTATTTTTGATCGCCGTAGCGCTCGAAAACCGCCTCGGCGACGAACATTCTGCGGCCCTGCCGTCCCGGCGTCGTGCTATGGGCAGCGCACCAGGCCGGAAAGGTGACCGGGTCGATCCGCACCCGCATCACCGGATGGCCGTAGGATTTGAGGCCCTTTTCCATTTCCTCGGCGATCTTCAGCCACTCCGCCCAGGTCCGGGGCATGGTGTTGCCGTCGGCGAAGATTTTCAGCAGCGCAGGATAGTCGGTCTCTTCGATCCAAAAGGCGCCGACCGCGGGCAGGGGTTTCTCGTCTGATGGGTTCATGACGCCGTGCCTAACACAAACAACCGGCATTGCACTCGCTAGACAAACTCGGCGCCGATCTGCAATCCCCGCCGCCATTTGACGGTAGCGCGTCGGCCGGTGCCGGTGCGGGATGTCATAAATGTGAATGTGTTCGGCACGGATTTGGGCGCGTCGATGGAAATTTGAATGCCGGTGTCGGACAGGTCGATGATGGTGCAGGACCGTACCGCAAAGCCGCTATCCGGGCGAATAAAGCCATTCACGCTCACCTTGCGGCGCGTGGCCTTGCGCTGTTCTTTGCCTCGTCGAACGGAGCCGAACATTGTGAATCAACGTGTCCAGTGACCGATAAGTTTCTTGTCTGAACCCATCGTGGTTGCTGCGAAGTTTACGCCTGCGGATATTTCGAGAAAAGTGCGGTTAAATATTTGAGCGTCCGCGTTGGACCGAAAAATCGCGAATTATTCCGCACCAATCCGCCCCACGGTATCTAACGTTTTATGCTTGTGAATGCCGGTAAGAATTACACGCATCGCATGACGGGTACCGGCGATCTGATTCAGACATCTGTCCGCGCACAATTATAGAGTGTATGATCCTCCACAATAGCAGGGGTATGAGAGCCCCGCACATTCGAGGGGATACCGCATGGACTTTCTCATGCCGCTTTTGCCGTTTGCCGCCTGGGCCGCTGGCATCTTTGTGTTTTTCATTGTGCTGCGGATGTCCAACATCTTTCGCTACATACCGAACAACCAAGTCGGTATCGTCGAAAAATTGTGGACGACAAAGGGCTCGATAAAATCGGGTTTCATTGCCCTGCATGGCGAAGCTGGGTTTGAGCCCGAGGTCCGGCGCGGCGGGTTACATGCATTTTTTCCCTTCATGTACCGCATCCATAAATCTGATCTCGTTACCGTGGGCCAAGGCACGATTGCCTACGTTTTCGCGCGCGACGGTGCGCCGCTTGGCGCCTCGCAAGTTCTCGGCGCCAATGACACCGATGAAAAATCGGATTTTCAGGATGTCCGAAAATTTTTGATGGCAGGTGGACAGAAAGGGCCGCAACGAAAACTTCTGCGGGAGGGCACCTACGCCATCAATACTACGCAATTTGCCATCGTCACCAATGACCGCGTCTACGGTCACGCTTTAAGCGAGCAGGAACTCGCTGTCCTTGATGGCATGAAGCAGACCCTCTTGGCTCGCGGTGGCTTTGTGCCGGTTGTCCTGGTCTCCGATCGCGATCTGGTCGGCATCGTTACAGTGCATGACGGCCCGTCTCTGCCTCCGGGCGAAATTATTGCACCGGAAGTTGGAACCGACTTGCATGGTGTGGAGACGTTTCACAACAATTTCCAGGAGCCGGAAAAATTTCTCAAGGCCGGCGGATTCCGCGGCCGCCAGTTGCAGGTGGTCGTCGAAGGCACCTGGTATATCAATCGGCTATTCGCGACTGTCGAGGCGGCGCCTAAATCAGTTATCCCGGTCGGCAATGTCGGCGTCGTCATCTTCTACACCGGACCGGTGACGGCCGACGTGTCCGGCGAGCAATACCGCCACGGCGAACTTGTGCTCAACGGCAGTCGCGGCGTCTGGAGAGACCCGTTGTTGCCGGGAAAATATGCGTTCAATACCTATGCCGGTAAGATCGAGATCATCCCCACCGTCAATTTCATTCTTAAATGGGTGCGGGGCGAAGTCGGCGCGTTGAAGCTCGACGAGAATCTGTCGGAAATTTCCCTGATCACCAAGGATGCGTTCGAGCCGACGCTGCCGCTCTCGGTCGTAATGCATATCGACTACAAGAAAGCGCCGATGATCATTCAACGGTTCGGCGACGTGAAGAAGCTGGTAGAGCAAACGCTCGACCCGATGGTCAGCGCGTTTTTCAAGAACATCGCGCAGAAGATGACGCTGATCGAGCTGTTGCAGAACAGGGCCGCCATCCAGGAAGAATCGGCGGCTGAGATGAAAGCGAAGTTCGAGGCCTATTCGCTTGAACTTCAAGAGGTGCTGATCGGCACGCCACGCGCGGCGGCCGGCGACCAAACCATTGAGAATATCCTGATTCAGCTGCGTTCGCGCCAGATTGCACGCGAGCAGGTGACAACCTATCAGGAACAGGAAAAAGCCGCCGTGCAAGAGCGCACGCTCAATGAAGCGAAAGCCACCGCTGCGGCGCAATCGGCACTCACCCAATCGCTCATTCAGGTCAAGGTGCATGAGAACGAAGGCGCCGCGGCGTTGGCGCGCGCCCAAAAGGACGCGGAGACGCGTAAGGTCACTGCGGCTGCGGTGGGCGAGCAGTCACGGTTGGAAGGACAAGGCGAAGCCGACAAGGTTTTGGCGGTTGGCACCGCGAATGCCCGGTCTACCAAGCTGTCCGTCGATGCTTATGGCGGCCCGGAATTCCGCTTGGCTGAGCAAAACTTCGCACGCTTTAGCGAGGCTTTGACCAAGATCAATCAACCGCTCGTTCCACAATTTCTGATGTCCGGCGGTCAAGGTCAGGAGAATAGTGCAGGGCTTATCCCGACTGCCATGCTGAGTTCAATGTTCGGCCAGATGATGCCGGATGCCCTGGAGAAACTGAAGGAAGAGGCTCCGAAAGCCACGCGCAAGGGCAACGGTCTCTAGGCGAAAAGCCGAGCTGAGGCTTTGAAAGTGGATGCGGGGGTATGCCCTGCTGACGCTGAAATTGCTTCAAATAGATGCTGTTTTTGGTCCTGCTAGGCGCGGGCGCGCAGGCTTTTGCACCCCCGGCTCCGAGCCCCTATATGTTTCCCCCAAGGAGCCCTTTCCATGTCCACCCCTGCGTCCGCCCCCGAAAAAATCCCCGTCACCGTGCTCACCGGCTATCTCGGTGCCGGCAAAACCACGCTTTTGAACCGCATTTTGTCTGAACCGCACGGCAAGAAATACGCCGTCATCGTCAACGAGTTCGGCGAAATCGGCATCGACAACGAGCTGATCGTCAACGCGGACGAGGAAGTGTTCGAGATGAACAACGGGTGCATCTGCTGCACCGTGCGCGGCGATCTGGTGCGCATCATCGACGGGCTGATGCGGCGCAAGGGGAAGTTCGACGCCATCATCGTCGAGACCACGGGACTCGCCGACCCGGCGCCGGTGGCGCAGACCTTCTTCATGGACGAGAACGTCGGCGCCAGGACCAAATTGGACGCCGTGGTGACGGTGGCCGATTCAAAGTGGCTCAAGGACCGGCTCAAAGACGCGCCCGAGGCCAAGAACCAGATCGCCTTCGCCGACGTCATCCTGCTCAACAAGACCGATCTGGTGACGCCGGCCGAACTGGAGGAAGTCGAGGCGCGCATCCGCGGCATCAATCCATACGCCCGGCTGCACCGCACCCAGCGCTCGCAGATCGACATCGCCGAGGTATTGGACCGTAATGCCTTCGACCTTGACCGGATCCTCGACATTGAGCCTGCCTTCCTTGAGGCGGGTGATGACCACGATCATCATCACGATCATGACCATGGGCATGATCATCACCATCATCACGGCGGTCTGAAGCATTATCACGACGAAGACATGCAATCGATCTCGATGAAGACCGACAAGCCGTTGGATCCCGACAAGTTTTTCCCCTGGGTGCAGAATCTTGTGGCGACCGACGGCAAGGACATCCTGCGCACCAAGGGCATCATCAATTTTAAGGACGATCCCGAGCGTTATGTGTTCCAGGGCGTACACATGATCCTCGACGGCGATCATCAGCGGAAATGGAAAGAGGGCGAGGCGCGCGACAGCCGCATCGTCTTCATCGGCCGCCAGTTGCCGGAAGAAAGAATCCGTGAGGGTTTCGAGAGCTGTATTGCCTAGTGATGGGCCTCATCCCGAGGAGCGCCTGAAAGACGCGTCTCGAAGGACGAGGCCGCCCATCCGTCGAGACGGCGCTTGCGCGCCTCGTCAGGATGAGGCGTAAGGAAGACATGAGTATTTCTGATTCAGCTCCCATTCCCTCGCTTGCTGACCGGGTGCGTCCCATCAAAACGGACGCGACGATCGTCGGCGTACATTTCTTTGGCTCGACGCCGGTGTTCGTGCTGGGTGAGGAAGCCCTGCTCTACGTCCGGGGAAGCGATGAGGATCGCGTCGCCGTGCATAGCGGCGGCATTCTGGCAAGCGCCTCGGATGGCGAACGCATTGTCACCGGCGGCGACGACGGCAAGCTGATCGCGACTGACATCGACGGCGAAAACGAAATTATTGCCACCGACGAGAAGAAGCGCTGGATCGATCAGGTCGCGCTCGGGCCCGATGGCGCCGTGGCCTGGTCGACCGGCAAGACGGCCTACGTGCGCACTGGCAAGGGAGAGGTGCGCAACATCGACGCGCCGTCGACGGTGGCTGGTCTTTGCTTTGCGCCGAAGGGGCTACGGCTCGCCATTGCGCATTACAACGGCGCGTCGCTCTGGTTTCCCAATGCCGCGGCGGCGCCGGCGAAATTCGAGTGGAAGGGTTCGCACCTTGCGGTGACGATCAGTCCGGACGGCAAGTTTCTGATGACCGCGATGCAGGAGTCGACGCTGCACGGCTGGCGGATAACAGACGCCAAGAACATGCGAATGTCCGGGTATTCCGCGCGCGTAAGAAGCATGGACTGGACCGCCGATGGTCGATTGCTTGCTACGTCCGGTTCGGAACAACTTATTTTATGGCCTTTCGACGGCAAGGACGGCCCGATGGGCCGCCAGCCGACCATGCTCGCACCGTCCGACTCGCGCGTCGCCGTCGTCGCCTGCCACCCGAAGCAACCCGTTGTTGCGGCGGGTTACACCAACGGTAGAGTCATACTCGTTCGCATAGACGATGGTGCGCTCATTGAAGCGCGGGTTGCGGATGGCCAGCCGGTCACGGCATTGGGGTGGGATGAGACCGGCCGCATCGTCGCGTTCGGTTCGGAATCTGGCGATGCCGGTATTCTGACGCTCTGACAGTATTCCGACACGATTGACGGTGAACTTGCCCCATGCGTTTGGAACCAACGCGCTAGGCTGCGGATTGCTATTCGCGACGTTTCGATTTCGGGGGCTTTAGGACATATGACCAACACAACATTCCGCCGGCTCGCGCTGGCCTTACTTGCTGGCGTTGCGGTCGCCGCCGTGTCGCTGCCTGCGTCGATTATGGTCGGCGTAATGACGCCGGCTTACGCTCAGGTCTCAGACGAATTCCGCGATGCGCTTGAGCCGTATGGCCAGTGGCGTCAGCATCCGCGCTGGGGGGAGGTCTGGGTAGCGGATCAGCGTCCGCGCGGCTGGCGTCCTTATACCGTCGGGCACTGGGTCTATACCGACGATTGGGGCTGGTATTGGGTTTCCGACGATGACGAAGCCGACTGGGGCTGGATCACCTATCACTACGGCCGCTGGATATCCGAGCGCGGCCAATGGTTCTGGGTGCCGGGCGAAGATTGGAGTCCGGCTTGGGTGGATTGGCGGCGCGGCGATCGTTACGTCGGCTGGGCGGCTTTGCCGCCCGACGATGTGATGTACGAGTACAACGACGATCCAACGTATTGGACCTTCGTCGAGCCGCGTTATGTGGCGGCGCCACGCGTGCGCCGGTTCTTCCTGCCGTCGCCGCGTTTGCGTGACGCGTTGCGCACGACGGTGATTGTCAATCGCGCGTTTCGCACGGAAGGCCGCATTGCGGTCAATCCTGGTATCTCGCCGGCTTATATAGGTGCGGCGGCACGCCGTCCGATTGAGACGTATCGCGTTCGTCCGCGTGTGCTGGCCGGCACGCAAGGCGTCGATGGCGCCGTGACGGTACGGCGTGAAGACTTCCGCAAGGGCGGCCCGCGTGGCGCGCCGAGTCCGCTTGCGCCCGTACAGGTGCAGCGGACCAGCACCATTCAGCCCGCGGCTTCCGTGCCCGCGCCGCAAGCCTTGCCGCGAGGCGAACGCGGTCGTCTGGGTTCGCATCCACCGCGCGCCGCGCAGGGCGCAGCACCTGCGCCGATATCACCGCAGCAGCAATCGCCGTCGCCGAACGCGCAACCGCCGGCGTCGAATGGGCAGCCGCAGTCCGCGCCAAATACGCAGCGTCCGCCGGGAACAGGCGGTTCGCCTCCGGGCGGCCCGCAGCGGCAAGGTCCTCCGGGCGAACGTTCGCGGCCGACACCGTCTTCGCCGCCGCCAGCGGCCGCACCAGCATCACCGCCGCCACCAGCAGCGGCGCCCCCATCGCCAGCTCCGGCTGCGTCTCCGCCACCAGTTGGAACGCCACCGCAAGCGCGACCCGAGCGTCCGATTGCGCCGCAGTCACCGCAGCCATCGCCACCGGTTCAGCAACGGCAATCGGCGCCGCCACCTCCGCCCCCTGCGGCGCAACCGCGTCCAGCAGAGCGACCAGCACCGCCGCTTGCGGCACAGCCGCGTCCGATAGAGCGACCAGCTCCGCCGCCCGCAGCGCAACCGCGTCCGGCTCCGCCGCCGCCACCAGCGGCAGCGCGACCGCCTGCGCCGCCGCCGCCTCCGGCACCACCGCCAGCCGCACGCCCCGCGCCTCCACCGGCGCCTCCGCCAGCAGCACGTCCGGCACCCCCGCCACCTCCACCGCCGGCGGCACGTCCGGCACCGCCTCCGCCGCCTGCTGCCGCGCGTCCCGCTGCACCGCCGCCGGCAAAGAAAGGTCCGCCGCCGGAAGAGAAGAAATAGCGCGCCTCACATTGCGCAAAACAAAACGGGCGGCCCTTGGGCCGCCCGTTTCATTTAGCGATTCCGTTTTTGTTTAGCGCACCAGCACGTTCTTGAATTGCCACGGGTCGCTTGTATCGAGATCCTCCGGGAATAGTCCCGGACGGCCTTCGAGCGGCGTCCACTCGGTGTAGTAACCCTTCACTGGACCGAGATAGGGCAGTTGAATTTCCAAGAGACGATGGAAGTCCATCTCGTCGGCCTCGACGATGCCTTCCTTCGGATGCTCCAGCGCCCAGACCATGCCGCCGATCACAGCAGACGTCACCTGCAGCGCCGTGGCGTTCTGATAAGGCGCGAGGGCGCGCGTCTCTTCGATAGAGAGCTGCGAACCGAACCAGTAGGCGTTCTTGCCGTGGCCGTAGAGCAGCACGCCAAGCTCGTCGATGCCGTCGACGATCTCATCCTCTTCAAGGATGTGATGCTTCTCCTGCATCTTGCCCGAGCCAAACGTCTCGTGCAGCGACACCACCGCGTCGTCCGCAGGATGATAGGCGTAGTGACAGGTTGGCCGGTAGATCGCCGCACCCGACGCGTCGCGCGCCGTAAAATAGTCCGAGATCGAGATCGACTCGTTGTGGGTGACAAGGAAGCCGTATTGCGCGCCGAGAGTTGGACACCAGGTCCGTACACGCGTATTGGCGCCGGGCTGCATCAAGTAGATGGCCGCGCCGGAGCCGGCCTCATGCGTATGAGCGTTGGCTGGCATCCATTTCTCATGGGTGCCCCAGCCGAGTTCGGCCGGCTGCATACCTTCCGACAGGAAGCCCTCGACCGACCAGGTGTTGACGAACACTCCGGCCGGCTTCGGCGTCTTCGAACGCTGCGTGTCGCGCTCAGCGATGTGGATGCCCTTGACGCCGGCTTGCCGCATCAAATCGGCCCATTCGGCCTTGGTCTTCGGTTCGGGGACATTGAGCTTCAAGTCCGATGCGAGATTGACCAGTGCCTGTTTGGCAAAGAACGAGACCATGCCCGGATTGGCGCCACAGCAGGACACGGCGGTCGTTGAGCCGGGCTTGCGCGCCTTCTTTGCGGCGAGCGTCGTCTCGCGCAGGGCGTAGTTGGAGCGCAAGGCCGCGCCCTTCGATTTGTCGAAATAGAAGCCGAGCCAAGGCTCGTTGACCGTGTCGATATAGAGCGCGCCAATCTCGTTGCAGACTTCCATGATATCGACCGAGCCCGTGTCGACCGACAGGTTTACGCAGAAGCCCTGGCCGCCGCCTTCGGTGAGCAGCGGCGTCAGCAGCTCGCGATAATTGTCCTTCGTTAGGCCCTTCTGGATGAAGCGCACGCCGTGCTTCTCGCAGAGCGCCTTGCGGCCCTCGTCCTTGGGGTCGAGGACAACCAAGCGCGACTTGTCGAATTTGAGATGTCGCTCAAGCATCGGCAGCGTGCCTTTGCCGATCGAGCCGAAGCCGACCATGACAATCGGTCCGGTGATGGTGGCGTAGACGGGCCAATCGGTCATTTTTTAAACCTCCAAAAAGGGCAATAGGGCCGTGATATCCGTCGACTGTGACGAACGGAAGTGTGGACGCCGCGATTAGCGCACGGCGTCCACGATAAATTTGAGGCGGTTTTTATGCGGCTTTTGAGCGGCGCACACGTCCGCCACGGGCGCCGAGGGCCATTTCTCGCGCCACGAGCAGGGCGAGGTAGGGTGTTGGCGCGGTCCGTCCGGTGGCGGTGATCATGCCCCGCGCGCCATTAAGAGCGCCGGGCTTCAACTCACGGCCGAGGAGGCGGTGGCGTTCGAACGGGCCCGGCATCCATAGCGCGCCGGTCTTCTCAGACGAGAAGCCGAAGCGGTTGTAGTAGGCCGCATCGCCCACGAGCACGATGGCGCCATAGCCGAGCTTGCGCGCGGCCTGGATCGCGCGGCGCACCATGGCACCGCCAAGACCACGGCTGCGGCAATCTTCCGCCACCGCGACAGGGCCGAGTAGCAGCGCCGAATGAGCCAAGGTTTCCTTGTCACTGCCGCAGGCGACGTTCCACAGCCGCGCGGTGCCGATGACGCGCTTGCCCTCGGACGCGACGAACGACAGGCCTTCGGCCGGCAGGCGGTCCTCGCGCAGCCGTTCGGAGCTCTTGCGGGTGCGGGTCTCGCCAAAAGCGTCATCAAGCAGCATTTCGCGCGCGTCGATGTCGGCGAGCCGTTCGTGGCGGAGCTGCATCATGGCCGTACTCCTTCCCCGCTTGGAACGTGCGCAACCGCACGCGCAAGCGCCGTCAATTCGATGATGAGGAAAGGGGGAGGCGGAGCCCGCCTCCCTTAACAATCAGATCGCGGAGCGATCAGATGTGCACCGATCGCATAGCGATCAAATGTGATAGCTCTTCAGCGGCTCGAAGCCGTTGAATGCTACAGCCGAGTACGTCGTCGTGTACGCGCCGGTGCCTTCGATCAGCAGCCTGTCGCCGATCTCAAGCGACACCGGGAGCGGGTACGGCGTCTTCTCGTACATCACGTCCGCCGAGTCGCAGGTCGGGCCGGCCAGCACGCACGGGGCCATCGCGTCGCCGTCCCGCGGGGTGCGGATCGGGTAGCGGATGGACTCGTCCATCGTCTCGGCGAGACCGCCGAACTTGCCGATGTCGAGGTACACCCAGCGTACGTCGTCTTCCTCGCTTTTTTTGGAGACGAGGACGACTTCCGTCTCGATCATGCCGGCGTTGCCGACCATGCCACGGCCCGGTTCGATGATCGTTTCCGGGATGCGGTTGCCGAAGTGCTTGCGCAATGCCTTGAAGATCGCGTTGCCGTAGGTCTTCACCGTCGGCACGTTCTTCAGGTACTTCGTCGGGAAGCCGCCGCCCAGGTTGACCATCGACAGGTTCATGCCGCGCTCACCGCACTCCTTGAACACCGACGCTGCCGAAGCGAGCGCGCGGTCCCAGGCATGCTGATTGCGCTGCTGCGAACCCACGTGGAACGACACGCCATAAGGCTCGAGGCCCAGCTTGAGCGCGTGCTCCAGCACGTCCACGGCCATTCCCGGCTCGCAACCGAACTTGCGCGACAGCGGCCATTCCGCACCGACGCAGTCGGAGAGGATGCGGCAGAAGACGCGGCTGCCCGGAGCGGCACGAGCGACCTTTTCGACCTCGGCCTGACAGTCCACCGCGTACAGGCGGATACCCAGCTCGAAGGCGCGCGCGATATCGCGCTCCTTCTTGATGGTGTTGCCGTATGAGACGCGATCCGGCGTCGCACCAGCCGCGAGCGCCATCTGGATCTCGGCGACCGAGGCGGTGTCGAAGCAGGAGCCGAGGCTGGCGAGCAGCGTCAGGACTTCCGGCGACGGGTTTGCCTTCACGGCGTAGAACACGCGCGTGTCGGGCAGGGCCTTCGCGAAAGCGGAGTAGTTGTCCTTGACGACATCGAGGTCGACTACGAGGACAGGGCCTTCATCGACGCCGCGTTCACGGCGATCACGTAAAAATTCGCGGATGCGCTCCGTCATGGATGCACACTCCCAGCTCAAAGGGACGGAAATACCGTCCGTTTTCGCGGTTTAGAGCCCGCCCGCCGGTGCGCGATGGGGACGCACCAATAGCGTGAGCTCTGAACCGCTGTGCTGCCTTGGCTTGGAGGGGAGACCCCGCCGCACTGCTGGCAAGATGGACAAGCCTCGTCGGTAACCCGTTGCTGGCGTTGGAAGGCCAGCAGAGACCAAAGAAGCCCGCTCCGTCGTTGCTTTAAGTCGCGTCCCCTGCGGAGAGCAGAGTGCGCCGGTTTCGCCTCCGGCTGCCAATCAGAAGACTTGAGGCTACTTACTTTTCCCGTAGGAGAAGCTCGCTTACCTCAGGCGGCTGGCGGGCCTCTTGTCCCGCTACCTACCGATTGACACACGACCACAGGCACGTGCGAAATTGGGCAAGAGTGGAAATAACATTTTTTTCGCGTGGCGCAAGCGAATTAATTCGCGGCACGCAATTCTTCCTTAATTTTTTCGACGATCGCGCGACTGCTTCGCGCTTCGGACGTCAGCCGCGAGCGGTGAACGGCTCGATGCGGTGCGCGAAGCGGATGAACTGCGCCATCACGACGACGCCGCCGAGCACGAAGAGACCGTCGAGGATGCGCTGACCCATGCTGCCGAGGTCGAACAGCGTCGCGAGCGCCCATGACCCGGCGAAGGCCGCGCCGAAGACTTCGGCGCCGATCAGGATGGCGGCGCTGACGACAGTGAGGACGTTCAGCCAGACGATCTTGCGGCCTTGAGCCATGGGTATCTCCTCGAGAGCGGGCGCAATGTCGTCGAAACGAGCCGCTAAATCAAGCCTTTGGCGCAGCTGCTTTTACCCGCTGCGGCGTCATGACAAGCCATGATTTGGCCACTAGATATGACCTCATGACCCATTCAGACACTTCCGCCAACCCGCTTCTCGCCACCTGGACCGCGCCCTTCGGCCTGCCGCCGTTTAGCGCCATCACACCCGAGCATTATCGCCCGGCCTTCGACGAGACGCTGAGCCGCCACCGCGCCGAGCTCGACGTCATCTCCGCCGATCCGGCCGAGCCGAGCTTCGTTAACACCATCGAGGCGCTGGAGCGGAGCGGCCGCGCGCTCGATCGTGTCTCAAATGTGTTCTTCGTCCTGACTGGCGCGGACACCGGCGACGCCCTTGAGGCTGTCGAGCGCGACGTCTCGCCGCTGCTCGCCCGCCACAGCAATGCCATGTACCTCGACCGCGCGCTGTTCGCCCGCATCGCCGCCCTGTATGCGCGCCGCGACATGCTCGGCCTGAACGCCGAGCAGGCCCGGGTGCTCGAGCGCTACCACACCCGTTTTGTGCGGGCTGGCGCCGCGCTCGACAAAACGGCGCAGGACCGGCTCGCCGCCATTAATGAACGGCTCGCCACTTTGGGCACCCAGTTCAGCCAGAACGTCCTCGCCGACGAAAAGGCCTATGCGCTGATCCTCAATGAGGCCGACCTCGATGGCCTGCCGGATTTTGCCCGGGACGCGGCCCGCGCCGCTGCGCAAGAGCGCGGCCATCCGGGCAAATTCGCCATCACGCTGGCGCGCTCGTCCTGTGAGGGCTTCCTGACGTTTTCTGCCCGCCGCGACCTGCGCGAAAAGGTATTCCAGGCCTTCATCAAGCGCGGCGAGAACGGCGGTCCGACCGACACCCGTGCACTCATCGCCGAGATGATCGCGCTCCGTGCCGAACGGGCGAAGCTCCTGGGCTACGCGACCTTCGTCGACTACCGGCTCGCCGACCAGATGGCCAAGACTCCGGCTGCGGCGCGCAAGCTTCTCGACAACGTCTGGGGCCGCGCCCGCGCCAAGGCTCAAGTCGACCGTGACGCCCTGCAGAAGATGGTGGCGGAAGAGGGCGGCAATTTCGCGCTGGCGGCTCACGACTGGCGCTACTACGCGGAGAAGCTGCGCAAGGCGCGATACGATCTCGATGAGAGCGAGATCAAGCCGTACTTCCAGCTCGACAAGATGGTCGATGCGGCCTTCGAGACAGCGACCCGCCTGTTCGGCCTGACCTTCACGTCGGCCGATCTGCCGCTCTATCACCGCGACGCCAAGGCCTGGGAGGTGAAGGACGCTTCGGGCGCCCATGTCGGCCTGTTCATCGGCGATTTCTTCGCTCGCGGCTCCAAGCATTCCGGCGCCTGGATGACCTTGCTGCGCGACCAAGAAAATCTCACCGGCAATATCCGGCCGATCATTCTCAACGTCTGCAACTTCTCCAAGCCCGCTGAAGGTGAACCGGCGCTATTGTCGTTCGACGACGCCCGCACTTTGTTCCACGAGTTCGGCCACGGCTTGCATGGCCTGATGTCGAACGTGACTTATCCGCTGCTGGCCGGCACGTCGGTGGCAACCGATTTCGTCGAATTGCCGTCACAGCTTTACGAGCACTGGCTCGAGGTGCCGGAGATCATGCAGAAATACGCCGTGCACGCCGAAACGGGAAAGCCGATGCCGAAGGCGCTGCTCGACCGGCTGCTGGCGACCCGCACCTTCAATCAGGGTTGGGCGATCGTCGAATATACTTCCTGCGCCATCGTCGATCTCGATATCCATGCGATGCCGGAGCCGGGCATGCTCGACATCGACGCTTTCGAGAAGAAGGCGCTCGATGCCATCCAGATGCCGGCGGAGATCGTGATGCGGCACCGCCTGCCGCATTTCTCGCACCTGTTCTCCGGTGGCGGCTATGCTGCGGGTTATTACTCTTATCTATGGTCGGAAGTGCTCGACGCCGACGCCTTTGAGGCCTTCACCGAAGCCGGCAACGCCTTCGATCCAGCCACGGCAAAACGTCTGCGTGACTACATCTACGCCGCCGGTAACCTGCGCGACGCGGGCGAAGCCTACACCGCGTTCCGTGGCCGGCTGCCTTCGGTCGAGCCGCTATTGAAAAAGCGCGGCATCGCCGACGCGGCAGCTTAGGCACGTGTCTCGAATGCGGTGCGCCACGAGCGAAAGTGAAGTGGTGCACCGCTGATCCGGGACCCAGCACGTAATCCGCTTAAGACCTACCAAGCGTAGCCACGGCGATAGCCGTATCCACCGCGATAGACAGGGCCACCATAGTAGCCGTAGCCACGAGGATAGCTGTACCCACCATAGTAGCCGTAGCTACGAGGATAGCTGTACCCACCATAGTAGCCGTAGCCACGGCGATAGCCGTAATCACCACGATAGCCGTAGCCGCGTCGATAGCCGTAACCACCGTAGCCGCCATACCAGACTTGCGAGAGGCCAGTTTCGGCGCCGCCCGGCTTGGTCACCGGCATGGCAGAAGCGGTAGCAATGAGAGCGAGCGAGATGGTCGTAGTGGCGAAAGTCAGCTTGAGCAAACGCATGAACAACCTCCCGAAAAAAATGAGGGTTTAAGTAAATTGAACTGCGATAGCGCCGCGTGGTTCCTCATCGCCGCCGGGAAGCTTGCCGCCGGATGTTCCGAAGGTAAGTTTCCACCGTAGGCGTAGCCCCGTTTGGTAACGGCGGTGGTGAAGAAGTTGTTGGTCGCCACAAGGCGCCGGTAGTGCGGTACGGCGCGATAGGTCGTGTTGGCGTTTATAATGTGTCGACTATTAGGGTCAGCGGAACCACAGAGACGCTAGATCGAACTGTTGGCCCAGATAGCAATGCGCATTTTACTCATGGCGCATATAACGACGTTTTAGAGCCCGTCGATTCCAGACTGGAGTTGCAATTACCATTCAAGAATCACAAGAGCAGCACGCCTCCGACCAGAATGAAGTCCTGACGTGTCAGAGTGTTCTCAGAAATTTGTTGTCAAATGAGTCCCATTGCAAAAGTGAACCTCCATGGGCTGGGGAATTGATCGCCGGAGTGTCTTAAAGTTCGGCGTCGGCGCTGTTGCTTCGGTGGCGTCACCAAACGCGTTGACGGCTGAGAGGCTGCGCGTCCCTGGCGGGCATCCAGCAGTTTCGCAGCTTCCGCCGCCTCGCCCCTTACCGCGCAGCCTGCCGCCGCGCATCGACGCCGCTTTGTTCTGGAACGAAACGGCGCTGCAACTCGACGCACTTGACCACAGCGTTGACGCCAAGGATGCCCGTGCACCGGGCCCGTGCGCCGCGTCGCGCGCGCTTGCCCTCGCTCATATTGTCATGGCCGATGCGGCAGCGATTGCCTATGACTGCGACTTCGAAGGACTTTACGTTCGCGGCCGACGTGTCGCACATAACGATTATGCCGGTGTATTTGTGGGGGCCGCCACCGCTCGCATTCTTGGCCACATCTACAGTACGCCGGCGCACACCCATCTGATCGCTTCGCAGCGGCAACGGTTTCTTGAGCTCTATGACTCTGGAGCGCTACCGGCATGGAACGCTGGGCTCGAACTCGGGCGGAACGAGCGGTTTACCTCTCAGTGGCAATGGGACTCGCTCAAGTCCGCCGCTTTAGGTTCGTTGAAACGCGCCCGTGCATTGCGTCGCGGTGCGCACGACGTTGACCCGTTCAATCCCGATCAGAAATTTTATGGTGTGAATTGGAGCCGCGTGCCTACGCTGTCTCCAGGCCTTCCGATCGTAGCGTTGGGGCCGGGTGATCCCCCATCGGAAGGGGATCGCGACTACACGCAGGATTTGGAAGAGGTGCGGGCCCTCGGTGCCTTTCGGCCTCAGGGTCCCACCGCCGTACAGGTGAAGGTCGGGTTGTTCTGGGCTTATGATGGCGCGCGGCTGATTGGAACGCCGCCGCGTCTATACAATCAAATTCTCGTGCAGATCGCGAGAAGTGACGGCTTCTCGACGCCGGAAATGGCGCGCCTGTTGGCGCTCTGCAACATGGCCATGGCGGATGCCGCCATTGTGTGTTGGGAAGCCAAGTATCGCTACCGGGTCTGGCGGCCCGTGCTCGGCATTCACAATGCGAGCTACCACCTCGACCGCGGTTGGCGTCCATTCGGATCGCCGAGAACCAACCCCGCTCAATTTGCCTTGGGCCGTGATGCGCATCGGTTGACGGCGTCGAGTATGCTGGGGGGTGGAGAACGCGATTGGTCTGGCAAGACCACGCCGGTGGTCCTGCCTTATAATCGCGCCTCTTTCACTCCGAACTTTCCGTCCTATCCGTCGGGTCATTCGACCTTTGGCAGCGCCTGCCTCAACATGCTCAAGCATGTGCGCGCTGAGCGCGAGCCGACGCGACAAGATCCTGGCCGCATCGACGGTGCGAACCAGTTCGTCTCAGACGAACTCAACGGTCTCGCGATCGACAACTTCAGAAACGTGCCGCGGCCATACTTGCCGGTGAATTACACGCGCATCGAACGAATGATCGACGATAACAGCAAGAGTCGCGTGCACCTAGGCGTGCATTGGAATTTCGACTGTGAACTCGGGTCGCGCTCGGGCGCGCGCGTAGCCGATGCGATATATCGGAATGTGTATCGCAAGCATAGTTGAGAAGAGAGTTTCCATATTCGCTGAAACACTTCGCGTCAGACGTCGGAACGTCAGTCGCCTGCCGCTTTATGGGTTCACGCCCTAACTCATGGCGCTTGCGCTTGTTGCTGCCACGGGCAATAGGCAACGTATTCCTGCAATCGCCATCGTGAAGATGTTGCGTATGCCCATAGTCTGTCCTTAGAGACTGAACTATCGATACCCAGTATATGGCAGTCGTGCCGCGAAATTGATCTAAGACAGAGTGCCGGCTGAAATAGAGGTTGGAATAAAGATGGATTTGCATACCGCCGGCCATCGCCGGGGCGTTGTTTGCGCGCCGCATGCCGCCACCGTCGAGGACGGCCGTGCCATTCTGGCCGAAGGCGGTAACGCCATTGAGGCAATGATCGCGATGGCGGCGTCGATCGCCGCCGTCTATCCGCACATGAACCATGTCGGCGGCGACGGCTTCTGGCTGATCCGTGAAGCGAACGGCCGCGTGCGCGCCATCATGGGCGCGGGCCGGGCCGGATCGAAGGCCACGCGGCAATTCTATCGCGACGCCGGCCAACACGATATTCCGTCGCGCGGTCCGCTGGCCGCGCTCACCGTGCCGGGTGCGGTGGCGGGGTGGGCGCTCGCCTTCGAGGCGGCCAAGGTGCAACCGGGCAAGGGCGCGCGGCTCCCGCTGTACGTGCTGCTCGAAGCGGCGGTCAAGCATGCGCGCGAGGGCTACACGGTCACGCGCAGTCAGGCGCAGTTTTCGGTCGACAAGTTTGCCGAGCTCGAGAAAGCACCGGGCTTTGCGCAGACTTTTCTTGTCGATGGTAAAGCGCCGGAGCAGGGGACAAAGCTCAAGCAGTCAGCGCTGGCCGCGACGCTCGACCAACTCGCCAACGCGGGCTTGGGCGATTTTTATCGCGGCGATGTCGGCCGCGAGATTGCCGCCGATCTCGACCGCATCGGCAGCCCGGTGACGCGGGCCGATCTGGAAAAATACGAAGCGTGGATCGCCGATCCGCTCAGCACTCAAATCGGTGCGGGCACGCTCTACAATGCACCGCCGCCGACGCAAGGACTGGCCTCACTCATCATTCTCGGCCTGTTTGATCGATTGCGCGTTTCCAGGGCGGAAAGTTTCGAGCACATCCACGGCCTCATCGAAGCGACCAAGCGCGCTTTCATTGTGCGCGACCGTTATGTAACGGACCCCGACCGTGTCGACGGCCCATTGTCGCGCTTCCTCGCCAAGGATTTTCTCGACAGCGATGCGGGGAAGATCGATGCGCGCAAGGCTGCGCCCTGGCCGGCGCCTGACCGCAAGGGCGACACCATCTGGATGGGCGCCGCCGACGCCAGCGGGCTTGTCGTGTCCTACATCCAGTCGATCTACTGGGAGTTCGGTTCGGGCTGCGTGCTGCCGAAGACCGGTGTGTTGATGCAGAACCGCGGCGCCAGCTTCTCGCTCGATCCGAAAGCGGTGAATGCGCTGGAACCTGGCCGCCGTCCGTTCCACACCCTCAACCCGGCGCTCGCCGTTCTCAAGGACGGCCGCGTCATGGCTTACGGCACGATGGGCGGCGACGGACAGCCGCAGAGCCAGGCGGCGGTTTTCACGCGTCACATTACCTTCGGCCAGCCGCTCGATCAGGCGCTCGATGCGCCACGCTGGCTGCTCGGCCGCACCTGGGGCTCAAGCCACACCAATTTGCGCATGGAAAACCGCTTCGACGAGGGCGTGATCGACCGGCTGATGTCGGCCGGTCACGACATTGATGTGCTGGGGCAGTCTCACTCGGACACGATGGGCCATGCTGGTGCTGTCATATTGCATCCCGACGGCACGTTCGAAGGCGGCCATGATCCGCGTGCCGATGGTGGCGCAGCCGGCGTTTAACCAAATACATAAACGACGCGTAACTGTGACAATGTTACGTGCCTCCAATCCGCCGCACTCCGTGATATTGTTCCGCCCATGAAATTCCGCATTTTCTGGCTCACTTTGCTTGCACTTGTTTTCGCCGCGCAAAGCTTCGACAGTGTTGCGTATGCGCACCCGCACGTCTGGGTGATAATGAAGAGCGAAGTGCTTTACGCGCCCGACGGCACCGTGACCGGTGTCCGCCATGCCTGGTCCTTCGACGACATGTTCTCGACCTTCGCCACGCAGGGCCTCGACGCCAAGGAGAAGGGCAAGTTCACGCGCGAGGAACTGGCGCCGCTCGCCAAGGTCAATATCGAGTCGCTCAAGGAGTACGATTACTTCACCTATGCCACTGCCGACGGCGTGAAGGTGCCGATGGCCGACCCGCTGCCGGACTTCTGGCTCGACTATCAGGATCAGGTGCTGACGCTGAACTTCACCGTTCCGCTCAAGAAGCCGGTGAAGGCCAAGCTGTTCAAGGTCGACATCTACGATCCAACGATTTTCGTCGACTTCGAATTCGATAAGAAAACACCAGCACATTTGGTCGGCGCTCCCAGCGGCTGCAAGCTCGATGTCGTGCTGCCGCGCGAGCTGACCTTCGCCGAGAGCAAGGCGCTGGCCCAAATTCCGGCGGATGAAACCAATACGTCGATGGCTTTCGGTGCGCAGTTGGCCAACAAGATACTGGTGAACTGTCCTTAAAGCGCTCGCGCATGATCCCGAAAAGTGGGAACCGGATTTCAGATAAGATCATGTGCAAATAGATACCTACGATCCGCGGGGGCGGCGCGTGCAGGGAAAATTCTTGACATGACGTCGACCGTCCGCCGCTTCACTTTGTTGAAGTTCTTTTTGTTGCTCGCCGGTCTGCTTCTTGTCGTGTGCGCGGCCGATGTCGCTCTGGCGCAGCCATTCGGCGCTCCGCGCGGTGGCGGCATCTCGGAGATTGGCGGCATCGCCGGCTGGATTTTGGCAAAGCAAGCCGAGTTCTACCGCATGATGTCTGGTACGATCCGCGCCGCCAAGGCGGACGGTACGGCGGCCTGGACGCTGATGGGTATTTCGTTTTTCTACGGCATCTTTCATGCCGCCGGCCCTGGTCACGGCAAGGCGGTGATCTCGTCTTATCTTGTCGCCAATGACGAAACCTGGAAGCGCGGCGTCGCGCTGTCGTTTGCGTCTGCCATCCTGCAGGCCATCACGGCCATTGCCATCGTCGGCATCGCCGCGGTGCTGCTTGGCGCCACCGCGAAGGTCATGGGCGACACGGTGCGCATTATCGAGATCGTCAGTTATGCGTTGATCATTCTCATCGGCTTGCGGCTGCTATGGGTGAAGGGCCGCGCCTTCCTGAAACTGCTGCTGCCGGCGAAAGCCAGTCACGCCCATGCACACGATCATGTGCATGATCACGTGCATCATGACCATTCACATCATGGCCACGATCATGATCATCACACCCACGCGCTCGATCATTCTCATGGTCACTCTGCCGGTCATTCTCACGCGCATCACGACCACGATCATGGCGATGAGGCGCATGCCTGGGGGCATGCCCACGCGCCGGAACCGAGCGAACTCGTCGGAACCCATTGGCTAAAACGTGGTTTGACCGCCGTCGTCGCTGTCGGCTTGCGGCCCTGCTCTGGCGCGATCATCGTTCTCGTCTTCGCACTGGCGCAGGGGCTTTTCTGGATCGGCGTCGCTTCGACTTTCGCCATGGGGCTCGGCACCTTCATCACCGTCGCTCTGATCGCCACATTGGCGGTGGGCGCACGCAGCATCGCGGGCCGCTGGGCCAAGGCCAAGCCGGGTGCCGGGATGCTGGTGCTGCGAGGTCTGGAAACCGGCGCTGCGGTGGTGATCATCGCCTTCGGCGCGCTGCTGCTGACAGGTTATATCGTCAGTGAACGGCTGATGGCCGGCTAAGATCCATCGCCGCGTTTTAAGGCTGCTATCGTGACATACGCATTGTAGTTTGAACTCGCTGCGTTAGCCTGCACCTCAAAGGTGGAGCGCAGCATGCCGGGAAATTTCCTGTCCGAACTGGGTATCGCGCATCCGATCATCCTCGCGCCGATGGCTGGCGCGGGTGGCACCCCGGAGCTCGTCGCCGCCGTATCGAACGCCGGCGGCCTTGGATCGTGGGGCGCGGCTTACGCGACGCCTCAGCAAATTCTCGACACCGCTAAACAGATCCGCGGGCTGACCGGCAAGCCTTTCGCGCTCAATCTATTCGCCGGCGGCTACGAGCCACAACGCCACGTCGATCCGGGGCCGATGCTGTCGCTGGTCACGCGGGTCCATGAAAAATTGGGTCTCGCGCCGCCGGTCGTCCCGCCCAACCCATCGAGTCCGTTCGAGGATCAGGCTGCCGCCGTGATCGAGGCGCGGCCAGCCGTGTTCAGTTTCACGTTCGGCATCCCGAGCGCCAATATATTGGAGCGTGCGCGCAAGGCGGGCATCCGCACCAAAGGCACCGCGACCACGGTCGAGGAAGGCAAGCAACTGGCGGCCGCCGGGATCGATATTATCGTCGTGCAGGGCGAAGAGGCGGGCGCTCATCGTGGCAGTTTTCTCAAGCCCTTCGAACAGTCGATGGTGCCGATGCGCGAACTGACGCGCGGGCTGTTGCGCGAGGTGTCGGTGCCTGTGATCGCCTCGGGCGGCATCATGGATGGCCGCGAGATTGCCGAGATGCTCGACACCGGCGCCGCCGCGACGCAACTCGGTACGGCCTTCCTAGTCTGCGACGAAAGCGGCGCGCCGGACGCTCACAAGAAGGCGCTGCTCGCGGCCAAAGAAGACACGACCGTCATCACGCGTGCCTATTCGGGCCGTCCGGCGCGCGGCTTGCGCAACACGTTCATCGATATGGCCGAGGGTGTGCCCATCCTGCCGTTCCGGCAGCAGAACGATCTGACACGGCCGATGCGCAACGAGTCCGGCAAACAGGGGTTGCCTGACTACATTTCGCTGTGGGCGGGGCGCAACCTCACGCGCGTGCGCGCCATGCCGGCGGGCAAGCTCATGGAAACGTTAGTGGCTGAAATCGGCCGCCGTTAGCACGATGGGCTGGCCGTGCGGGGTGCGGTCGCAGGCGTGGTCCCAAGCGTCGCGCGTGCGATGCAGATCGTGCGCGGTCGTCACACCTTTCTCGGCGACGATCTTTTCCAGCGCCGCGAGCCAGTGCGAATAATAGGTCTCGCCGGTGTCGGGGTCGCCGGCGGCCTGCGCACGCTTGATTTCGGCGGCCAGCGTCGCTGCCCATTCCGGCCAGGTGAATAGGCCGCGCTCATACAGCGCCATCGTCATGGCGAAAGCCTGCGCTTCCCACGGCTCGTGAAACACAGGGCCTTCCTCATCTTGCGGGACGCCCGGTACGGCCTTGGCCGCCTGCATCGCTGTTGTGTTCGCCATCAGGCCGGCTCCAGATACGGCTCGAATGCCTCGATCGAAACCTTCAGCGTCGGGTCCGCGTCGTCGCCCCACAATTCGCGGCTTTCGAATACCACGGTGTAAAGCCACTGCGGGTTCTCGTTCGGGCCATGCGCGGCACTGTCTGGAAACACGTGGCAGCCATTGATGCGCTCGACGATGCCGGTGTGGCCGCGCACATATCGCGGCAGCCGTGTGTGCGTCGTCGGGTTGATGTTCCTGGTGCGCACCCTGTCGCCCGGCTTGAAGATGGCCGGCGCCTGAGCGTCACGCCCGAAACTGCCGCGCACCGCAATGCGCGGAATATCGCCGAGGGCGAATTTGCCGCGCTTGAGCGGCGGACTCTGCCGCAGCGAATGACCGGCCGTTATTTCGTCGGCACCAACCATGTTGCGTTCGATCAATTGCTGTTCGACCGCCAGAAACCATTTCTTGTAGTAGGAACTGGCGAGATAGACCTCCGGCGGCAGTGACTCACGTGAGAAGCGTTGCGAGTCGATATTGAGCCCGCCATTGGCGCCCAGCGCGCGCACCATCGCCAGCACGCGGCCTTCCCAGTTCTCGTGAAAGGTCGGCTCGTTCAGCTCGGCCTCGACTGGGCCGAAGCCATCCATGCCGCCCATATCATGCACGCCGTTCATGGTGCGGCTTTCGGCAATCCGGTGCCGATCATGCTGTCGCGGGTGACGGTCTCGGCGAGACGTTCCTCGCTCCAACCTTCGGTACCCGCAGGCCGCATCGGCAGGACAAGAAAGCGTGTCTCGGCGGTCGAATCCCAAACGCGGATTTCTGTGTCCTTCGGCAGCGTGACACCGAAATCGGCGAGCACCCCGCGCGGGTCCTTCACCGCGCGGGAGCGGTACGGCGCGGCCTTGTACCAGACCGGCGGCAGGCCGAGCATTTCCCACGGATAGCAAGAGCACAGCGTGCACACGACCATGTTGTGCCGCTGTGGCGTGTTCTCGACGGCGATCAGGTGGTCGCCGACGCGGCTTTCATGACCGAGCGTGCCGATCGCCTTCGAAGCGTCGTCGAGCAGCGCCTGCCTGAAGGCAGGGTCGGTCCAGGCCTTGGCGACGACGCGGGCGCCGTTGCGCGGGCCGATCTTGGTTTCGTAAAACTCGACGATGGCGTCGAGCGCCGCCGGATCGACATAGCCCTTTTCGGTCAGTACGGTTTCCAGAGCGCGCACGCGCAACTGGGTCTCCGATAGTTCGGAATGGTCGTGATCGTGATGATGGCCGTGATCGTGCCCGGACATGTATGAAGTCTAGCGCAATTTCGCGCGGGATCCCATACGCTCACCTGGTATACCGCTGCTTCGTTTCCCAACGGCGCGGCCGCCATTCCGGCCAGCGTTTGCTGCACCCCAGCGCGCCGTGACACAATGACCGCCATGCTCGCCGGGCTTGATACATTTGCCGATATTGTCGATCGGGTGAACACCGCCATTGGCCGTGCGGTCGCCTGGCTGGTGCTGGGCGTGGTGCTGCTGCAATTCGCGCTGGTGGTGGCGCGGTATCTGTTCGGCATGGGCTCGATCTGGCTCACGGAAGCGGTCATCTACGGCCACGCCACGTTATTGATGCTGGCCGCGGCCTGGACGCTGCGCACCGGCGGCCATGTTCGCGTCGACATCTTCTATGCCGAGGCCTCGCCACGCACGCAGGCCAAAGTCAATTTTCTCGGCGCGTCGCTGCTGTTGGTGCCGTTCGCGCTGACGCTGGTTTGGTTGTCCATGCCATATGTTGCGCGCTCCTGGGCGGTGTTCGAGCGGTCGCAGGAGGCAAGCGGCCTGCCGCTGGTCTATGCGCTCAAGACATTGATCCCGCTCTTCGCCGTGCTGATGGCGTTGCAGGGCGTAGCGCAAGCCATCCGGGCGTGGCGCGTATTGGTTGGGCCGCGTTGATGCCGTTTGCCGAAATTCTTGCTGTGCTGATGGTCGTTGCTGTGATCGCGGTGCTCATGGCCGGCTATCCGGTGGCGCTGACGCTCGCCGGACTGTCGCTCGCCTTCGCTGTGCTCGGACACGTGCTCGGGGCGATGAATTTCGCTATTCTAGGAGCATTACCGCAGCGTATTTACGGCGTTATCACCAACGAAACGCTGCTGGCGATCCCGCTTTTCATCTTCATGGGCGTGATGCTGGAACGTTCGCGCGTCGCCGAGGAATTGCTCGAGACCATGGGCCGCCTGTTCGGCACGCTGCGCGGCGGCCTTGGTATCTCGGTTGTCATCGTCGGGACGCTGCTGGCGGCGGCGAAAGGCGTTGTCGGCGCGACGACGGTGACGATGGGTCTCATCGTGCTGCCGACCATGCTACGCTTCGGCTACGACAAGCGGCTCGCGGCGGGCACCGTTGCCGCGACCGCGACGCTGGCGCAGATTTTTCCACCGGCGACCGTGTTGGTGCTGCTGGGCGACCAGCTTGGCAACGCCTATCAGGCCTCGCAGCTCTCGCAAGGCATCTTCGCGCCGAGTTCGGTCAATGTCAGCGATCTGTTTGCCGGGGCACTGTTGCCCGGCTTCGCGCTGGTCGCTCTTTATCTTCTCTACCTTATCGCCGTCGCGATCTTCTTTCCGAAAGCCGCGCCGGCGATGCCGCCCGATCCTGCCGCACTCCGTGGCTTTGCCTTGGCGCGTAAACTTGCCTCGGTGCTGGTTGCGCCGCTGCTGTTGATCCTTGCGGTGCTTGGCTCGATTCTCGGCGGCGTCGCGACGCCGACCGAGGCGGCGTCTGTCGGTGCCGTCGGCGCTATCCTGCTGGCCGCGATCAAGTCGTCCTTGCGCGGCGTCATGATGCCGGTGGTCGAGAAAACCACACAGATCACCAGCATGATCTTTCTCATTTTGATCGGCGCGACCTTGTTCAGCCTCGTGTTTCGCGCGCTGGGCGGCGACGACATGATCGACCGCGCGCTCACCAATCTGCCGGGTGGCGCCAACGGCGCGGTGCTGATCGTGATGCTCGCCATTTTCCTGCTCGGCTTCGTGATGGACGCTTTCGAAATCATCTTTGTCGTCGTGCCGATCGTGGCGCCGGCGCTTCTGAAGATGCCCGGGGTCGATCCGGTTTGGCTCGGCATCATGATGGCGATGAA
>DASYCM010000226.1:0-3073 GCA_036500165.1 Pseudolabrys sp.
CGCGCAGGTCGTCCATCAGTTTCTTGATTTCCTCGTCGGAGGCGCCGCGATCCAGCGCCTCGCGCAAGGCATCCTGCGCCTGCCGTAGCGCCTGCTCGGCCTGACTGACATTGCCGTCCTCGATCTGCAGCGCCATTTCCCACATGCGCGCAACGACGTCGCGCAGTTGGTCGTCGGACTTCGCGAGATTGAGGTTGTAATAGATCGAACGCAGACCGAGGTAGATGCCGGTCTCCGGCGTGAAGCGCTCGGGCGCGATGGTCAGCGCATCGAGCGCGGCCATCACCAGTGGCTTCGCCTCGCCGTCGAGCGCCAGAAGCCGGCGCTGTTCGATCAGCGCGCGCGCCAGCGGCTTGACGAAAATGCGTTGCGGCAAGGTGAAGTCGTGCGGCTCGCTGCGGCCTTCATTGCCGGCCTCGTCCTTCGCAACCAAAGTCATGACGACTTCGGCACCGGCCCAAGCGTGTTCCGTCAGATCGCGGGTCGTCTGCGCCGCGCCATTGCGGGTGCGCGCCTGCGGCAAGGTCAGCGCAAAATCGGGCGCCGTGAACAGCGGACGGCGCGGCCTGTCTGCCGGGGCCTGTTCCTTGATGTCGAATTTGGCCTTCGCTTCGACGACGCCGTAATCGTCGTCCATCTTGTAGTCGAAACGGATGGCGCCGCGCGCCTGACGCTCCGGGTCCTTGATCAGTTCGATGGTCGGCGCGCGGTCCGGGACGGCGACGAAATTCCAGACGATGTCATGTCCGAGCACGCCATGGACCGATGCGGAGCCATCGCCATTGATGATGAGACGGCGTTCTTCAGTGCCCGCGGGAAGTTGCGCGCGTGCTTCGGGCGCGGCGTCTTCGATGTCGCCTTTCTTGACGAGGTCGAAGTGCACTTTGCCGGTTGCGCGAACGACGACCTGACTGCCGGCCGGCACCGTTACCGGCGTATTGGCGAACGCGGCGTTCGGCGCGGACTCGCCCGGACGCAAGCCGTGCAACATCACCGGCGGCCGGCCGGTATAGACCGGCGGCGTGACCCAGGCGTCGATGCGGAAATTCGGCGGCGCGACCACGCCGTTCCAGTCGAACGCGGCGGCGATGCGGCTGACGCGCTCACCGCTCGCGGCAAAGAAACTGGCGACGACGACCATGAGCACGAGCGCGCGCAACGCCATCGGATCGCGCAGCGACAGCTTCGGCTGCGGCCATCCGGCCTTGAGCTTGCTCGCCGAGAGCAAGGCGCGCTCAACGTGCGCGCGCCACAGCGCTTGCGCCACCGGATCGTGACTGTTGGCCGCCATCTCGTCGGCGATCGCAGTGGCGGGACGATGCCGCTCGCCGCTGGTGTTATCGAGGCGGCGCAAACCGTCGAGTTGGCTCGGCACGCGCACCATCACAAGCGGGATCGCGGCGATGAGCGTCAGAAGTCCGAAGATGACAAGAGCGGCGGCGCGCGCCAAAGGCGGCAGCACGATCCAGAGGCCGGCCCATGATAAAGCGAGGAACAGGCCGACCGCGGTCGCAAGCGTCGCCAGCGCCGGCCACAACCGCTCCCAGAGCAGGCTGCCCCGCGCGCGCTGAAGCGCCTTCGCAAGCATGATCCGAGTCGACTGCACCCGGCTGCCAGGATGTTCGTCCAAACCGTCCAAAAGCCGCTCCGGACCTGAGGAAGAATCTACCGCCGTTTCAGGCTAACACGCACGCAATTCCCAGGCCATGTGATGGCCCTGCGCTTACAGCCAATTGGGCATGCGATCCAAGGCAATCAATTGGTCAACTTCGAGGCGGGGGCGGACCAAGGCCCACTCCGCATCCTTGACCAGCACTTCCGGCACCAGGGCCCGCGTATTGTAGGTTCCGGCCTGCACGGCGCCGTAAGCGCCTGCTGTCATAATCGCCAGAAGATCGCCTGGCTTGGGTTCCGGCAAGTCCCGGTCAAGCGCGAGGAAGTCGCCGCTTTCACAAACAGGTCCAACCACGTCGGCCTTGATGCGTCGTCCTGACGCGGGCTTTTCCGCCACCGGCCAGACCTGATGATAGGCCTCATACAAGGTCGGACGGATCAGGTCGTTCATCGCGGCGTCGACGACGATGAAGTTCTTGGCCTCGCCGTGCTTCACGAACAGCACGCGCGTCACCAGGATACCGGCATTGCCGACAATCAGCCGGCCCGGCTCGAAAATGAGACGGCAATCGAGATCGCGTGTCGCGCGCTTCACGACGTCGGCATAGGCGTCCGGCAATGGCGGCGGCTCGTTGTCGTCGCGGTACGGAATGCCGAGGCCACCGCCGAGATCTACGTGCGAAATGGTGTGGCCGTCGCCGCGCAATGTGCGCACGAACTCCGCGAGCAGCGTAAATGCGTTTCCAAATGGATCGAGGTCCGTGATCTGGCTGCCGATGTGCATGTCGACACCGGCGACTTTCAGGCCCGGCAACTTGGCGGCATGCGCGTAAACCTCACGCGCGCGGCTGATCGGAATACCGAACTTGTTCTCGGCCTTGCCGGTGGCGATCTTGTGGTGGGTCTTGGGATCGATGTCGGGATTGACGCGTACCGAAATCGGCGCCGCGCGGCCCTTCGCTATCGCGATCGACGACAGCAATTCGAGCTCGGGCTCCGATTCGACATTGATGCAGAGAATGCCTTCGTCGATCGCGGCGGCAAGCTCGTCGGCGGTCTTGCCGATGCCGGAGAACATGATCTTGTCGGCGGGGACGCCGGCTGCGCGCGCGCGCTTGAGCTCGCCACCGGAGACGACGTCGGCGCCGGCGCCGAGCTTTGCCAGCGTCCTGATCACCGCCTGATTGGAATTCGCCTTCATGGCGTAGCAGACGAGCGCGTCGACGCCCGCGAAAGCGCCGGCGAACACCTTGTAGTGGCGCTCAAGCGTCGCGGTCGAATAGCAGTAGAACGGCGTGCCGACGCGCTGCGCCAGCGCAGTCAGCGAAACTGCCTCGGCGCTCAGCACGCCGCCGCGATAGTCGAAATGATGCATCGCGCCGGCTCAGTTGAGAATATTGTCGAGGGGAATGCGTTTTTTCGGGCCCTTGGGCGCGCGCGCCCGGCCGTTTTCGTCAAC
>DASYCM010000227.1:0-11650 GCA_036500165.1 Pseudolabrys sp.
CCGGAGACGGTTTGCGCCGCGTGAGCCGCGCGGATAACCGATCGAGATAGAGGTAGATGACCGGCGTCGTGAACAATGTGAGCGCCTGGCTCACCAAAAGACCGCCGACCATTGCGTAACCAAGTGGCTGGCGGATTTCCGAGCCCGTGCCTGTGCCGAGCATCAGCGGCACGCCGCCGAGCATGGCGGCCATCGTCGTCATCATGATCGGCCGGAAACGAAGTACCGCCGCGCGGCGAATGGCATCCAGCGGCGACAGGCCCTGATCGCGTTCCGCGGCGATAGCAAAGTCGATCATCATGATGCCGTTCTTCTTCACGATGCCGATGAGCAGGATGATGCCGATGAGCGCAATCAGGCTGAAATCGAAGTGGAACAGCATCAGCATCAGCAGCGCGCCGACGCCGGCGGATGGCAGCGTCGAGAGAATGGTGATGGGATGGATGTAGCTCTCGTAGAGCACGCCGAGGATCAGGTAGACGACGACAAGCGCGGCGAGGATCAGCAGCGGCACGGTCGACAATGAATCCTGGAACGCCTGCGCATTGCCCTGGAAGGTCGTGTTGATCGTTGCCGGCAGGTTCAGCTCGCGTTGCGCAGCGTCGATCGCATCGGTCGCCTGACCCAGCGCGGTGCCCTGCGCCAGGTTGAAACTGATGGTGATGGCCGGGAACTGGCCTTGATGGCTGATCGACAGCGGCTGGATCGGATGCGTCGTCCACTTGGCGAAGGCCGACAGTGGCACCTCGCCGCCGGTCGCGGGCGAGCGCATGAAGATCTTGTCCAGCGTCGCAGGGTCTGCCTGCAGCGCCGGCAGCACTTCGAGGACGACGTAGTAGCTGGATAGCTGCGTGAAGTATTGTGCGATCTGACGCTGGCCGAAAGCGTCGTAGAGCGTGTCGTCGATCGATTGCACGGTCAGGCCGTAATGCGACGCCTGATCGCGGTTGATTTGCAGCGTAAGCGTGGTGCCGGAGGTCTGTTGGTCGGTGGCGACATCGCGCAATTCCGGCAACGTCTTGAGCTTGTCGAGCATCTTCGGCGCCCACGAATTGAGCTGCTCGATATCGGAACCTTGGAGCGTGTACTGGAACTGCGTGCGGGAGGCGCGGCCGCCGACTCGGATATCCTGCGAGGCCTGGAGGAAAAGTCTCGCGCCTTCGATCTTGTCTGCCTTGCCGCGTAGCCGCGCGATGATCTGGTCCGCGCTGGCGGTACGCTCTTCGCGCGGCTTCAGGGCGATGAACATGCGGCCGGTATTAGGCGAATTTCCGTTGCCACCCATGAACATTGCAAAATGCGCAACGTCGGGATCGCTTCGCACGAGTTCGCCTAGCGCCTCCTGGTGACGCATCATCTGCTGCGGCGACACGTCCTGGCTGGCTTCGGCAATGCCGGTGAGCAGGCCGATATCCTGCTGTGGGAAAAAACCCTTGGGGATGATGATGAAAAGGAATACCGACAAGGCCAGCGTTGCGAAAAATACGCAGAGCGTCACGAACCTGAATTTGAGAACGAGATCGAGGCCGCGCTCATAGGCGTGCAGCAAGGCGTCAAAGGCGCGCTCGCTCCAGGCATAGAATTTGCCGTGATGTTCTTCGCTATGCGGCTTGAGGAAGCGCGAGGCCATCATCGGCGTCAACGTCAACGAAACGAAAGCCGAAACCACGATGGTCATGGTCAGCGTGACGGCAAATTCGCGGAACAAGCGGCCGATGATGCCGCCCATCATCAGCAATGGGATCAGCACCGCGACGAGCGAGATGCTTATCGACACGATGGTAAAGGCGATTTCGCGCGAGCCGCGATAGGCGGCATGCAGCGGCGTGTCGCCTTCCTCGATGTAGCGCGTGATATTTTCCAGCATGACGATGGCGTCGTCGACGACGAAGCCGACCGCGATGGTCAGCGCCATCAGCGACAGATTGTCGAGGCTATAGCCGACTACCCACATCAGGGCGCAGGCGCCGAGCAGCGCCAGCGGCACCGTGATGCTCGGAATGATGGTCGCCCACACGCTGCGCAAGAAGACGAAGATCACCATAACGACAAGCGAAATGGTGAGCAGCAAGGTGAATTGAACATCCTTGACCGCGGCCCGGATCGTCGTTGTGCGGTCACTGAGGGTGAAGATGTTGATCGCCGGCGGCATCGCGGCGCGCAACTTCGGCAGCGTTTCATTGATCTTGTCGACGGTTTCAATGACGTTGGCGCCGGGCTGCTTGAAAACGACGAGAATGATACCGCGCTTGCCGTCGGCCCAGCCCGCCTGAGTGAGATCCTGCGGACCCGTCACTGCCTGTCCGATGTCGCGTACGCGTAGCGGCGCGCCGTTGCGATAGGCGACAATGACGTCGTTCCAGTCCTTTGCCGCGGTGATCTGGTCGTTGGTATAGATGGTGTAGGAACGCGTATCGCCGCGGATCGTACCTTTGGGGTTATCGACGGTCGAAACGGATAGAGGCGTGCGGACGTCTTCGAGCGAGAGTCCTTTGGCGACGAGCTTGGCGGGGTCAAGCTGTACGCGAATGGCGGGTTTCTGCTGGCCGCCGATCGTCACCTGAGCGACGCCGGGGATCTGACTGATTTGCTGCGCTAGTTTTGTCTCGACCTGATCGTCGACCTCGGTGAGCGGCAGCGTGTCTGACGTGGCGCCAAGCAGCAGGATGGGCGCGTCCGCGGGGTTGACCTTGCGGTACGTTGGCGGACTCGGCAGATTTTTCGGCAGCTGACCGCCGGCGGCGTTGATCGCGGCCTGCACGTCGTTCGCCGCAGCGTCGATACTGCGATCGAGGTTGAACTGAATGGTGATCGAGCTGGAGCCACCGACGCTGGTCGATGTCATCTGCGACACGCCGGGAATCTGCGCGAATTGCGTTTCCAGCGGCTGCGCGACAGCCGAGGCCATCGTGTCCGGGCTGGCCCCGGGCAGCGCCGCGTTGACCTGGATAGTGGGGAAGTCGACTTGCGGTAAGGGCGCGACGGGAAGGCGGGGATAAGCGACCAATCCGACAAAAAGAACGCCGATCATCAGCAGCGAGGTGGCGATCGGAAGTCGGATGAAGGGTGCGGAAATTCCGCCTTCGCCGTCAGCCATGGTCAGGGCGCCTTTGCCGGAGTGTTCTGGGCCTCACGATCGGCGGCGCGTGCCGGCACGTTCGCTTCACGCGGATCGACGACCGCGCCTTTGGTCAGGCGGTACTGGCCGGCGACGACCACGCGCTCGCCCGACTTCAGGCCGTCGAGGATAACGGTCTGCGTTGCGCCTTCTTCGCCGACTTTCAAATTGCGCAGCTCGACTTTATTGCTGTCGCCGACGATGTAGGTGTAGAGCCCGTCCGGGCCGTGCTGGATCGCGTCATTCGGGACCACGACCGCGTTTTTCTTGGTCTCGACGAGAAGCTTTGTGGCGACTGACAGGCCTGGCCACAATGCATTGTCCTTGTTCTGGAACGTCGCTTTCATGCGGATAGTGCCGCTGGCCTGATCGACCTGATTGTCGACAAGGGCGAGATGACCCTCGGCCAGACTCTTTGAACCGTCGGAGGCCAGCGCCGTCACGGGCACAGTTCCCGCAGTGAGCGCATTATTGATCGTGCCGATGTTTTCTTCCGGAGCCGTGAACACCACCGAAATTGGCTGCAGCTTGACGATCGAGACGATGCCGGTCGTGTCGCTGGCGTGCACGATATTGCCGGGATCGACGAGCCGGAAACCGGTCTTGCCAGTCAGCGGCGATTTAATCGTTGTGTAACTGAGCTGCGTGGTGGCGTTGTCGATCGTCGCCTGATCGCCTTTAACCTGGGCGGTCAACTGATTGACGTTGGCCTGTTGCGTATCGAGTTGCTGACGCGATGCAAAACTTTGCTGTGCCAGCGTGCTGTAACGGGCGAGGTCGAGTTCGGCGTTGTGCAGGTTCGCTTCGTCCTGGGTCTTCTTCGCTAACGCCTGATCCAGCGCCGCTTGATAGGGCCGCGGATCGATCTGCACGAGCAGATCGCCTTCCTTGACAATGTCGCCCTGACGGAAGTTGACCTTGGTGACCTGACCGTCAACGCGGCTGCGCACGGTGACGGTATTGTAAGGCTGCACTGTTCCCAGCCCATTTAGATAGACCGGAAAGTCGGCAGTCTTCGTACGCTGGATTGTGACCGGAATGGCAGCCGGCCCTTTCGGACGCGCTTTGGCGTTGTCCGCGGGATTAACGGCGGCGTCTGCCTGGGGATCCCCCAGATAATGCCAGCCGGCCAATCCGGCGACCAGGATGCACGCGGCAATAACGATGATTCCGCGCTGGCCTTTAGGCCGTAACCAGTGAAAAGCGGCCAATAACTTGCTCCGTTGGTTCTCTGCCAGTTATAAATTCAACGCAATGCCGCGCGTATACCTGCGCTGCAGCTACAGACTTATTACGGCTTCATTAAATTTTGGAAGGGTTCGCGAATAGCGGCGCCGTGCCTTGGATTCTAAGGCACTGCATAAACAGAGAATAAAAATGACTGCCTGATTTTGGTCAGATGCCGAGATAGCTCGCCTTGATCTGCTCGTTGGCACGAAGTTCAGCAGGGGTAGATGAATATACCACCTGACCTTTGCTCATGACGTGCACATAGTCGACCAGCTTGAGCGCTAGGTGCGCATTCTGCTCGACCAGCAGGATCGACATACCTTCTTCCTTGAGCTTGCTGATTGCTTCCCACAGGCCCTGGATGATGATCGGAGCGAGACCTTCCGACGGCTCGTCCATGATCAGGCAGTCAGGATTGGTCATCAGCGCGCGGCTGATGGCGAGCATTTGCTGCTCGCCGCCGGACAATGTTTTGGCGCGTTGCAGCCGGCGCTCATGAAGGCGCGGGAACAGCTTGTAGACGCGATCGAGATTCCATTTGTGGCGTTCAGGATGGCGTTCCGCGACCAACAGGTTTTCTTCGACACCCAAAGTCGGAAACACACGGCGGCCTTGCGGCACAAGGCCCATGCCGCTGCGTACGGTCTCGAACGACGGCTTCGCTGTGATGTCGTCGCCTTTGAACATCACTTTGCCGCGGCGCGGCGGATTAAAGCCGACGATCGAATTCACCAGCGTCGTTTTGCCGACGCCATTGCGGCCAAGCAGGCCGAGGATCTGGCCCTGCTGCAATTGCAGAGACAGGCCTTGCAGCACATAGGCGTCGCCGTAGTAGGTGTGGATGTCCTGAACTTCGAGAATGGCCATAGTTAGTCCGTCCCCAGGTAGATTTCCTGGACCTTCGGGCTCGAATGGATTTGCTGCGGCGTGCCGGTTTCCAGAATCTGGCCGAAGTGCAGCACCGAGATCTGCGACGCGACGTCGAAGACGATCTCCATGTCATGTTCGATAAGCAGGATCGCGAGTTTCGGATCGAGCTTCTGCAGGAACTTGGCCATGTCGGCGGATTCGCCCGACGACAGGCCTGCGGCGGGCTCGTCGAGCAGCAGAATTTTAGGATCGCTGGCAAGTCCAAGTACAATTTCGAGCTGGCGCTGTTCGCCATGCGACAGGTTGCGGACTTCCGTGTCCTTGCGGTCGAGAAAGCCGGCCTGTTCCAGCAGGTGGAAGGCCTTGTCGTAGACTTCCTTGTACGACGACAGGAAGCGCCACATGACGAACTTCGTGCGGCGCAGTCCCTTGATCGCGAGCAGCACGTTGTCGAGCACGGTGAGGCCGGGGAACAGATGTGTCACCTGAAAGGTGCGCGCCATGCCCATCGCCGTGCGCTGGTGGCTTTGCCACTTGGTGACGTCCTTGCCGTACAGCAGCACCTGGCCGGACGTCACCGGATAGATGCCGGTAATCAAATTGAAGAGAGTGGTCTTGCCGGCGCCGTTGGGGCCAATGATGGCCTGCCTGTCGCCCGGCATGATGCGCAGGTTGACTTCGCGAGTCGCCTGCAAGCCGCCAAAGCTCTTGCACAATTGTCTGAGTTCAAGCACCGGCACGGCGCCGTCGTCGGTCGAAGATACACTGCTCACGCGTCAAGCCCCTCGCATCGAGAAGAAGAGCCGCCAGAGCCCTTCGGCTCCGGCGGCGGTAGCACGCATCATTCGCAGAACTTGCAGGGCGGGAAGTCGCGGTCATAAACCGGCTGCGCCAGGAACTTCTCCTTGCCGTAGGTCCAGAACTGGCTGACCTTCGGATAGGTCTTGATGACCGTGTTCCAAAGTTCTTCCTTCTCGTAACCGAACATCTTCTTCTTCTCGACCTTCTTGATGTAGACGTTCTCGATCGGGTTACGCATGTCGTCCATTTCGACAGGCCCGCGCGGCGCATCAAGCTTGATGCTCTGCATGATCTTGATGAACTGTTCGGAGCCCGGCCATTTGCCGTTGGCCTTTTTCATGGCCTCGTCGATCCACATCGCGGTGGTATAGTTGTTCTCCGAATAGTAGCCGGGCACTTTGCCGTACTTGGCGCGATAGGCCTTTACGAAGGCGGCGTTGGCAGGCGTGTCGATGCCCGCGCTGTAGTGCAGCGACGAGAAATCGCCGATCACTTCGTCGCCCATGAACGGCAGCACGAACTCATCGTAGCTGACGCCGCTGCCAACGATCGGCTTCTTGATGCCGGCCGAGCGCAACTGCTTCGGGAACTGCAATGCCATGGGGCCGACCATGACGGTGAAGATCGCGTCGGCATCGCCCTTGAAGGTCGGGATATAGGGCCCGAAGTCCTTGGTGCCGAGCGGGGGCCAGATTTTCTGGACGACCTTGCCGCCGCAATCCTCGAATGCCTTCTGGAAGCCGCCGACCGATTCATAACCGAATGCATAGTCGGCAGCGATGGTGATAATTTTCTTGTAGCCCTGTTCGCAAGCCCACTGCCCAAGCGGATGATTTGGCAGAGAGCTCGTCCAACTGGTCCGCAGGAAATACGGATACTTGCTGAGCTGACGCTGGGTGAGATCGTCGGCCGACGAGACCGAAGACAGATAGATTGTCTTTTCCGCGGTGCTGATCGGGGCGAGCGCGTAGCCGGTTGAGGCCAGCAGTCCGCCGATGAACAAGTTCACCTTGTCTTGCAGGACCAGCTTCTTGGCTTTCGTGACGCCAAGGTCGGGCTTGCCCTGATCGTCTTCGACGATGAGCTTCACGTCGGCGCCGCCGAGTTTACCGCCATGCTGATCGAGATAGAGCTGGAATCCGTCCACCATGTCCTTGCCGATCTGGGCATAGAGGCCGGTGGTGGGGGAAATGAAGCCAATGCGGAGTTCTTCCGCACTGGCCGGAGCGGCGAGGCCGAGCGCGAGCGCGCCGCCCAGCAGGATATTTCGAACCTTATTCGTCATTGTAGTCCTCCCGTTTTGTCTGGTTCTTCTGTTGTTACCGTCCTGTTATCAGGACGGCTTGGAAGCGAGCTTCTTCGACTCTTCACCTTTACCTTGATTGCGTTGCCGCCAGCGTTTCGGAATGCCCATCAGGCCCATGGGCAGATAAAGAATAGTCAGCACATAGACGGCGCCGAGCGCGTACTGCCACCATGGCACCAAAGTGCTGAGGAATTCGCGCAGGCCGAACACGATGGCCGCGCCGATTGCCGCACCTACCAGCGTACCAGCGCCGCCGAGCACGACCATCAGCAGCGAGTCGACCGATGTGGTCAGCACCACGGTTTCCGGGCTGACGTGGCCATTGGTGTGGCACCACAATACGCCGGCGAGACCGCCGAAGCCGCCGGCGATGATGAAGGCGACGTATTTGTGCAGCCAGGTATTGTAGCCGAGTATCTGCATGCGCAGTTCTCGCTCACGGATGCCGGCGAGACTTTTACCGAAGGGCGAACGTACCAGCACGAACAACGCCAGCATCGATAGCGCGAAGAATGCGAAGACAAGATAGAAGAACGTGACTTCATTGCCCAGGTCGAGGCCGAAGCTTGGCCGTCCCGTCATGTTGATGCCGTTGTCACCGCCGGTCAGAGAGTTCCAGCGATAGGCGAGGCCCCAGACGCACTGGCCGAGCGCGAGCGTGATCATCAAGAAGTAGACGCCGCCCGCGCGGATAGCGAACAGGCCGAATAAAGCGGCGAGCGCGCAGCCGATCAGGATGCCAAGCACGACGACAATCCAGAAATCCCAGCCCATGCCGAATTGGAATTTCGTGGCCAGTACGGCGGTCAGATAAGCACCAACCCCGAAATAGGCCGCTTGGCCCATCGATGAGAGGCCGGTGAAGCCGAGCAGGAGGTCGACGCTCATGGCGAGGATGGCGAAAGCCAGCGCACGGGTCGCCAGCAGAACGACGAACGAGCCGGACATCGGCACGATGACGGCGAGCGCGGCCATGCAGGCGACGACGATCAGGATTTTGGTGTTCTGGCTCATCATCTCGCTCACTCCCGGCCGAACAGGCCGGTCGGCTTGATCGCGAGGATCAGCACCATCGGCGCGTAGAGAGTGAAGTAGGAAATTTCCGGAAACAGCGCTTTGCCGAAATTATCGGCGAGACCGACGGCAAGGGCGCCGATGGCGGCGCCGCCGAGACTTCCCATGCCGCCGATGATCACCACCGCGAAGGCGAGCGGTAGCATTTCAAAGTCGAGACCCGGGTAGATGCCGAGAAAGGCGCCGCCGATGACGCCGCCGAGTGCGGCGAGAAACGCGCCAAGCGCGAAGATGAACATCGATACTTTGTTGGTGTCGATGCCGACGCCACGGGCCATTTGCGCGTCATCAACGGTGGCGCGGACGGCCGCGCCCATGCGGGTTTTTTCCATCACCAGCCACAATACGACGCCGATGGCGAGCGCCATGCCGATCATGAACACGCGATAGAGTGGGAGATAGACGCCGCCGACCACGATACTCTGCGTGAAGGCGGGTGGCGGGTTGATGTCCATGTTGTTGCCGCCCCAGATATCGAGGGCAGCCTGCTGGAACAGAAATGCGAACCCGACGGTGAGCAACACTTGGCGCAGCACGTCGGTATCGATCGGAACGATGGAGATGCGCCTGAGTATCGCGAAGCAGGCGACTGTCGCGATCGCAGTGCCGATGATGAACTGCGGCCAGCCGAATGATGTGGCGCGCGCAATGGCAAGGCTGATGAGAACGCCGATGCCGAGGGCAAGTACACCGTTACGGAGAAATGCGAGGCCTTCGGAACGGAGAAACAAGCGCTCCATGGCGATTCCGATAGCGGCAACGGCAAGCGCGGCGGTCGGCAGGGATAACGCCCATGAGCCGGTGTAGTGGATCACCGATAGCGCGATATAGCCGCCCCAGAGGAAGTAGGCGCCGTGCGACAGATTCACGATGCGCATAACGCCGAAGATCAACGACAGACCGCTGCCGATCAAAAACAGCAGCGCTCCATAAGAGACGCCGTTAAAAGCCTGAACCACCCAAAACTGCGTGTTCATATTCCCCCTAGAGTCCTTCTGTTTTTTCGAAGGTTAGGAGAAGCTTAGCCTAGCTTGAGCAGAAATGAACACACTAAATGCGGACAGCCGTCCGTTGGGTCGGTCTGTCCGTATGGTCGTCAATATCGCGCGACGTGACGCTTCTTGCGGTTATTTAAGCCCGTGCTTTTTTGTCGCTGCCTGCTTTTTCAGCGGCATGAGCTAACCAAAAAGCGTGTCGTTTTTCGACTGGCGAAATGCAGCGGGTTGCCGCCGCGGAAACTACAGGCGGCCGGTGTTCCGGTTCGTTGTACTGGAACCAGCCGGGCTAGTCAGTTCAATTGACGCGCGGCTCGCCCCGCGCAGCGGAGCGAGCCGCGAACCGATCAGCGCAATATTCAGTTCTTGCGCTTGACCTTCGCCTGTTTCTCCAGCACGGCGCAGACGGCCGCCGTGTCCAGCGCGCCGAGGCCCATCTTCTGCGCCTTGATATAGACCGGCTTCGACGCATCGAACATCGGCGTCGGAACCTTGATCTTGCGGCCGTAGTCGCCGATCACCTGCATGTCCTTGTCCCAGACGTCGATCTTCATGGTGACGGTCTTGTAGTTGTTCTTCACCATCATCGGCGCGCGCAATTCGAAAATGCGCGAGTTGCCGGCGCCGCCCTGGATCAGGTCGAAGATCGCCTGCGGCGCGAGACCGGCCTTCATGCCATAGACCATGGCCTCGGCGCTCGCGACATTGTGGATCGCGACTAGCAGATTGGCGACGTATTTCATCTTGCTGCCGTTACCGAAAGCGCCGGTGTCGTAAACCTTGCGGCCGAAATCGGCGAACATCGGTTGCAGCTTTTTCACCGTCTTGCTGTCGCCGCTGGCGTAAAAGACGAGATCGGCCACCGCCGCCTGCGCGCCGGTGCCGGAGACCGGCACGTCGAGCGTAGTGTGTCCGGCCTTGCCCAGAATGGCCTGGGCCTTTTCCTTGTCCTGAATGGTGAAGGTGCTCATCTCCACGATCGTCTTGCGTGGCAGCTTGGCCGCGGCGATCTCTTTCGCTGTTGCGATCAAGGCCTGCGGCTTCGGCAGGCTAGTGAGAACGATCGGGGCCTTGCTTGCAACGTCGGCCGCACTCGCTGCGATCTCGACGCCGGCGCGTTCCGCCGCCTTGCGCGCCTTCGCGCTCAAATCGAAACCGATAACGCGCCAGCCCTTGGCGGAGAGATTCCTGGCGAACGAGCCGCCCATGATGCCGAGGCCGATCACGCCGACCGTCCCCTTGCTCTTTTTTGTGCTCTTTTTGGCCATTCGAAATTTCCTCCGATGCCGCGCAGGAATATGCGTCAGCGCGCTTTGTTAGTTCGTCGAACCCGATGCTGTCGAGTCGGTTTGCTCGCAACCCCGCTTTCGCTGTGCGTTGTGATCGCCTAGGCTTTGGCAAAAGAGTTCAAGTAATCCGGGAGGCTGGAATGAAGATCGGCGTGGCAGGACTTGGCGCGATGGGCACGCCCATTGCATTGCGGCTCATGGAAGTCGGCCATCAGGTCACCGTCTGGAATCGCAATCCGGATAAAGCCAAGCCGTTGGCGGATGCCGGCGCCAAGGTCGCGGCATCGCCGGCCGCGCTTGCGGACGCCAGCGAGGTAGTCATCACGCTGCTCACCGACGCCAAGTCGATCGATCAGGTCTATGGCGGGCCGAATGGACTTCTGTCCGGCGACGTCAAAGGCAAGCTGTTTATCGAAATGAGCACGGTGGCGCCGAAGGTGCATACCGGCCTCGAAGCCAAAGTGAAGCCGACCGGCGCGGCGATGGTGGAATGTCCGGTTGGCGGTTCGACTGTTCCGGCGCGCAAGGGCCAATTGCTCGGCTTGATGGGAGCGACGGCCGAGGATGCGGCGCGGGCGCGGCCGGTTCTCGAGCAACTGTGCCGCAAGGTCGAGCACTGCGGTCCGGTCGGCGCTGCCGCCGCCATGAAACTTGCGATCAATCTACCGCTGATGGTGGCCTGGCAGGCCTACGGCGAAGCCTTTGCCATTGCCCGCAGCGCCGGCTGGGAGCCGAAACGACTGGTGGATCTGCTGGTCGAGAGCAATGGCGGCAACAAGGCCATTGCCGCGCGCGCGGACATGATCGTGACCATGTTCGAAGGCCGCGATCCAGGACCGACGACCTTCAGCATCGACAATGGCATCAAGGACCTGCGCACCATGATCGAAACGGGCGAGGGGCTCGGCGCGGACATGATCGCGACCAAGGCGGCGCTTGCCGGCTTCGAAGACGCCAGCAAGGCCGG
>DASYCM010000228.1:0-6693 GCA_036500165.1 Pseudolabrys sp.
AACCGTATTCAGTTTATTCCGACTTTTCATTCAGTCGTGGCGATGAAGCCGACGACCTTGTTCTCTTGCAATTTCTTGGCAAGCGCAGCGAGATCCGCCTTCGGCATCACCGCCGTCGAGACGCGCACCTTGTAGAGCCCGCCGGCTATCGGCCCCGACGCGATCGACAGCTTGTTGGTCGTAAGGAACTTGGTGACGTCGTCCTGCGTCGCCTGCGGTGTGAAACGGATCAGCGTGAAAGCGCCCACGTCCGGATTGTTCGAGGAGACCGACGCGGTCTGGTAGCCGCCAGGCCTGGTTTCCTTGACCATCACGGTCGCGATGATCCCGGCCTGCAGCAGGATGGCGATGGCTGCCGCGGTGCCGGCATAGGCCAGTGTACGCGGGCTGAAGCTCGCGAAAAATTCTGCGACGCGGGCGCTGAGGTTCAGCGACACCGCCGGCTTGCGCGCCGGCTCCGCATCGATCTTGGCGAACAGCTTTTCCATGGCGTGCGCCGACGGCGCGCCGAGCGTCTCGTTGAGATGGATGGTCTCGCCGAATTCGTCACGCACCATTTCGTAGCGGCGCGCCAGTTCGGGATCGCGGGCCAAGGCCTCTTCAACGCGTTGCGCATCGCGCCGGCTCAAGGTGCCCGCCGCATGCCACGGCAGCAGCGCCTCGATCTCGCTTTGCGTTTCGGCTGTTTTCTCCGGCGTCATGGCCATCCTCGATCGATCCCTTGCTCTTTCAAAAGCTCCGATAGTTTCTTCCGCGCGTAGAACATGCGCGTCTTCACTGTGGCTTCCGGGATACCGACAATCCCGGCTACCTCTTCCACCGACTTCTCGTGGTAGTAGACGAGGTCGATGATCTCCCGATGCTCCTGCGACAGACCTGTCAGGGCCTGCCGCAACTGCGCACCTTTATCCTTCTTCGCCAGCGTCGTTTCCGGATCGTCGGAATCGTCTTCGACCTGTTCCGCCGTTTCATCGTCCAGTTCCGCATCCTGCCTTCGTCGCATTGAAGACAGCGCCTTGAACCGGGCGATGCTCAGCATCCAGGTCGACACCGCCGACCGGCCCTCGAATTTTCCGGCTTGCCGCCAGACATCGAGGAACACTTCGCTGATCAGGTCTTCCGCCGTTGCCTCGTTACGCACGAGGCGCAGCACGAAGCGGTAAACCCTCACATGATGCCGCGCGAACAGCACCTGCATGGCAAGCCGGTCACCCTTGGCGATCCTGGCGATGAGAACTTCATCCGTCGTCGTTTGCATCGCTAGGCAATCGGCTCGTTGAGAGTGTGTCGTTGTGGGCGGCGGCGAGGTTCAAACGGGATCGAAGAAATTCGCCTTGGGCCGCCCGGGCTTAGTCGGTGTTCCTAGTGTCCACCGTTAAGCCACATTCGGGCAAGCCGAGGCAGGTCAAATCGGCGGCATTCGAGGCCTTTTGCCTAAAAATCGGTGTGGGCGATCTTTTTTGGCAATTTCTGGTGTGGCGCGTGAACCATTCCGGGGCAGGCCGCGACCCAAGGATATCGGGTGGCGAGACGGCCATCCCCCAAACAGGAGATACCGCCATGTTCCGCAAATTCATCCTCGCCCTCTCTGCCGCCGCCGCCCTCGGCGCCGTCGCTCTCGCCCCCACGTCCGCCTCCGCTTGGGGCCATGGCCATGGTGGTTGGGGTCACCACTGGCACGGCGGTTACGGTTTCGGCTACTACGGCGGCCCGTCCTACGTCGGCAATTGCTACCTCGTCCGCCGCCATGTCCAATTCTCGGACGGCAGCTGGCACTGGCGCCGTTTCCGGGTCTGCAACTAAACGCAGTTTCTAAAAGCGAGCCCCGGTCCCGCATCGCGCGGACCGGGGCTTTCTTTTTGCGCAGATGTGGCTTGTTATGACGCCAACCGATAAGCCGCCGGACGACATCTCGTAACGGCGGCGTCTGAGGGAGGCGTTATGATTGCCGTTGCGTTACGCGCTGCCATTGTCGCTGTTGTGTTCGCTGTGTCGCCGGCAAATTCACCGGCATTGGCCGCATCACCGGCGCCGACACCGATAACGGCTGAGTTGATCCAGGCGGCGGTCAAGGAAGGCAAGGTCGTCTTTTATACGGCGTTCGATCTGAAGGTCGCGCAGGCTGTTGCCAAGAATTTCGAGCAGAAATATCCGGGTATCACGGTGCAGGTCGAGCGCACCGGCAGTGAACGTATCTTCCAGAGAATCATGCAGGAGCGCTCCAGTGGCATCCATACGGTGGATGTCATCGACAGCACCGACGCGCCGCAATTCCTGACCTGGAAAAAGCAGGGCATTCTCGAGCCTTTCGTTCCGGCCGAATTGTTGAAATATCCGGCCTCCGAGCGCGATCCCGACGGCATGTACGCCAATGTGCGCTTCACGCTGGAGCCCATCGCCTACAACACCAATCTGGTGAAAAAGGAGGATGCGCCGAAAAGCTTTGCCGATCTGCTCGATCCCAAGTGGAGCGGCAAGATCGTGAAGGCGCATCCGAGCTATTCGGGCGCCATCGTAACGGCCACCTATCAAATGGTGCAGGCGATTGGCTGGGGTTATTTCGAGAAGCTCGGCAAGCAGAAAGTCATGCAGATACAATCGTCGACCGAGCCGCCAAAAAAATTGGCGCTCGGTGAGCGCGCAATTGCTGCCGATGGCAACGAATATGTCTTCATTCAGCAGATGGACGCGGGCGCGCCCATCGCACTGGTTTATCCGGCCGAAGGAACGCCGTTTGTGCCGTCCTGTCAGGCCATTGCGAAGAATGCGCCGCATCCCAACGCGGCCAAGTTATTCATCAGCTACATGTTCTCGCTCGAAACCCAGCAATACCTGGTCGACAATGCGGGGCTGCGTTCGTTCCATCCCGGGGTGAAGGAGACGGAAAAATCCGGACGCACGCCGATCTCCAAGATCAAACTGCTTCCCGGTAACATCGAGGCGCAAGAAGCTGCGACCGAGGAAATCAAGAAAAAGTATTCGGAATATTTTGGGATCTAATTTTTCCAGCATCCAGCTGGGACAACAAAGGCAAGAAAAGGCGAAAGAACAATGTTGCTCGAAGGCTTCAAGCGTCAGGACATCCAAACCAAGGGCTGCCGCATCGTCACCGTCACCGGCGGCAAAGGTCCGCCACTGTTGATGCTGCACGGCAATCCGTTCAACCACCTCAACTGGGCCAAGGTAGCGCCGGCGCTGGCCAAAGAATTCAGTGTGGTTCTGACCGACCTGCGTGGGTATGGCGATTCCGAAAAGCCGCCGAGCACTGAAGATCACGCCAATTATTCATTCCGGGCGATGGCGCAAGATCAGGTCGAGGTGATGGCCGCGCTCGGCCACGACAAGTTTTTCGTGGCGGGTCACGATCGCGGCGCGCGTGTCACGCACCGCATGTGCCTCGATCATCCCGAGAAAGTTCTGCGCGCTGCGATCATGGACATCATCCCGCAGTATCACCTCTACAACAACATCACCTTCGACTGGGCCAAGTTCTCCTGGCACTGGTTCTTCAATATTCAGCCGGCGCCGATGCCCGAGAAAATGATGGGCGCCGATCCGGACTGGTTCATCGAAAAGAAGCTGTCGAAGTCCAAGCAGGGGCTGTCGTTCTTCGCGCCGGAGGCGCTTGAGGATTACAAGCGCTGCTTCCGAAATCCGGAAACCATCCGTGCCGTGTGCGAGGATTATCGTGCGGCGGCCAGTATCGATCTCGTGCATGACGCGGAAGACGTCAAAGCCGGCCGCAAGGTCGCGTGCCCGTCGCTTATTCTATGGGGCGCAACAGGCGGCGTCGGCCGCACCAAGCCGTCACCCGGCGAGATATGGAAGAACTACGCCTCCAACATCGTCGCCGCGAAGACAGTGCCGAGCGGGCACTATCTGTCCGAAGAATCCCCGGTCGAAACCACGGCAGCGCTGCGCGAGTTCTTTACGGCGAAGCTCTAGGCCGCCACCGGGTCCGGTCCGGAGAAGAAGGTCTGCACGGCGTAGAACAGCAGGTGGCGGTTGACGCCGTAGCCGACGGCATGCGCCGTCTTCGGCAGGATGACGAATTGCCGTTCGCCGTTCTGCAGTTGACCGTAGAAATCGAGCAGGTCGGCGTTGGTGGAATTGCCGTCGAATTCGCCGCGCAGCATCAGTACCGGCGACATGATCTTCTTCGGATCGACGATCGGCAGGTTCGCCGCCATGTCGACATAGGTGCCTGACGGAATCGTATCGCCGAAGTTCTTCTCTGCTTCGATGATCGCTTCCGCAACCGCCGGATCGTATCCCTGCGGAAATCCATCGCGGGTGAAGATCGAACGGATCATGGCGGCGTCGCGTTTGCGCCGCGGATTGGCGCGCAACTTGTCGAGATTCTTGCGGCGGCGTTCGATTTCTTCGGCACCATTGCCTTTGTAGGTGAAAGCCGACAGCGCCAGCCGGTTAACGCGCTCTGGCATCGCCTGCGCAAAGGCCGCGGCGCGAATGCCGCCCGACGACGTGCCGTAGAAATTCGCTTTCTGCAGGCCGGTCTCTTTCGTCACCACCGGCATGGCCGCCTTGAGGTCTTCGACGCCGCTGGCGATGTCCGAACTGTTGCCGGACGAGCCTGAATAGCCGTAGCCATCGTGGTCCATCGTCCAGACGTCATAACCGGCGCGCGCCAGCACGTTCATGAACGAGTATTCGCCCTTGCCGGGAAGGCTGAGGTCATAGGACGAGCGCGCCGAATTCGATGAGCCATGCACCATGAAGACGACCGGGCGGGCGGGTTCGCCCTGACGCGGCGCTCCAACGCGTTTGCGCCACAGGTTGAGCTTCACATTGCCTTTGTTCGCCCAATATTCTGCGCTCCAGATGTCTTCCTCCGGCGCAGTGGCCGCGGCTGCGGTCGCGACGCTGGACAACAGGCCGGCACCGAGACTTACTCCGATACTTGCGCCGATACTTGCGGCCTTAAGGACGCTGCGGCGCGGCATGGAAAGGCGAGCATCTTGGTCGTCATCACGGCTAGTTTCGTTCATGGAGCGATCTCCGAAGGTTTCCTGCCCTTGTTAAGCAACTGTCAGAATGTCTTTAGGCCCCTGACTAATTTTGCGGCAGTCTAGCAGAGCAGCGGGGGCATTGGCAGTCCACTCGCTTACGATAAAGAGTTCTGCTACTGGATAAAAATCGCGCAAAAAACGCGTTGTGGGACGCGCGGCGCTGCAAGGTTCTTAGCCGGGAAACTTGCGGGCCGTTTACGGAGGAAAGATGCTCAATTCGCTGCGTGCCGTGGCGCGTTTTATCCAGAAGCATATCGGCTGGAATCGCATCGGAGTGCTGCTGAGCCTGGCCATTATTACGGTCGCTTTCGTGGTGCTGTACCGGATGTTGCGCGGCATCGACATCGCCGACGTTCTCAAGGCGGCAAAAGCGACTGACCCGCTCAATGTCGCCGCCGCCGCTCTTTTCGTCGCGGGCGGCTATTTCACATTAACGTTTTATGACTGGTTCGCGCTGCGCACCATCGGGCATAAGGAAATTCCCTATCGCATCGCAGCGCTGTCCGGTTTCACCAGTTACTCGATCGGGCACAATGTCGGCGCCACGGTCTTTACCGGCGGTGCGGTGCGCTATCGTATCTATTCGCTGTACGGCCTCGATGCCGTCGAGGTAGCGAAAATCTGTTTCCTCGCCGGACTGACGTTCTGGCTCGGCAACGTCACCATGCTCGGCCTGGGCATCACGATTCATCCGGAAGCCGCCAGCGCCATCGATCAACTGCCTCCGATGGCCAACCGTTGCATCGGTATCGCGCTGCTGTGCATTCTCGCCGGCTATGTCGCCTGGGTCTGGAGCGCGCCGCGCGAAATCGGCCGCGGCGAATGGACCGTCAGGCTGCCGAAAGGCTCGAACACGCTGTTGCAGATTTTCATCGGCATCTTCGATCTCGGTTGCTGCGCGCTTGCGATGTATATGCTGGTGCCGATGACGCCAAGCATCGGCTTTATAGCGCTGGCTGTGGTGTTCGTGACGGCGACGCTGCTCGGGTTCGCAAGTCACTCTCCCGGCGGGCTCGGCGTGTTCGATGCCGCTATGCTCGGCGCACTGCTGCATCTCGATTTCAACAAAGAAAGCGTGGTGGCCGGACTGCTGTTATTCCGCGTGCTCTATTATTTGATTCCGTTTGCGCTGGCCTTGACCATCCTGGGAATCCGGGAAGTCTGGCTCAACATGAAGGGCACGCGCGACAAGCCCAAACTGGCGCCGGTAACGACCGTCACGGCCCCGATCCGGACCGAGATCGAAGCGGAAAAGCGGTAATACACTGGTCCGTTATCCAAAGGCCTTAATCGAACTGTCGCAAACAAGTGCTGCGATTGACATATGACGATGGAAGACGATCTGCCGAAGAGTTGGCCAAACAGGTTGCACGGTGCCTGGCAAGCATTGGCCGGTCAGTCCGGCGGCAACGGTGCTGTCCAGCGCGCGCCGGCGCCGAGCGGCCGCGCTAACGAACATCCGCACGCACGCCTGATTGAATCGCTGATCGCCGGTTTGCCTGGCGCGGCGATTACACTCGACCGGGACGGCGGCGTTATTGCCTTCAACGATGCCGCGCGCCTGCTGGCGCCGGCGCTGCGCCGTGGCGAGCCGGCGCTGATTTCCCTGCGTATGCCGGAACTGGTCGATGCCATCCGGCGCGCCAGCAAAAGCGGCGAACCG
>DASYCM010000229.1:0-2590 GCA_036500165.1 Pseudolabrys sp.
GACGTGCTTGTAGCGCACGAAGGCCTTGAGCAGTTCATTCGGCTTCAGCGCGCCCTTGGTGGCCGCAGCGACGTGGTGCGCATACTTGTAGAAATCGGCGTTGATGAGATCGACGGCTTTGTTTTCCGCGTCGTAATAGGCTTTGCGCTGTTCGTCGGTGAGATCGCGAGAGATGACCTCGCCGCCGCGATAGAACGAGGCCGCGACGACGTGAGCGCCTTCCTTCAGAGCAAGACTGATGAACGGCTCCATGACCGTCACCGCGCGGAATTTGCCGCTCTTGAGATCGGCGTAACGCTGCTGCGGCAAGCCACCGGCCGCGATCTTGACGTGCTCGGCGCCCAGCGCGCTCTCGAGCATCTGCACCGTGGTGTAGTGCGAGCCCGTGAGTTCTTGAACAGCAACAGGCACGTCGGCGAGATCGCGCGGCACCTGCAGCGCGTCATCGAAGGTAATGATCGCTTGGGCGGCCACCGAGGCCCGCAGCGCTGCGATGTCGCCACCGCGCTTGCCCTTTTCCAGCCGGTCGATGCTGGCCCATTCGCAAACATTGTAGCTATCGGCGGAGCCACAATCGAACATCTGCTCCTTAAGCCGCGCCATTACCGGAAATTCGACCTTGTCCTTCTTTTCGCGGTCCTCGTAGGTGCCCGCGAACTGCACATCAAGCCCGGCTTGTTCGAACAATTTCTCTTCGATGCCGACAATGACCGGAAGATCGAAAATCGGATTGTTGGGAGCGATTTTAACGACGGTTTTTGGTTGGCTCATGGCTTGATGTCCTTCAGGTTACTAAGGTGCGTGACGAAAGGTAGCAATTCTCCAGCCTGATCGAAAGCCCCTCCGGCCGCGGGGGAACCGTGCGGAAACTCTCTACTGCGGCGTGAGGCCCGCAGCCTTGGCAAGTTCCGCGTTGATCGTCAGTTCATCCTTGACGAACTTGCCGAACTGTTCGGCACCCATCGTCATCGGCTGAACGCCAATTTGCGCAAATCGTTCTCGCACGCCCGGCAGTTGCACCGCCTTCTGTATTTCGGCGTTCAGTCTGTTGACGACGTCGCGTGGCGTCTTGGCTGGTGCGAATACGCCGATCCAGAACTGATAAGAAGAATTCGCGTACCCGGCTTCCACCGTTGTCGGCACGTCGGGCAGCGAGGCCACACGTTCTGGGCTGCTGACAGCGAGCGCCAACAGCTTGCCATCACGGATGAGCGGCAACGCCGTCGACACCGGCGAATAATAGACGTCGATACGGCCCGTCACGGTTTCGAGCACGGCCTCAGGTGCGCCTTTGAATGGGATCGCCTGCTCCTGAAAACCGGCGCTCAGCCGCAAGCGTTCAAAAGCCAGATGAATCGGACTGCCGACGCCGATCGATCCGAAGGTGAGCGGTCGCTGCTTGCCGAGCGCGACCAGCTCCTGGATGGTTTTGATGTTCTTCGACGGCGCAACGACGAGGACCAGCGGCAAATTCCCCAACGGGGCAACGGCGGCGAAGTCCTTGATCGGATCGTACGGAATGTTCGCAACTGTCGACGGCGAAATGACGTGCGCGGTGGAATGGGCCAGAAGCATATAGCCGTCGGGATCGGCCATGGCGACGGAACGGGCGGCGATGGTGCCGCTGGCACCCGGCCTGTTTTCAACGATCGTCGGCTGACCCAACTGCGCCGACAATTGTTCGAACACGATACGAGGAACGATGTCGGCGGCGCTTCCCGGACTCAGCGGGATGATTGCCCGGATTGGCCTGCTGGGCCATTCATCGGCGCCTTTGCTACCGGTAGCCGCAAAGGTTGCAAGACCCGCAAGGGCGATAGCGAAGCCGAAGATCAAGCGAGCGTGCATAGCGGGGTCTTCGAGTTGGGGGCGTGTTTCGGAAAACAACAATGATTGGAAGCTACTTCCTTCTGCGACCCTCGCAAGGGTCCAAAAATGCCGTTGTTGCGGACGATCCGACGCTTGCCTTCTGCGTTCTAGCCTGAGCTTGGAATTTTTTCTCTTTTCTCGCGGGGCGGTTGCACCGCATGTTGCAATGCAACAACGGCATCCCCTTGCGGCAGACGACCCGCGATGGCGCGTTTGTGTGACAATAAGAAGATCGCGAAAAGCCGGCGGCGTTCTACTGCGGTGACGCCGGCCCCGGGTCATCCGCCTGCGGGGCGATGCGCTGCGCCTGCGACGCTTGCAGCGATTGCAAAGCGGCGGCGGCTTGGCTGTTGAGACGGGCGAAATCGATCGGCTCGGGGACTTGCTGAATGTCAGCGGGTGAGTCGTAGACCACCAGGCCGGCAATCATCGCCGCGGCAAAGACAGACAACATCCTGTTCGTCATCGCATCCACCATCGGCGCGTTCTGCGCATGGGGGAGGATAGGCATGGCCCTGTTTAATTGCGGCGAAACTAAATCGAACGATTGAGCGCCGGGCTTTTACCGCCGGTTAACCATGCAGGTGCGGAACGGCGCGGGCTGCTATATATAAATGTGCATGGCCGATGAATCCGACAGCTACATCCTCAAGCCCAATCCGCACGACCCGCGGTTGACCGAACGCGTTTCCGGCATCGACCAGACCGGGGCGCGCATCGA
>DASYCM010000230.1:0-8380 GCA_036500165.1 Pseudolabrys sp.
ATGCGTTATCGCGGAACAGCACCATGACGGTGACGGCAACCGCTTCCATCAGGAAGGCAATCGCCATCGTGTTCTCACGGCCGATGTTGTCCGACACCCAGCCGAAGAACGGACGTGTGAGGCCGTTGGTGATGCGGTCAACCGTGAGCGCCAACGGCAATGCGGCCAGACCGAATACCATGACGTTCGCGACGCCGAAGTCGCGCGAGAAGGCGGCGAACTGTGAAATGATCATCAGACCGCCGGTAGACATCATGGTCATCATGATAAACATCAGCCAGAACACGTTGGTTTTGAGCATCTCCTTGGGCTTGACGTCGATCTTACTGGCCATAGCTAGAGCCGGCGGCAGCACGTCGCTCGAGTTGGGCATGCGCAGCATCGATGCGGCTGCGGCACCAATCACGCCGAGGATAATCCCGAACACCACCAGCGTGTGCTGATAGCCCGCGCTCTTGAGCATTGTGTCGATCGGGAACGTGGTCGCGATGGCGCCGAAACCATAGCCGGCAGCGACCATACCGGTCGCAAAACCGCGCCGGTCCGGGAACCAGCGCACCATCAGCCCGATGATGCCGATATAAACGATGCCGGTGCCGACACCGCAGAACAGGCCGTAGGTGAGATAGAGGCCGGTCAACGACGAGGCATAAGCCGAGGACACCCAGCCAAGCCCGGACAAGGCGCATCCCACCGCAATCAGCAGGCGGGGGCCGAACTTGTCGACGAGGTAGCCCTGCGCGGGCGACAACCAGGTCTGCAGAACAATCAGGATCGAGAACGTAATTTGAATCGCGGGCAGCGTCGTATGCAGATTGTCTTGAAACGACTTCGTGAAGAGCGTCCAGACGTATTGCGGGCTGGAGATTGACATCATCGCGATCAGCCCCAAAACGAGCTGAATCCAGCGTGTCGAAGTGGCCGAGGCAGAACCGTTCATGGTCGAAATTGACATGGATTGTCCCCCAGTTTGAGCTTTCAATTCACTTGAGACCCCTAGCAAGCAAGTGGCAGGCCAAATTGTACAACCCCGTGCACACAATCGCCATCCGCGGACAGGCCGATATATTGCAGCCTGCCCGTTTTAGAGACGAGCTGCTTCCAAACGCGGCATTCGAGGGGAAGTTGACTTAGTTAGTCCCGCCTCGGAAGCGCAGCGGCGAAGGGCCGTCGAGAACGACCAAAGTGCCCTGACGTTGCCAGCCGATCACCTGCGTGAACCTGTCCAGCAGGGTAGCATCCGCTGCCATCCGCTCCGGCGTGCATTGGCCTGCGCTCTGCATCTGCGGCAGTTCGGCCGGCAAAGGCGCGGCCTCGAGTTTGAAACCGGTCTCGGAGAATTCGATGCGGGCCGGCACGCTCTTGCACCAAAGGTCGATCACGGCATTGCCGTTGCTTTCCACCATAAGGCTCGGCATGCGTTTGCCCGGCCGCATCGGCGGGGTTTCAAGCAGAAGTTCCTTATCGAACGGAAAATCGCCAGCCGGCTGCGCCAACACTTGCGTAGTCGAGGCCTGCCCGATCATGGCCACGGCCAATGCGGCACAGGCAAAAACCCGCCGACCTGCCATCAGGCGAATGAAATTCATCGTGCTCTCCGGATTGGCCGCCTTATTGGCTACCTTGCGCCGTGAATGCAGGCTGACGGCGCCGTCGTCAAGGCACGGTGTGCATAGCGCATCGCGGCGTCATGCCGCCTTTACGGTGCGGCGCGATTTCGGCGGCCATGCTATCCTGATGGATAATAATATTTCCGGGAGGCGTCAGTGGATCAGAAAATCATCGACCTCTACGACAATTTCACCCATGGCGGCATGCACCGCCGGGAGTTCCTCGACCGGCTGAGCGAGATCGCCGGATCGACAGCGGCCGCCGTGGCACTAATGCCGCTGCTGCAGAACAATTACGCGCAAGCTGCGATTATCGCACCTGACGATGGGCACCTGTCGAGCGAACGCGTGGCTTTCGACTCACCCAAGGCGAAGATCAATGGCTATCTGGTGCGGCCGACGTCCAAAGGCCGCCGCCCCGCTGTGCTGGTGATCCATGAAAACCGCGGCCTCAATCCGCATCTCGAAGACGTCGCCCGCCGGTTCGCGACTGAAGGCTATCTTGCCTACGCCGTCGATCTTCTGTCGCTCGTCGGCGGTACGCCGGAAAACGAGGACGCGGCGCGCGACCTGCATACCAAGATGAACCAAGACGATGCCGTCACCGCGCTGGTGTCGGCTGTGTCGTTCCTCAAGAGGCATGCGGAGTCGACAGGCAAGGTCGGCGCCGTTGGCTTCTGCTTCGGCGGGCTGATGGTCAATCGCCTCGCGGCTTCAAGTCCCGATCTCGATGCCGGTGTCGCCTTCTACGGCCGGCAGGTTCCTGCGGCGCAAGTTCCGAACATCAAGGCGCCGCTGCTGCTGAACTATGCCGAGAACGACGACGGCGTAAACTCAGGCATTCCCGCTTACGAAGCGGCGCTGAAGGCCAACAATAAGAAGTACACGATGTACACCTATCCCGGCACGCAGCATGCCTTCTTCAACGATACCGGCGCGGCGCGTTACAACAAGGCCGCGGCGGATTTGGCTTGGAACCGCACGCTCGCCTTTTTCAAGGACACACTCGGCGCGCCGATAAAGTCGTAACGAAGATCAGGAAAGCGAAGCAATCAGCGCACGGGCGGAGCGCAGCAACCGCTCGTCCCGACCTGGTGCGCCGACCAATTGCACGCCGATCGGCATGCCGTCGGCATTACCGAGCAGCGGCATGTTAAGCGCCGGGAAGCCAACCAGCGTCCACAGCGAACAGAACAACGGATTACCGGTCGCCTCGATGCCAAGCGGCGCGATGCCGGCGGCCGACGGCGTGATGATGGCGTCCGCGTACTGCTCGAAGATGTACATCAGGTCTTCGGCATAGCGACGCGCGTCACGCACAGCCGCGAGATACTGCGGCGCCGTAACCTTGCGGCCCTCCGCAATCAGGTCCGTGAATTCCCGGCTGGCGACGCCCTGGTCGACGTAATGGCCAAGGTTGAACGCCATCTCCGATGACATGATGACACGCAAGACCTGCGGAGCGTCCGCATAACCTGCCGGCAGGTCGATCTCCTGGGCGCCGACTTCCTTCGCCAACTCCTCGAGCCCGGTCCGAGTTTCAGGATCGGTCTTGTCCCACATCGGTGTACGCACGAAAGCAAAACTCGGCGGCAGCGGCGGCTGTTCGGCGGTGCTGGCGCGGAAGCGCGGCGAGGCGTAAGCGCGCGAATTTGGATCGGCGGCATCGGTGGCGACCATGACGTCGAGGATCAACGCCAGATCTTCGATGCTGCGCGCGAAAGCCCCGACATGGTCGAGTGTCCGCGACAGATTGAGCGCCCCGGCCCGCGAGATCAGGCCGTGGCTCGGCTTGACGCCGAACACGCCGCAGAACGACGCCGGGCGGATCATCGAGCCGTTAGTCTGCGAACCGATCGCCAACGGCACCATACCGGCCGCAACCGCCGCGGCCGAGCCCGACGACGAGCCGCCCGGGGTGCGCGACAGATCGCGCGGATTTTTCGTCTTGCCCGGATGGAAATAGGCAAACTCGGTCGATACCGTCTTGCCGATGATGACCGCGCCGGCCTCGCGCAGCAGGCGTACTGCCGTGGCGTCAGCCTCCGGCCGCCGTCCGGCCAAGGCGCGCGAGCCGCATTCGGTCGGATAGTCGGCGGTATCGAAGATATCCTTGATGCCGACCGGAACGCCGTGCAGCAGGCCGAGACGTTCGCCATTCGCCTTATGCTGGTCGAGTTCGCGCGCCTGCTTCAAGGCATGCTCCGCATCGATATGCGCGAAGGCCTGAACCTCGCTCTCAATTGCAGCAATGCGCTCGAGACAGGCAAGAGTGTAGTCCTCGGCCGACGCCACACCTCGTGCGATGTCGGCCGCGGCTTCAGTCGCGGAAAGTTCAATCATGATGGCCGCTCAATTCCCGTAGAGGTAATTCGGCAGCCATAATGTCATGCCGGGCCAGAAATACATAATCACCATGCAGACGATGACGATGAGCATGTAGGGCATCATCCCACTGAATATCTGGTTGAGCGTAACGTGCTTGGGCGCGACGCCTTTGAGATAAAAAGCCGACATCGCGACCGGCGGCGACAGGAACGCCGCTTGCAGATTTACGAACACTAGCGTGCCCCACAGGACCGGGTCGATGTTGAAGTGCTTCAACAGCGGCAGGAAGATCGGCACGAAGATCACGATGATCTCGGTCCATTCCAGCGGCCAGCCCAGGACGAAGATGATCGCCTGCGACAGCAGCATGAACTGGATGGGCGTCAAGTTGAGCGACAACACCCACTGTTCGACCAAAGCCTGCCCACCGAGAATGGCGAACACGCCTGAGAACAGCGCCGAGCCGACGAACAGCCAACACACCATCGCCGTCGTCTTGGCCGTCAGGAACACCGCTTCCTTGGTGCGCTTCCAGTCCAGCGTGCGCGCCTGCAACGCTAGCAGGAACGCGCCCATCGCGCCGACGCCGGCCGATTCCGTCGCCGTGGTGATGCCGAACAGGATCACGGCCAGCACGACGACGGTCAAAATGCCGAGCGGCATAATGGAAGACGACAGGAGCTTGATGACCTCGAGCCGGTCGGCATCCAGCTTCCAATAGTATTTGAGCTGCCAAAGCGCGCAGACCAAAGCGATGCCGCCGAACCACCAGTAGAAGCTTGCCGGCGGCCCAAGCTCGGCTTGGCTCGCCGGGGCCTTGGCGAGCTCAGGCGAGCCGAGTTCCTGGATGCCGGAAAAGACTTCCTGCGGTCCGACCTGCTGGTGGATAACGACATACCAGTAGATCGTGTACAGCGTACCGGCGACGATGATGAACGGTATCAGCGTCGACAGAAAGTTGAAGAGCAGCATGCCATAGGTAACCGGGCCCTTCTCGGTTCGTAACGCAAGGGCATTACCCGGCGACACCAACGACTTGAGCGTGGCGACAAAAGCATTCTTGCCATAGGCACCTTCGAACTGCCGCATCCAAGCAGGCACCGGAATCTTTCGTTTCTCCTCCGGCAGCTGCGGCGCGATCTTGGGATTCAGCATCGCCCAGCCGATAATGTAGATGAGATAGAGGAAAGACAGGAAGAAGCCCGGGAACATCGCAGCGGCATAGAGCTTCACGACCGACTGACCGGCGACCGCCGCGTAGACGATGATCATCACCGACGGTGGGATCAGAATGCCGAGCGTGCCACCGGCCGTGATGACGCCGGAGGCGAGTTTCACGTCGTAGCCGGCCTTGAGCATCGGATTGAAGGCGATGACGCCCATCAGCACGACGACGGCGCCGACCAGACCCGAGGCAATGCCCCAGAAGGTGCAGACGATCAACGTCGCCACCGCGAGCGAAGCCGGCACGTTCCGGAAAGCGAGCTGGATCGAATAAAACATCTTGTCGACCAGCGCGCCGCGCTCCATCACGTATCCCATTAAGACGAATAACGGGATCGATATGAGGACGTCATTGGTCATGGCGCCGTAGGTGCGCTGGACCATCAATTCGAAAACGCGATTGTCGAGCAGGTGTTCAGCGGGATTGTAGAAGGCGATGAAGCCGAAAAACATGCCGAGGCCCATCAACGTGAAGGCCGTCGGGAACCCCATCATGATGACGACGACGATAAGGCCCAGCATCAGCAGGCCGAGTGCGGGATCGCTCATTTCTGCAAATCTCCGCCCATGCCGCGCTGGCGCGCGGCTTCGTCGATATCCTTCGCCTTTTCGATGGCGATCTTGCGCGACTCCTCGTCGACATATTCGGAGTTTGCGAGTTGCTCCTCGATAACGTCGATTTCGGCGACGTCATGCAGCCGGCTCGGCCATTCGCCTGTCTTCAGGCAGACGATGGCACGTATGATTTCGGCAACGCCTTGCAGCATGACAAAACACCCGGCAACCGGAATCATCGTCTTGAAGTGGTAGACCGGCGGGCCGTCCGAGGTGACGTTCGAGTGCTCGGCAATGCGCCAGCTGTCGCCGGCATAATCGGCGCCAGCATAAATCAGCGCGGCGATGCCTGGCAGAAAGAACACAATGTAGAGAACGAGGTCGAGCGTGGCCTGCGTGCGCGGCCGCATCGACGAGTACAGGAAGTCACCGCGGACATGCGCATTCTGCGCCAGCGTGTAAGCGCCGCAGAGCATGAACAAAGTGCCGTACATCATGTTTTCGACGTCGAAAATCCACGCCGTCGGGGCGTTCAGGATGTAGCGCTTAAAAACTTCGACGCAGACCACGGTCATCAGCAAAATGATCAACCAGGCAGCCGCCTTGCCGACCCATGTGCTGATTTCGTCGATCGCGTACAGAACGCGTTGGACGGTCATTCTCCCCCCAGTTGTTATAAGAACAAAGCACCATCCCGCGCCCCCGGAATGGTGCCTTGCCGTTTCCTTAAGACGTCAGATCGGCAGCTTGCCGTTCGGGCCGAAGTAGTGATCGAACGCCATCTTGCGGCTGACGACGTAGTCGTTCTCCCAACGCACCGCGCGCTTGGCGAAGGCGAGCTGGGACTCGATAATCTCTTTGAACAGCGGATTGTTACCGATGTACTTCTTCGAGATCTCGTCATAGAGCTCGAGTTGCTTCTTGAGGATTGCATCCGGTGTTTTGAAGAATCGGACTTTGTCCTGCTGCTGCAGGGTGATGTAATCTTGAGAGTTGCGGTCGATCGCCTTCCACTGCATGTCCTGCGAACAGGCTTCGACAGCGCCTTCGATGACCGCCTGCATTTTCGGCGGCAACCCGCGCAGCTTCGTCTTGTTGAAGCTGATTTCGAGCTGTTCCGAGTTCTGGTGATAGCTCTGCAGCATGCAGATCTTGGACACGTCGGCAAAGCCGAGCGCGCGATCCGACGAGGCGTTGTTGAATTCGGCCGCGTCGAGCAGGCCGCGATCCATCGCCGCGACGATTTCACCGCCCGGAAGCGCATTAACTGCAGCGCCCATCGCCGTGAACAGATCGATAGAGATACCGACGGTGCGGTACTTCAGGCCCTTGAAGTCGTCGACGGTCTGCATCGGCTTCTTGAACCAGCCGAGCGGCTGCGTGTAGAGCGGCGCATACGGGAACGAGACAACGTCGGCGCCGATCGTTGCGAAGATTTTCTCAAGCAAGGCCTTGCCGCCGCCGTACTTGTGCCATGCGAGCAGCATGTTGGCGTCCATGCCATAGGCGGGACCCGAACCCCACAGCGCCAACGCGGTGTTCTTGCCGTAGTGATAGACGAGCACGCCATGGCCGCCGTCGAGCACGCCCTTCGATACCGCGTCCAGCAGGCCGAAGGCCGGCACGACAGCGCCCGCAGGCAGAACCTCGATCTTGAGGTCGCCGCCAGTCATGTCGTTGACCTTTTTGCCGAAATCGACAGCGTATTCGTGGAAGATATCTTTCGACGGCCAGGTGCTCTGGAACCGCATCGAGATTGGTCCCTGCGCCTTGACGACGGCCGGGCCAGCAACAGTCGCTACGCCGGCGACAGCGGCGCCGCCGAGAAACTTGCGGCGAGTCGCACTTGTGGATTCGGTTGTCTTGGTCATTTTCGCCCTCCCTTGGGATTCTTTGATCCCGTGAACCATTTTTAGCCGGGTTTTATTCCACGATCCGAGCTTTTTAAGCTGGCTCTGGTAGCCCTTAGTATCAATCGTAGGGGTTGCGTCGACTGGAAGCAATATTGGGCTGAGATGGGAAAGCCGCCGTGCTGCCCTTTTTTTACGGGAAGGCACCCTAAATAGATCCGGCTGGCGCGTTGTTTGCCATTAGTTGTTATTGCAGCGCGATAAGCCGCATTGATGCCCGCCCCGACAGGAGACCGCCCCCGTGAGAGGTATTTTCTCGACACTCGCCACCGTGTGGCGGATCGCCAGCCCGTATTTCTGGTCGGAGGAGCGTTGGAGCGCGCGTGTCCTGCTCGCAACAGTGGTCTGCATCGAGCTCGCCATCGTCGGCATCAATGTGCTGCTCAATACCTGGAATGCGACTTTCTATAACGCGCTGCAGGACAAGAACTGGGACGTCTTCGTCTACCAGCTCGGCTATTTCTGTGTACTGGCCGCTGTCTTCATCCTGCTCGCCGTCTACCAGCTCTACCTCAACCAGTGGCTTCAAATCCGCTGGCGGCGCTGGCTGACACGGCGATACATCGACAATTGGCTGAGCACGGGCAATCACTACCGCATGCAGCTGCTCGGCGACGCGGCCGACAATCCCGACCAGCGCATTTCGGAGGACATCAAGCAGTTCATCGACGGCAACGGCGCCACCGGCATTTTGACGCTGGGACTCGGTCTGCTGAATTCGGTCGTTACGCTCGGCTCGTTCATCCTCATTCT
>DASYCM010000231.1:0-17837 GCA_036500165.1 Pseudolabrys sp.
GCCCGCGGCATGGCGGTGGAAACGCCCGGGGTGCGACCTTAGAACCTCGGTTTGAATCCGGTCGTGGTCTTGTCGATGAAGCCGGCGAATGGCGCGCCGACGTGGCCGGGAAAGACCATAGCGCCGGTGGCGGCGCAATCCTCGAATACGCGACGACGGCTGACGCGTGCTTCGTTGACATCGGAATTCTTCGGGAAATTCCAGTCGGGATAATAGATCTGCAGCAGGTGATGGAATACGTCGCCGGTGATCATCGCGGTGCTGCTGCCGAAATTCATCTTGAAGACGAAGTGCCCCGGCGAATGGCCGCCGGCTGGCAAGATGTCGATGAACTCGTTGAGCTTGTGCGGTCCGGTGACGAGATCGGCGCGGCCGGCCTCGACAACCGGGACAACGCATTCTCGAAAGGTGCCGAACTCGGCCGGTGGCTTCGCCGGATCGGCGTCTTCCTTCTGGAAGTAGTCGAAGTCGACCTTCGAGAACACGTAGCGCGCATTCGGAAACGTCGGCACCCATTTGCCGTCACGCAACTGCGTGTTCCAGCCGAGATGGTCATGATGCAGATGCGTGCACATGACCATGTCGATTTCGTCGGGCCGTGCGCCCGCCGCCGCAAGGCGGTCGAGCCACGGTTCGTTGAGCATGTTCCAGTGCGGGCGGGTCGGCCGCGGCTTGTTATTGCCGCAGCAACAATCGATCAGGATCTTCCTGCCGTCGACCTGGAGCAACCAGCTATGGACGCTGAGCTTGATCTTCTTGCTGGCGATTTCGTAGTGGTCCGGCGCCAGCCAGTGTCCATGCTCCTTCAGGTCGGCTTCCGAAAATTCCGGAAAGATATCCGCGATCGGATAGACCGGCAGATATGTTTCCTCGATCCGCGTAATTGTCGCCTTGCCGACCTTGAAGACATGCATCGTTTTTCCCCGGCTTTTGGGTCCTACCAGAGACCCTTGAGCCGGCCGCCGTCAAGGTTGAGCGAGCAGCCGGTGATGTAGCTGGCGCGCTCCGAGCACAAGAACACCGTGGCGTTGGCGAGTTCTTCCGGCTTGCCCATCCGGCCCAATGAATTCTTCTTGGCGGCGAGCTTGCGGGCTTCTTCTTCGGACTGGACGTTGAGCTCTTTCTTCAAACCCTCGGTGTTCATGACCCAGAGATTGGTCGCGACCCAGCCGGGGCAGATAGCGTTGACCAGCACGTTGTCCGGGCCGAATTCCTCCGACAGCGACTTTGTGAGGTTCAACAGCGCGCTGTTGGTAATGGCGCTGCCGAACATGTACGGGTCCGGCTCCTTGCCGGCGCCGCCGATAGTGTTGACGATGCGGCCCCACTTCTGGGCCTTCATCAGCGGATAGACGGTGCGGATCGCACGCATGAAGCCGAACAGCTTGGTCTCGAGCTGGTTCTTCAGTTCGTCGTCCTTCAGGGCTTCGAAGCGGCCCGAGTACATCGTGCCGGCGTTGTTGACGAGAATATCGACGCCGCCGAGCTTCTCCTTCGCGGTTTCGACCATACGTTTGATGTCGGCTTCGTTACGCATGTCGACCTGTACCGCATGAACTTCGCCGCCGGTCTTCTTGGCCAGTTCGTCGCGCGCCTTGTTGATCTTGTCGAGTGTGCGTCCTGCGATCAGTACGCGGACGCCTTCCTCGAGAAATTGCCGCGCGGTCTCGAAACCAATGCCGCTGCCGCCGCCGGTGACGATCGCGCGCTTACCCTTGATACCCATATCCATTGTCTCGTTCCTTCCCTTGCTTTTCTGCTTTGCACTTACTCGGCTTGACGCCTTAAGCTCATCCATAGAGTATTCGCCAACCTCATACATCATAAGAAAAGATTGGGGGAGGGATGGATCTCGGCCTTCGGGGCAAAGTCGCCTTGGTTACCGGCGCATCGCGCGGAATCGGCAAGGCGGTTGCGCAAACTCTCATCAATGAAGGCTGCCGTGTTGCGATCTGCGCGCGCGATGGCGAGCGTTTGCGCGCTGCGGTTCACGATCTTTCACATGGCCAAAATAAAGGCGATGTGATCGGTGTGCCCACCGATGTCACCCACGAGGCCACGGTGAAGAATTTCGTCGCTACGGCGTACAAGACATTTGGCCACATCGACATCCTCGTCAACAACGCCGGTACTCACTTGCGCGGCACTGTCGATACGACCACGCTCGACATTCTCGATAGGCAACTACGCGACAAGGTGTTCGGATTCTTCGCCATGATCCAGGCTGTGCTGCCGATCATGCGCAGCCAGAAAGACGGACGCATCGTGAACGTTATCGGCCAGGCGGCGCGGCATCCGCATCCTGATCGCTTTCCGTCCGGCGTGACCAATGCCGCCTGCATGGCACTGACGAAATCCGTCGCCGACGCGGTCGCGCGCGACAACATCCGCGTCAATGCGGTGTGTCCGCAATACATTGAGAGCGAATTATTGGCGTCGCTGATCGACAAGGAAATGCGCGAGCGTAAGGTTGACCGCGCCACCGCTTCGGCCGGTTTCTCGCGCGCCAATCCGCTGGGCCGTACTGGCACTCCGGAAGAAGTCGCCGATCTCGTATCGTTCATGGTTTCGGATAGCGCCAACTTCATCGCCGGCAGCGCGGTCAGTATCGACGGCGGCTATCACCGTTATGTGTTCGGGTAAACGCCATGGAATTGGGACTTAATAACAAGGTCGCGCTCGTCACCGGTGGCAGCAGCGGCATCGGCTTGGCAATCGCGGCGAAGCTCGCAGCCGAGGGCTGCAAGGTCGCGATTGCGGGGCGTGACAAAGCGAAACTCGATGCAGCAGCGGCTGGCATTCGGGGCGCCAAAGCATTCTCGGGCGACGTGCGTGAGCCTGCGCAGGTGGCGCGCCTCGTCGACGACGTCATTGGCGTCTTCGGCCGTATCGATATCGTCGTCAGTAATGCCGGCACGCATTTGCCGGGCCGGATGGAAGAGGTTGAGACCTCGGCGCTGCTGCGCCACCTTGAAACCAAGGTGATCGGCGCCTGGGAATTGGCCAAGTGCGTCGCGCCGCATATGCGCAAGCAGGGAGGTGGGCGCTTCATCGTTATCATCGGCCAGGCCGGCAAGGTGCCGCAGGCCAACGGCATTGCATCGACCATCAGTAACGCCGCGCAGCATGCGTTCGTGAAGTCGCTGTCGGACGATCTGGCGCGCGATAACATTCTGGTGAACGCGGTGTGCCCAAGCCGCATCAAATCGCCGCTCACAGAGGCGCTAGGGCAGCTGTATAATGAGGTCTATTATGGCCGGAGCCTCGAGCAGCAGGAATCGAAGTGGGGCGCTGAAGTGCCGCTCGGCCGCTGGGGCACGCCGGACGATATCGCCAATGCGGTGGCTTTCATTGCGTCCGAGCGCGCGGGTTTCATCGTCGGCGCCAATATCGACGTCGATGGTGGCCACCAGCGTATGATCTTCTGACGGTTGCCAGCATGATCGAAATTCAGCACGTCTCGAAAGGTTTCCGGCGCGGCGATAGCGTCGTCGAGGCGTTGCGCGATTTCAATCTGACGATCGAAAAGCGTGAAGTGATCGCCATCATCGGGCCGAGCGGCTGCGGCAAGTCCACGCTGCTGAACATGATCGCCGGCCTGTACGCGCCGAGCAAAGGCCGCGTCATTTACAAGGGGCAGGCTGTTACCGACGTGAACACCGACGTCGGATATATGACTCAGAAGGATAATCTGCTGCCGTGGCGCAATGTGCGCGACAACATCGCCTTTCCGCTGGAACTTGCCGGTGTCGATAAGACAGAGCGTGAATCACGAGCCGTCGCGGTGATGAAGCAGGTTGGGCTTGATGGCTTCGAGGCGCGTTTTCCGACCGAGCTGTCCGGCGGCATGCGCAAACGCGCCTGCCTCGCCCGCATGATGTTGTATGGCGCGGAAACGGCACTCCTCGACGAGCCTTTCGCCGCGCTCGACGCCCAGCTCAAGCTCGTGATGCATGAATTGTTGTTGCGGCTTGCCGCGGAAAACGGACAGACCGTTGTGTTCGTAACCCACGATCTGATGGAAGCAGTGACGCTTGCCGACCGCGTGATCGTCTGCACGCGGCGGCCGGCGATGATCGCGCTGGAGCAGAAAATTCCACTGCCGCGGCCACGCGACGTGCTCAATGTGCGCTTCACCAACGAGTTCAAAGAGCTCTACGATGCGCTGTGGGAGCGTCTGCGGGTTGAATACCAGGAGGAGCGGGTGTGACGGTGTCCAATGACCAGATCGACCTTGCGCCAGAAATGTCGAGCCGTACCGGCAACCTTGTCATGGTGCTGTGTCAAACCGTGCTCGGCGTCGCTATTTTGTTCGTTTGGCAGGGCGTGTCGGGCCGTTTGGTCGATAATTTCTTCATTTCCAACCCGATCGATGTCGGACGCCGTCTGCTGGAATGGACGCTCAGCGGCTCGATCTTCATGCATCTCTGGGCGACGATTTACGCCACAATGCTGGGCTTCGTGATTGGTGCGGTGATCGGCGCGATTCTTGGCATCTGGCTCGGCATATCGACATTCGCCAGCCGCCTTTTGAATCCGTATCTCAACGCACTTAACGCGCTGCCCAAGGTGGCGTTGGCGCCACTATTTGTTTTGTGGTTTGGCCTCGGCATCGAGTCCAAAATCGCGCTGGCGGCCTCGCTCGTCCTGTTCCTTGTGTTCCTTAACACCTACGCCGGTGTGCGGCAGGTCGATCAGGATCTGATCGACGGCGCGCGTTTGATGAAGGCGACCCGCATGCAGGTCATCGGAAAAGTGATCGTGCCGTCGGCCCTGTCCTGGCTCTTCGCAGGGCTGCGGGTCTCCGTGCCCTACGCGCTGATCGGCGCGGTGCTTGGCGAGATGATCGCCTCTAACCGGGGGCTTGGCTATCTGGTGCAGTTTTCCGGCGCTCAGTTCGATACTGCTGGCGTCTTTGCAGTGCTGATTGTCATCGCACTCTTGGCAATGGCTCTTAACTTTGTCGTCGATATCGTTCAAAATCGCATGGAAGGCTGGCGGATCGTGAGCCGCTGACAATAACAACAACAAATATTCTGGGAGGAAGCGTCATGAAGTTCTTGAGAACATCGGTCGTTATCGCATCCACGCTGTTGTCGGTTTCCGCTTTCGCGGAGACGGTAAAAATCACCAATATCGGCCACGGCTATTATTCGGGCGCACTCTACGTCGCCAAGCGCGAGAAGCTGTTCGAGAAATACGGCCTTGAGGCGGATATTTCCTTTGTGCAGGGCGGCCCGCTGGCGCTGCAGGCGGCGCTTACCAAGCAGGCCGATGTCGCAGTTGTCAGCTACGAGCACATTCTGACCTCGGCGGTTCAAGGCAAGCAGGTCGTAGCATTCTTCAATATCGCTAACCGTCCGGTGAACAATGTCATCGGCAACGACAAGCTCATGGCTGGCGCCGAGAAGCTGAGCGTCGAAGACAAGATCAAGCGCTTGAAAGGCATGCGCGTAGCTATGCCGTCGGCCGGCGGCTCCGGCGAGAAGATGCTGACGGTGCTGGCGAAAAAATACGGCCTGACGTTGCCTGGCGATATCACGTCGGTCTATCTCGGCGCTGAAGCGCCGTCCTATGTCGCCGCATTCCAGCGCGATTTGATCGACGCAGCACTGCCGTTCGAACCGGCCGGGGTTCTGGTGCAGCAGTCCGGCAAGGGCAAGATCTTCTTGAACATGATGAACGGTGAAGTGCCGGAAGTGCGCGACATCCTGTTCATGGTGCTGGCGACGCATCCCGACAACATCAAGGAAAAGCCCGAGCTGTTGCGCAAGGTTGCTGCTGTGTTCACGGACGCCGTGAAGATTCTCAAGAACGATCCCAAGAAGGGCAAAGCGCTGATGGCGCTGGAATATCCGTCCATGACGCCCGAGACCAATGACGAGGCCTACAATATCGTTAGCCAGATATGGACCAAGGACGGCAAGATGACGGAAGCGCAGGCGCGCGCGACCTTCAACTATCTCCAGCCGTCAGGCCCGCAGCAGGTCAACTTCCCAACGACGTTTACGAACGACTTCCTGCCGAAGAAGTAGGTAGCCACGTCGTAAAGGCTATTTGGTGCCGTAAGCCCGGTCGCCGGCGTCGCCGAGGCCGGGCACTATATAGGCGTGCTCGTCCAGTTTCTCGTCGATAGCGGCGGTCCAGATCGGCACGTCGGGATGGTGCGCGCGCAAGCGCTCGATGCCCTCCGGGGCCGCGAGCAGGCAGACCAGCCGGATCTCCTTGGCGCCGCGCTCCTTGACGCGGTCGATCGCGGCCACGGCGGTATTGGCGGTCGCCAGCATAGGGTCGATGATGATGACCATGCGCTCATCGAGATCGGCTGGCGCCTTGAAGAAATATTCGACGGCGACGAACGTGGCCGGGTCACGATAAAGGCCGATGTGCGCGATGCGCGCCGAGGGCACCAAAGTCGTCATGCCTTCGACGAAAGAGAGCCCGGCGCGAAGGATGGGCGCAAACACCAGCTTCTTACCGGCGATTTCCTTGCCGATCATCGGCGCGACCGGCGTTTCGATCCGTACGTCGGTCAGCGGCAGATCGCGCGTCACTTCGTAGCAAAGCAGCATGCCGATCTCGTTGAGCAGTTCGCGAAACGATTTGGTCGAGCGCTTCTTGTCGCGAATCAGCGTGAGCTTGTGCTGAACCAGCGGATGATCGACAACCGTGACGCCTTCCATAATTAATCTCCTAAAAAACAGTGCCGTCGCTGACGACTTTAATCGGCGGTGAGCCGTCGGGGCGAAACTCGCGCGCCAGAATGCGGCCGGTTGCCCAGGTGCCACCCTCGAGAATTTTAGCCAGCGGCAGCGACTGCGCATCCATGTCGAGCTTTTGCCGGATGACGGCGGCAAGCTTGTCGAGGAGGGCGACGGTGAGCGAACGCCACTCGACTACCAGTTCCGAGCTTACGTCGTGCTGGCGTTCCGCTTGAGCCGGTTCGCGCAAATTCAGGACGCCGGCGTCGACGAAAAGCCCACCATTGCGGTACTCGGCCAAGCCCGTCAGGCCGTCGATATCGGTGACGTTGAAACCGGCTTGCTGCAACGGCTCGATCAGTGAATAAGCCAGCCACTGCGACAGTTTATGCAGCGGCACCATGCCGGAGGTGGCGTCCGTCGTGGTCATGGCCGGATGCTTCCAGCAATCGCCGAGCGGAATGCCGCCAAGCGACAGCCGCGACGGCCAGATCGGCCCCAATTCATGCAACAATTCCGACAGGATCTCCGGAGCGGCGATTGTCTTGTCGTCCGCAAGTCCGGCGATGTGATCGAACAAGCCGCCGGGGCGGGCGCTATCGTCGCGCGCGAACACGCCGGAGTTTTCGGAAACAAGTTTGCCAAGAGCCTGCAATAAGGTAGCGCGACCGACCAGACCGACCATCGGATTGTCATTGGTGACCTGAAATCCATCGCTCAACTGTTGCACGCTCAAATGCGCGAGCGCCGAGGCATCCACCCGGAACGGATCGTCATGCCTGGCGGAAAACGCGCCACGCGTAAACATGTCGAGGCTCGCCAGCGCAAGGCCCTCGGAGCGTCCGACACGCCTGCCGGTAATCTTGTCGGTATAGGTCCACTGCGCGCCGGCGCCGGCGTCGAGAAACACGCTGATCATCGCCAGATCGAACATGGCGCGGCCTTGCGCCGCGTTGTCCTGCCACCGCGCGGCTTTCGCGATGTCGGCGAACCGGTCCGCGCCATTGATGACAAAATGGCGCCAGCGCGAATGAAACGGCACCGCGAGCGAGGGGTAAGCCTGCCGCGTCGTCGCTATCACGCGTTCAGCGGTCGCATCGAGCTTCGACAGATCGATCGAGAAGTTCGCCAGTTTGTTTTCGAGCGCCAACGTAAACATGCGTTGCGAACGCTCGCGCACCGCCGTGGCACTCAAAAGCGAAAAAGCAGCAGCCGTCTCATTGCCCATAAGATTTATTCCGGGAGCCTTGGCTCAGTATTTGTCGAGCGCACGGCCGACGGTGTCTTTCAAATCGCCAGGCTTGGGCGCCTCGGGCGAGTAGTAGCCGGCAGCCTTTTTCGCCGCGATTTCGACTTGAGCGTCCGACGGCACCAGGTAATCCGGGATCGGTACGCGCTCGACGATCGTAACGCCCTGCGACACGAGCGCATCGTGCTTCATGTCGCTCATTGAAACGAAGCGATCGATGCGCTTCAGGCCGAGCCAGTTGATGCAGTCCGGCATGAGTTGCTGGAAGCGCGCATCCTGCACGCCGGCGACGCATTCGGTGCGTTCAAAATAGGACGCCGCGGCGTCGCCGCCTTCCTGACGCTTGCGCGCGTTGTAGACCAGGAATTTTGTGACCTCGCCGAGCGCCCGGCCTTCCTTGCGATTGTAAACGATGATGCCGAGGCCGCCTTCCTGCGCCGCGCGTGCGCATTCCTCGATGCCATGAATGAGGTAGGGCCGGCAGGTACAGATGTCGGAACCGAACACATCGGAGCCGTTGCATTCGTCGTGCACGCGGCAAGTGATCTTCGTGGTGTGGTCGGGAAGCTTGGTGACATCGCCGAACATGTAAATGGTGGTGCCGCCGATGGGCGGCAGAAATACATGCATGTCCGGCCGCGTCACCAATTCGGGAAACATGCCGGCAGTCTGCTCGAACAGCGCGCGGCGCAGATTGGTTTCCGGCGTGTTGAAGCGCTCAGCGATTCCGGGCAGGTACCAGACGGGATCGATGGCGATCTTGGTGACACCGACGCTGCCATTGGTATGAACGACATCGCCATCAACCTTCAGGCGGCCGGTGGCGACCGCTTGCTGCATCTCGTTCAGATCGAGACGGGCCTTCGTGATCGCGATGCTCGGACGGATGTCGACGCCTTCCTGAATTTCCGATTTGAATGCCTCGGCGGCGAGATGGCCCCAGGGGTCGAGCGAAACGATGCGTTTCGGATCGCTCCACTGCTCGAACGGGCCCACGGTCGCGGCCGGAAACGTATTGGTGAGATCGGGGCGGCGAATAGGATCGAGCGCGCCGGACGACACCGCCAGCGCGCGGTAGAGCGCGTACGAGCCGCCATGGCTGCCGATGACGTTGCGATCGCCGGGCCGCGATACCGTGCCGATGACAGGCCCGCGCTCGCGCGCTGTCGGCGCGCCCCATTGAATCGGGAAGCGTGGCTTGCCGCCCGTCGGATGGGATGTGAGGCGAATGTGGTCGGTTCGGTTCGGTTTAGTCATTGGCAAAAGCCCAAATGGCGATGGCCCGCCGGTGAGGACGGGCCTGACGTTCAGATCGACAAATATCCACTGGAAACCGGCCAATTACCGGCCTTCAGATACCCAGTATAGCGGACCTGACGGCACTGGCAATGATGCCTACGGCATATGAGCCCTTCAAAGGCGCGCGAAGTATGGTTGCCTATTCCTTGACCGCGCCGGTCATGGCCGAAACGTAGTGCTCGACGAAGAAAGCGTAGAGCACGACCAGCGGCAGCGAGCCGATCATCGCACCCGCCATCAGCGAGCCCCAGCGATACATATCACCGTCGACCAGCGCCGTGACGATGGCGACCGGCACGGTTTTATATTGCGTCGATGAAATGAACGTCAGCGCGTAAATGAATTCGTTCCAGCACAAAGTGAAGCAGAAGATGAAAGCAGAGATCAGGCCAGGGATGGAGAGCGGCAGCACGATCTTGATCAAGATTTGCCAGCGGCTGGCGCCATCGATCAGCGCACATTCCTCTAGTTCGAACGGGATGGTCTTGAAATAGCCCATCAGGAGCCAGGTCGAGAATGGGATCAGGACTGTGGGGTAAGTCAGAATGAGCGCGAAGGGCGTATCGAACAGACCGTACTGGAACACGACGGTCGATAGCGGGATGAACAGGATCGACGGCGGGACGAGATAAGCGAGGAAGATTGCGCCGCCGACCATCTGCGCGCCGCGATAGCGGAGCCGCACGATGGCATAGGCCGCGAGCACACTGGCGAAGATCGACAGCGCCGTGGCGCAAACCGCGACCAGCATCGTGTTCCAGAGCCACACGGGATATTCGGTCTCGAACAGCAGTTTGTAGATGTGCTTGAAGGTCGGATTCCAGGTCCAGAACGGACTGTAGGTTTCCAGATCGAGCAGTTGCTCGTCTGGTTTGATGGAGGTCAGCGCCATCCAGTAGAACGGAAACAGTAATATGAGCAGGATGATGCCGAGCGGCAGATAAAGCGTGACCAGTCGGCGCGGCACGTTGTGCAGATAGCTCATGCCTTCGGAGGAATCCGTGATCGGCGCCGAGCCGGTTAGCACGGCTTTTGGATTGACGGCTTTGCCGGCGAGCGCGTCAGTCATTGCTCTCACCCTCCTGCCATTTTCGCCAACGCGCGTAGGGTTTGCCCCATTCGCGTAAAAAATATGCGGCGGCGGCCCGGCTAGTCATTGCTTTCACCCTGCTGCCACTTCCGCCGCTGCAAGCCGAACCACGACACGAGGATCGCAAACAGCAGGAACGGGATCATCGCTGTTGAGATAGCGGCGCCTTCGCCGAGATAACCGCTCATGATGGCGCGCTGATACGAGAACGTCGCCATCAGATGCGTCGCGTTCACCGGGCCGCCGCGCGTCAGCACCCAGATCAATTGGAAGTCAGTGAAAGTGAACAACACCGAGAAGGTCATCACGACCGCGATGATCGGCGTCAGCAGTGGGTAGGTGATATAACGGAAACGCTGCCATGACGTCGCGCCGTCAATAGTGGCCGCTTCGTAGAGTGAAGGCGACACGGTTTGCAGGCCCGCCAGCAGCGTGATGGCAACGAAGGGTACGCCACGCCAGATATTGGCGAAAATCACAGACCAGCGCGCGTTCCAGACGTCGCCGAGAAAGTCGATATTGGTCGTGATCAAACCCATTTTCTTGAGCGACCACGAGATGATCGAGAATTGCGGGTCGAACAGCCACCAGAAGGCGATGGCCGAAAGCACAGTCGGCACGATGAAGGGGATGAGCACGACGGCGCGGATGATGGCCTTGAATGGCAGCCGTTCGTTGAGCAGCAGTGCGAGATAAAGCCCGACAGCGAATTTAATCGCGCTAGCGACGACGGTGTAGAGTAGGGTGTTGAACACCGAGAGCCAGAACGTCGTGTCGTCCCACAGAAATTCGTAATTTTCAAAGCCGATGAAAATGCCCTCGCGGCCGAGCCGAGCATCGGTGAATGACAGCCAGACGCCTAAGCCCAGCGGATAGGCCAAAAACAGAATGAGGAATGCCGCGGCTGGCAGCATGAACCAGATAGCCAGCCAGTTGCGGTTGGTCTTGAGCCGATCCCACGCCGTGATGCGGCGATAGCCTTGGTGATCGAGGGCGATGTTCGCCATTTTGTCTCTCGTAACTCCGTCTCCGTCATGCCCGCGCTTGTCGCGGGCATCCACGTCTTTCTTGCCGAGCATTAAGGCGTCATGGCCGGGACAAGCCCGGCCATGACATTTGAGAGGAGCGACTACCGATAGATGCGCTTCAACTGCCGCTCTGCGATGGCGATAGCACCCTTCGTGTCTTCACGGCCGGTGCAGTAGTTGGCGAGCATGTCGAGCACGATGAAGTCTGCGATCGCCGTTGCTGCCTTTTCGCCGACCGAGCCGAGACCGCCTGCCGTCAGCGAGCGTTTGGCAACGTCGCGGTACGGCGTCGTCTTCGGATCGGCGGTCCACACCGGGTTCTTGTCGTATTCGTTGAGGCAGTGCGTGAGATAGCCCTTGGCCGATTGGATCCACGGGTTGAAGTTGTCCGCCGCGAGCATGAAAGCCATCAGCGCTTTACAAGCCTGCGGATACTTCGTGTAGGTCATCACCAGTGCCGGATACATCAAGTGCAATTCGGTCGGCTTCCCGGCCGGGCCTACCGGGAAGTAGGCATGGTTCATATCCTCGGCGACGTCCTTGGCGCTGTTTTGTGCGGCGACGTAGATCGAAATGCCGTTGTTGGTCCAATGAATCTCCTTGGCAAGGAACGCCTTGTTGTTCGAGGCGTCATTCCATGAGGCTGTGCCGGGGATCATGTGGCCGTAGAGCGCCTTGGTGAATTCCAGCGCTTTGACGGTTTCAGGTGAGTTGATGATCACCTTGTCGTCCTTGTCGACGACCTGGGCGTTGTGGGTCCACAAGCACCAATACGCCCATGTGTTGCCGTCGCCGGATGCGTGGCCGAGCGCGAAGCCACCTGGCGTACCTTGCGCCTTCATCGCCTTGGCGTATTCGAGGAAGGCATCCGTCGTTTCCGGCGGCTTGCTGAAGCCTGCCTTCTTCGATGCTTCGACGCGATAGTTGAGGAGCGAACCCGAATAACAAATCGGAATCGCAATCCACTTGTTGCCATTCTTGCCGTACTTGATAGCGCTGTCGACCCAGCCGCCATGCGCCTTGCCGAGATAGTCGGCGACGTCCGTGACGTCGAGGCACTTTTGTGGAAACAGGTGGGGAAGAGAGTAGAGGCCCCAGAAAATGTCCGGGCCGGTGCCGGTATTGGCCGCAACCGAGGCTTTCGGTTGCACGTCCTCGTAAGACTCGCGTGCGATGTCGACCTTGACGCCGGTCGCCTTGGTGAAGGCGTCGATCAGCTTAACGAAGGCATCGTCCTCGGCTTGCACGAAATATTTCCAGCGCAGCATCGAGAGCTTGGCGTCTTTCTCGGGCTTCCATGGCGCGCTTTGCGCCCATGCTTTAGCCCAATCCACGAGCGCAGGGCCGGTCAGCGCGCTGGCCGCGCCGAGTGCCGTGCCACTTTTGATGAGCGCGCGGCGTGTAAAGTCAGACATCGTCGTTCCTCCGTTTGGTTTTTGTTATGCAGTCAGACGCTTCCCCGTAGCTTCATCGAAAAGATGGACGGCGCTCTGATCAGGCTTCAGTCTGACCTTGTCGCCCGGATTGAATTTGTGCCGTTCGCGGAACACGGCGACGATCTCTTCGCCGCCGAGCTTGGCAAACACTTGTGTTTCAGAACCGGTCGGCTCGACCACAACGATTTCAGCTTCGGCGCCATCGTCGGCAATGGTGAAGTTCTCAGGACGGATGCCGTAAACCGCGGGCTTGCCGTTAGAATTGCCCAGCGCCGATGCGAGTGGCAGCTTCACGCCGTTCGGTCCTTCGAACGACACGACGCCATTCACCGCGATCCTGCCCTTGATGAAGTTCATCGCGGGCGAACCGATGAAGCCGGCAACGAATTGGTTTGCGGGCTTGTCGTAGAGTTCGAGCGGCGATCCGATCTGCTCGACAATGCCGTCGTGCATCACCACGATCTTGTCGGCCATGGTCATGGCTTCAATCTGGTCGTGCGTGACGTAGACCGTCGTGGTCTTGAGGCGCTGATGCAGTTCCTTGATCTCGGTGCGCATTTGCACGCGCAGCTTGGCATCGAGATTCGATAGTGGCTCATCGAACAGGAACACCTGAGGATCGCGCACAATGGCGCGGCCCATCGCGACACGCTGGCGTTGGCCGCCGGAAAGTTGGCGCGGATAGCGTTCCAGATAAGGCGTCAGATCGAGAATAGCGGCGGCGCGATTGACGCGCGTTTCGATTTCTTCTTTCCGCGCGCCTCGCAACTTCATCGAGAACGCCATATTGGCGGCGACGGTCATGTGCGGGTAGAGCGCGTAATTCTGGAACACCATCGCAACGTCGCGCTCTTTCGGCGGCAGATCGTTGACGACGCGGCCGCCGATGCTGATTTCGCCCGCGGTGATGTTTTCGAGGCCGGCGATCATGCGCAGCAAGGTCGACTTGCCGCAGCCGGAAGGACCGACCAGCACAACAAACTCGCCATCGGCAATGTCGACGCTGACGCCGTGAATGACCGCGGCCATTCCGAACGCCTTGCGCGCGTCGCGAATAACGACGGACGCCATGTTATCCTCCCAGGACGGCACGTTGGCCGTATTGCGGGTCCGGGAGTTTTCGTTGCTCTTGCGAGTGCCCGGCCCGCTTACAACTTCGCCATAGCAGCACAGTCCGGGGCGGGGCGGCGAGTCTTTTCAGGTGATCGCAGCGTCCCACTTGTTGTGCAGCGCACGAAAATGGGCAGGTGCAGACTTCGACTAAAGTTTCAGCGGCCTATTCAAGGCGCCTATTAGAGAGCCATGCCGCCATCGACGAGATGCGTATGTCCCGTGATGTAGCTCGACTCATCGGAGGCCAGGAACAAAGCGAGCGCGGCGACTTCCGCCGCAGTTCCAAGCCTTCCGATTGGCTGACGATTGACGAAATCCTCGCGTACCGTCTTCAACGATTTACCGGTGCTTTTCGAGATCGCTTCGATGCGACCGTCAAGCGAGGGTGACTGGATGGTGCCCGGGCAGATCGCGTTGCAGCGCAGATTGTTGCGAATGAAATCGGCCGCGACCGCTTTGGTCAGGCCGATGACGGCGGCTTTGGTTGCACCGTAGGCGTAGCGCTTAGGCACGCCGCGGATTGAAGACACCGTCGACGAAATATTGACGATCGAGCCGCCGCCGTTCTTGAGCATCGCCGGAACAAAGGCGCGCAGCATGCGGTGTATCGATTTGACGTTGAGGTCGAATGAAAAATCCCAATCATCTTCAGAGCAGTCGAGCAGGCTGCCCTGATGTACGTAACCGGCGCAGTTGAAGAGGATGTGGGGGGCGCCGAATTTCTTGATGACGTCCTTGGCGAGTGCATCGACTTTTTTGGTGTCGCGCACGTCGAGCGCGAAGGCGGTGGCCTTCTTTAGGCTCTTGAACTTGGACGCATCGAGATCGGTGGCGATCACCTTGGCGCCTTCGGCGATGCATGTTTCGGCAATCGCGCGGCCGATGCCTTGGCCTGCGGCGGTCACCAGCGCGAGTTTGCCTTTCAATCGTCCGGCCACGGCTTCCCCCTAATGCAAGAGATTAATGCAAAGAACTAGTGATTGTCGCGCGGCACGCTTTTCTGCGCGATGCGCTGATATCTGACGGCGGGCTTGAGCACCATGCCGTCGGTAAGCTGGTCGACCATGCCGCGCTGGATTTCCTGCCAGGGCGTCTGGCTTTCGGCATAGGCGAAACCGCCGCGCTTTTGCAGGTCGGCGCGGCGACGCGTCAGTTCGGTATCCGAGATCAGAATATCGGCGGTGCCTTTGCCGAGATCGATGCGGACACGGTCGCCGGTTTTCAGGATGGCGAGGCCGCCGCCGGCAGCAGCTTCTGGCGAGGCATTGAGGATCGACGGCGAGCCGGAGGTACCGGACTGGCGGCCATCGCCGATGCAGGGCAACGAGGTGATGCCCTTTTTGATCAGCGCTGCCGGCGGCTGCATGTTCACGACTTCCGCCGAACCGGGATAGCCGATCGGGCCGACGCCGCGGATGAACAGGATCGTGTTGGCGTCGATCTTGAGTTTCGGGTCTTCGATGCGGTGGTGGTAGTCCTCCGGTCCTTCGAAGACCATGGCGCGGCCTTCGAAGGCGTTCGGGTCTTTCGGATTGATGAGATAGCGATTGCGGAATTCTTCCGAGATGACGCTGGTCTTCATGATGGCAGAGTCGAACAGATTGCCCTTCAGCACCTTGAAACCGGCCTGCTTCTTCATCGGCTTGGCGTAGGGCTTGATGACGTCGGGGTCTTGTACTTCGGCCTTGCGCACGTTCTCGCCCATCGTCTTGCCGTTGATGGTCAGCGCATCGGCGTGGCCTTTGCCGGCCTTGAGCAGTTGCTTCATCACCGCGGGCAGACCGCCGGCGCGGTAGTATTCTTCGCCGAGATATTTTCCAGCAGGCTGCATGTTGACGAGCAGCGGCACGTCGTAGCCGATCTTCTCCCAGTCTTCGATGGTCAGCTTCACGCCGACATGCCGCGCGATGGCGTTGATGTGGATCGGCGCATTGGTCGAGCCGCCGATGGCCGAATTGGCGACGATGGCGTTCTCGAAAGCCTTGCGCGTGAGGATATCGGTGGGCCGCAGATCCTCGTTCACCAGTTCGACCGCGCGCACGCCAGTATCGTAGGCAATCTGCGCACGCTCGCGGTAGGGCGCGGGGATCGCGGCGCAGCCGGGCAGCGACATGCCAAGCGCTTCGGCCAGCGCGTTCATGGTCGAGGCCGTGCCCATCGTATTGCAATGGCCGACCGACGGCGCCGACGACGTCACGATGTCGATGAATTCCTTGTAGTCGATCTTGCCGGCGGCGTGATCCTGGCGCGCCTGCCAGACGACGGTGCCGGAGCCGGCGCGTTCGCCCTTCCACCAGCCGTTCAGCATCGGCCCGCCGGACAGCACGATGGCCGGAATATTGACGCTCGCCGCCGCCATCAGACAGGCGGGCGTGGTCTTGTCGCAGCCGGTGGTCAGCACGACGCCGTCGAGCGGATAGCCGTAGAGAATTTCGACGAGGCCGAGATAGGCAAGGTTGCGGTCGAGCGCGGCAGTCGGGCGTTTGCCCGTCTCCTGAATCGGATGCACGGGAAACTCGAAGGCCACGCCCCCGGCAGTGCGAATGCCCTCACGCACCCGCGCGGCAAGTTCGAGGTGATGGCGATTGCAGGGCGATAAATCGGAGCCTGTTTGCGCGATGCCGATGATCGGCTTGCCGGAGGTCAGCTCTTTCAGCGTCAGGCCGTAGTTGAGATAGCGCTCGAGATAGAGCGCCGTCATGCCCGGGTTGTCGGGATTGTCGAACCAGAGCCGCGAACGCAGTTCGCGTGTGATCGGCTTTTTTGCCGGTTTGCCGGCGTTGCTGCCCGCCTTGGGCTTCTTCGACATTCCGTCCTCCCAGACGTCTTTTTATCTTTCAGCAAGCATGCGCCGAACGGCGCGACCGGCGCAAGGGAGGCAAAACGGGCAGGCCGGTGTCAGTAGGTCGCCCGCCCACCGGAAATATCGAAGGCCGCGCCCGTGGTGAACGAACAATCGGCCGACGCGCAGAACGCCACCAGTGCCGCGATCTCCTCGACATTGACGAAACGCGCACGCGGGATCTTCGACAGCATGTAGTCGATGTGCGACTGCGTCATCTGATCGAACATCGCGGTCTTGGCTGCGGCCGGCGTGATGCAGTTCACGCCGATATCGTAGCCCGCCAGTTCCTTGCCCAACGACTTGGTGAGCGCGATCACGCCGGCCTTCGACGCCGAATAGGCCGGTGCGTTCGGGTTGCCCTCCTTGCCGGCCACCGAGGCGATGTTGACAATGCGGCCGTAATTCTGCGCGATCATCGAAGGCACGACAGCCTTGCAGCACATGAACGGGCCGTCGAGGTTGATGCGCATGACGCTTTGCCATGCCTCGACCGGGTAGTCCCACGTCGTAACATTCGGTCCGGTAATGCCGGCATTGTTCACGAGTATGTCGATGCGGCCGAGTTCTTTCAGCGTGGCGTCGCGCGCCTTCTCGATGTCGGAAAACTGCGTGACATCGACCTTCACCGCGATGACGCGACCGCAAGTTTTCAATTCCGCCGCCGTCTGCTGCGCCAGTTTATCGTCGCGATCCCAGATTGCGACCGATGCGCCGGAATCCAGAAAGCGTTCCGTGATGGCGCGGCCGATGCCCTGCGCACCGCCGGTGACGATGGCATTGCGGCCTTGAAGGTCGATCTTGTTGGTCATGATGGTCCCCCGGTCGTTTTGGGGCATTAGACCACAATCAGCTGCGAAATCTCACAGCCACAGAATTTTCTTGCGATAGGTGAGGTCGGTCAGCAAAGGCTCCGCAGGGCCCTGATGAAACACAGCGCCGCGTTCCAGCGCGAACACCCGGTCGGCCAAGGCCAGCACCAGATCGAGATTGTGTTCGACAATGACGATCGAGATATGCTTGCGCAGCTGATCGAACACCTTGAACAATTCGAGGACCACCGCCGGCGCGAGGCCCTC
>DASYCM010000232.1:0-6156 GCA_036500165.1 Pseudolabrys sp.
GCTCCGATCCGAAGAGGCCATTCGTTTTCCCTACCCGAGCACGGCGACGATGCGATGCAACGCCTCCGCCGTGGCCGTGCTGTCCTGAACCATGGCGACGCGGATGAAGTCCGCGCCGGGATTACTGCCATCGGCTTGTTCACGCGCGAGATAGCGGCCGGGCACGACGCGCACGCCGGCCTCCCGCCACAGGCGTTTGGTCACGATCTCGCTGCCGCCGTATTTCGACACATCGAGCCATAGGAAGAAGCCGCCGGCCGGACGTTTGTAGCCGTAACGATCGCCGACGATCTGATCGGCGAGATCGAACTTGGCGTTATAGAGCCTGCGATTTTCCTCGACATGCGCTTCGTCGGAGTAAGCCGCGGCGCCGACGTGTTGCGCGGGACCCGGCACCTGCGGCGCCGCGACGTTGCGCAGTTCGAGATAGTGACGCAGGAAATTCTTGTCGCCGGCGGCGAAGCCGACACGCAGGCCGGGCAGGTTCGAGCGCTTCGACAGTGAATGAAAGACGATGACGTTGGCGAAGTCGGGCCCTGACGTCTCCAGCATGCCGGCGGGTTTATCGGTCGAGTAGATCTCGCAATAGCATTCATCGGCGAAGACGAGAAAACCGTAACGCCGCGCGAGACTGGCAAGTTTTTCGAGATAGGAGGCACTCGCCACCGCACCCTGCGGGTTCGACGGCGAAGCCAGATAGAACGCGACGGTGCGCTTGAGCAACGCGTCGTCGAGCGCGTCGAGGTCTGGCAGGAAGCCGCTTTCGCGCCTCGCCGGCAGGTAGACCGGTTCGCAACCGGCCGCGAGCGCGCCGGCGCTGTAGGCGGCATAGAACGGATTGGGGATCAGCACAGCGGGCGTGCCAACACGCGGTGCGACGTAGCGCGTGGCGGAGATCGCGGCGAGGAATAGGCCCTCGCGCGTGCCGTTGAGCACCAGCACTTCATGTTCGAAGTCGACCGGCCGTGGCAGCTTGTAGCGGCCGGCGAGCCACGCGGCGACGGCTTTGCGGAAAACCTCGAGGCCTTTGTTCGCCGGATAGCGGCCGAATTCGTTGAGATGCGCCGCCATCACTGGGCCGACGAAAGGCGGGATCGGATGCTGCGGTTCGCCGACCGACAGGTTGATGACCGACTTGCCCGGCTCGATGCCGGCAATCAGCTCTGTCAGCCGCACAAAGGGCGAGCGGCCGTCAGCCACCGGTGCTTTGGGTGAAGAAGTGTCGCGCTGGGCGGTCATGAACCGGTCATTGGGCATACGGCTACACAAGCGGGTTTTAAGCCCGGCACAAGGATGCCTCACAATAGGGATGTCGAGGTTAAGACCCGATTAACCATCGGGCGGCCGCAGCCATTTTATCCCGGGATTTGCGGCGTTTGGCTGGGGTTAGGATGTCGAAAAGCGCGCCAAAATAAGAGAGGCCCCCGGCTCTTGCGAACCGAGGGCCTCAACGGGAGGGACAGTGCCGGGTTTCCGCCCCTACCGCTAGCTCAGATGCGCATGGCCCCAAGGGTTGGCCCGAAGGCCATGCGCGTTAGAAATCCTACTGAACGGTTTCGCCGTGCAGCGTGATGTCGAGACCTTCTTCTTCGCCCTGCTCGGTCGGACGCAGGCCGACGATGGCCTTGATCACCAGGAGGATGATGGCCGTGGCAACCGCGGTGTAGATCAGGGTTACGGCGACGCCGTAGACCTGGGTCATCACGGTGCCGTCTTTGCCGAGTTCGTTGACGGTCGCGTCCGCGAACGCACCGGTCAAGATCGCGCCGATGATGCCGCCAACGCCGTGGACGCCGAAGGCGTCGAGCGAGTCGTCATAACCGAACATCTTCTTGACGTGGACGGCCGCGAAGTAGCACGCGACGCCGGCAATGAGGCCGATGATCAGCGCGCCCGTCGGATTGACGAAGCCCGAAGCCGGAGTGATGGCAACGAGACCGGCAACCGCGCCGGAGATGATGCCGAGCACGCTCGGCTTCTTCGCGATCATCCATTCGGCGAACATCCAGGCGAGAGCCGCCGCGGCGGTCGCAACCTGCGTGTTGATCATCGCAGCGCCCGCGAGCGGGTTAGCGGCGACGGCCGAACCGGCGTTGAAGCCGAACCAGCCAACCCACAGCAACGAAGCACCAACGAACGACCAGGTCAGGTTATGCGGCGCCATCGAAGTGGTGCCGTAGCCCTTACGCTTGCCGAGGATGATGGCGCAGACGAGACCCGCGACACCAGCGTTGATGTGCACCACGGTGCCGCCGGCGAAGTCGAGCACGCCAGCCGAACCGAGGAAGCCGCCGCCCCAGACCCAATGCGCGATCGGGCAGTAGACCAGCAACAGCCACAGCGCCATGAACCAGCACATCGCCGAGAACTTCATGCGTTCGGCGAAAGCACCGGCGATCAGGGCTGGGGTGATGATGGCGAAGGTCATCTGGAACGTGATGAACACCGTCTCGGGAATCGACGCGGCAAGAGAGTTCACCGTCACCGTCGCTGTGCCGACGCCGGCCAGGAACAGTTTATCGAAACTGCCCAGGTAGGCGTTCATGCTTCCTTCGGTGAAGGCCAACGAGTAGCCGACGATCATCCACAGCACCGTCACGATACAAGTGATGGCAAAGCTCTGCATGACGGTGGCGAGCACGTTCTTCTTGCGCACCATGCCGCCATAGAACAGGCCGAGACCCGGAATGGTCATCATGAGCACGAGAGCGGTCGAGGTGAGCATCCAGGCGGTGTCGCCGGAATCGGTTTTACAGTTGCTGAGCACCGGCGGCTTGGCGGTTGAGTCGCAAGCCGCTAGCGGAGCGGGCGCCGGAGCAGCCGCGGGAGCGGCAGCAGCTGGCGGCGTCGCCGGAGCCTGAGCGTAGGAAGCGTCGAACGACGCCACGCTCAGGAAGAGGCCGAGCAGAATACCGAGGGCACCTGCCACCAGTCCCGCACGGGAGAATTTCTTCAACGTCATGGTCTAACTCCTGATATGTTTTGTGCGGGTTACTTAGAGCGCCGCGGCATCGGTCTCGCCGGTGCGAATGCGCACGGCGTGATCCAGTCCGAACACGAAGATTTTGCCGTCGCCGATTTGACCGGTCTTGGCAGCGCCGGTGATGGCGCCGACGACCTTGTCGACCTGGGTGGAAGCAACAGCGACTTCCACCTTGATCTTCGGAAGGAAGCTCACCGCGTACTCTGCCCCACGGTAGATTTCCGTGTGACCCTTTTGACGTCCGTAACCCTTCACTTCGGTGACGGTCAGACCCTGCACGCCGATGGAGGTCAGCGCATCGCGGACCTCGTCGAGCTTGAAGGGCTTAATAATGGCCATGACGATTTTCATGGATTCGATCCCCGCTTGAGAGCCCGTTTTACGTTACGCAGTGCGGGCGGTTTCACTGAGCCCTCCCTTCGAAGCTTGCTTCGCAGGCATGACCGCGCAGATAGAATCAAACGCCGTGCCAGTTGGCCGCAGCGCGTCTATCGATTTGATTTTTCAGGTAGAATCGGTTGGGCGGGGTAAGGGCCGCAATGGCCCTTACGGCGTAAGCTCAAAGTAGCGCCACGGCTTTAGCGCCCTGCACAAAAAATCATCATATGCGCGAAAATGATTCAGGCCGCGCCGGAGCAACCTCCGGCGCGGAAAGTTTTCGTTAGTTATTGAAGCGCTTCGCCGTGCTGGCTGACGTCGAGGCCCATGATTTCGTCCTCGTGCCGGACGCGCAGCGGTACAAAGATACTGATGACCTTCAGGATGACGAAGGTGAGCGCGCCGGACCACAGCGCGGTGATAGCGACGCCGCCGAGTTGCGCCCACAGGAGGTGCGCGTTGCCTTCGAGCAGGCCGGAGACGCCGCCAGGTAGTTCCGGTGTTGCCGACAAAGCGCCGGTCGCGAACACACCGGCCAGCAAGCTCCCGGTCACGCCACCAATGCCGTGCACACCGAAAACGTCGAGCGAGTCGTCGTAGCCGAGTTTGATCTTGAGCCAGGTGCAGGCCCAGAAGCAGACGCAGCCGGCGATCAGGCCGATCAGCACGGCCTGCATTGGCATGACAAAGCCGGACGCCGGCGTAATGGTGCCGAGACCGGCCACCGCGCCGGAGATCATGCCGAGCACCGACGGTTTGCCGCGCAGGTACCACTCGAGCGCCATCCAGGTGAAAGCACCGGCACATGCGGCAAGATGCGTCGACACGATCGCCATCGCGGCACGTGAGTTGGCGCCGAGCGCAGAGCCGCCGTTGAATCCGAACCAGCCCACCCACAACAGGCCGGTGCCGATGACGGCCAGCGTCAGATCGTGCGGCGATAGATTTTCGCTGCCGTAGCCGCGGCGAGAACCGATCACATAAGCCGCGACCAGTCCGGCAACGCCGGCATTGACGTGCACGACGAGGCCGCCGGCGAAATCGATCACGCCATTGGCGCCGAGGAAACCGCCGCCCCAGATCCAGTGTGCGATCGGCACATAGACCAGCAGCACCCAGAAAACGCAGAACAGCAGAAAGGCGGAGAAGCGCATGCGGTCGGCGACCGAACCGGCGACCAACGCCACGGTGATGACCGCAAAGGTCATCTGATACATCATGAACAGGTTTTCCGGGATTGTTTTCGCCAGCGACGAAATCGAGTCGAGCGTCATGCCGTTGAGAAACAAACGATCCAGCGTGCCGATATAGGCGCCGTCGCCGCTGAAGGCGAGCGAGTAACCGATCACCGCCCAAAGCAGCGAGACAAGAAATGTCGCCGCCATGCACTGTGCCATTGTCGCGAGGATGTTCTTCTTGCGCACCATGCCGGCGTAGAACAAAGCCAGTCCCGGTATCGTCATCATCAGGACGAGGCCGGTCGCGCCCAGCATCCAGGCCGTGTCGGCGGCGTCGACCTTTGGCGCCGCGGTCGTTTGGGCAAAGACAGGCGTTGTCAGAATCGTACCGCCGATCACCCACAGCATTGCTGTGAGCGACGATGTTGCCTTGGACATTGGTATTCCCCCGGACTTGTCGTCGTAGCGTGAAGTTTCGAACTTGAAGTTTTTGGTTCTAAGTTTTGTTGGCTTGGTGAAGTCGCGGAATTTCTAGAGAGCGTCGATGTCGGTCTCGCCGGTGCGGATGCGCACGGCCTGCTCGATCGGCGTCACCAGAATTTTTCCGTCGCCAATCTGCCCGGTTTTGGCGGAATTGGCGATCGCCTCGACCGCCTGATCGACCTGTTCGCTGGCCACGGCGCACTCGATGCGCAGCTTGGGCAGGAAGTTCACGGCGTATTCGGCGCCGCGGTAGATCTCCATATGTCCCTTCTGGCGGCCGAAGCCTTTGACCTCGGTGACGGTCATGCCGTGAACGCCGATCCGCGTCAGCGCATCACGGACCTCGTCGAGCTTGAACGGCTTGATGACGGCGATGACCAGTTTCATGACGGTTCCTTGCGGCAGGCGTTTAGCGACAATCCACTATAGCACAGGCGAATTGAAGCCTGTGCTAGCGTTTCTCGGGGCCAAAACCAAGATCGCCATATACCACCGGCAGTACGGACCTGGCCTGGGCGGCAGTCATGCCCGGCCTGATGCGCGGATCGTAGAGGGCCGTGAGCAGCGCCCGGTCGTAGACGCTCAGGTAACCGACGAGGCGGCGCTGGTTGAGTGTCGTCCAGGGGTTACGCTGGTCGTGGTTCGACAGGCCGAAGGCATGCAGCAACTCGTGATAGGCGCAGTCGAGGAATATCCGGTCGCCTTTATCGACGATGATGAAGGAGATCGAGCGAAGAATATCACCGTCGCTGCTCGATTTTACGCTGGTCATGCATTGCGGGTCGGTGCGCGCGACGAATTCCTTGGTCACCGCGTCGCCGAAGGCGGCGCGTAGTGCCGACTTGAAATTCTTCTCGTCGATCAGCCGGATTTCGATATCGACCTCGGGTGCGGTTGCTGCCGCGACACTGAGATGCAGGTTCGGCACTTTGCCTGCGTATTCCTCGACGATGTGTGTCATTGCGGCACCGCGGTCGACGCTGCCGGTCTGTACGATCCGCGCAACGATGGGGTGGTCGAAGCGGCGAATGCCGCGCGGTTTTGCACCGATGCGCAGATCGGAGCCAAAGGCGAGCGCCAAAAAGCCCCGTTGCAACTCGGCTAGCGAGAAGTGCGTGAATTCCGGCGGTGCAC
>DASYCM010000233.1:0-20508 GCA_036500165.1 Pseudolabrys sp.
TGCGCGGTGTCGCACCGAAGGAAGTGAAGAGTTCGGATATCTATTGGGGCGCCCTGCCCTGGGTCGGCCTGCAGGTCATCATGGTCGTGCTGGTGATCGCGTTCCCGAGCACGGTGACCTTCTTCCTCGACAAGCCCGTAAACACCGATCTCAACAAGATCAATATTGAAGTACCGCAGATCGATCTGCCCGCGCTCAACTTCGACCCGCCACCGAAATAACGACAGCAATACAAAAAAACGGCCCCGGAGCGAACGCCCAGGGGCCGTTTCTCTTTTGGGCCGTTCGCTTCTGCCGATCAGGCCAGATTGCGCGCGTTGCGGATCATGTAGGCGTCATATCCAAATTCAGCGACCTGGAACCACTGGTAGCCGTTCTTGGTGAAGTCGTTCAGCGACTCCATCGTCTTCTTGAAGCTCGCATTCTCCTTGGCGATCTCGCTATGCAATTCCGCGGTCGCCTTGAAGCAGGCGTCCATGATCGCCGGTGAGAAGCCGTGGAGCTTGGCACCGTTGCTGAGCAAGCGCCGCAGCGCCTGCGGGTTGAGCGTGTCGTATTTGGCCATCATCCAGGTGTTGGCGTAATGGCCGGCCTGCTCGAGCACTGACTGATAGTGCTTTGGCAAGGCGTTGAACTTGTCGAGATTGATGAAGGCGAACAGCATCGAGCCGCCTTCCCACCAGCCGGGATAATAGTAATGCGGCGCGACCTTGTAGAGGCCGAGCTTCTCGTCGTCGTAAGGACCGACCCACTCGGCGGCGTCGATAGTACCCTTCTCCAGCGCCGGATAGATGTCGCCGGCCGCAATCTGCTGCGGCACGGCGCCGAGCTTAGCCAGCACGCGGCCCGGGAAGCCGCCGATACGCATCTTGATGCCCTTGAGGTCGTCGAGCGTATTGATTTCCTTGCGGAACCAGCCGCCCATCTGACAGCCGGTGTTACCGGCGAGGAACGAAACGACGTTGTACTTTTTATAGAACTCGTCGAGCACGGCTTTGCCGCCGCCCTGCGTGTACCAACCCTGGTTCAGCCGCGCGTTCGGGCCGAAGGCTACCGAGGTGCCGTAGGCAAAAGTCGGGTCCTTGCCGAAATAATAGTATGACGCGGTGTGGCCGCACTCGACCGTGCCGTTCTGCACGGCATCGAGAACCTGAAGGCCGGGCACGATTTCGCCGGCGGCGAATGTCTGGATATGGAATTTGCCGTCGGTCGCCTCGCCGACCATCTTGGCCATCATCTCGGCGCCGCCATGCAGCGTATCGAGCGACTTCGGCCAGCTTGTCGTCATGCGCCATTTGATTTCTGGCATCGACTGCGCGATCGCCGGAGCTGCGACCGCGCTGGCCGCCATGCCGAGACCGGCGGCCTTGATAAATTGACGTCGTTTCATCCTGGTATCCTCCCATTGGTTTTTTATGCAACGGATGCCCCCGCTGCCGCGTGCGCCCCGCCATGGTCCACTTTCGTGGCCCACTCCATGACGGCCGTTACGCATGACATTCAGTCTGCACCGGTTCCCTAAAACTTGTAAGTGGGATTGCGCCCTGAAAACGGGCCCGAAATGCAATAAGGGCCGGCTTTTTAGGCCGGCCCTTGATTTGGTATTATGAGCGTAACCGCCGGTCTTAGCCGCGCGAGCGCATGCGGACCATGAACGAGTCGAAGCTGAGTTCGGCCACCTGCCACCACAGATACTGATCGCCGCGGAAGGCGACCATGCTGTCGTAGACCTTCTTGAACTCGGCGTTCTTGGCGCTGACTTCGTTGTAGGTGTCCGTGGTTGCCTTGTAGGAGGCTTCCATCACCGGCTGCGGGAACGGCCGAAGCTGGGCGCCGCTCGCCACCAGACGCTTGAGCGCGGCCGGATTGGAGGCGTCATACTTCGCCATCATCCAGGTGTGCGCGGTGTAAGAAGCCGACCTCAGGATTTGCTGCTGCTGCTTGTTCAGCGAATTCCACTTATCGAGGTTGATGAAGTTGTGCAGCATCGCGCCGCCTTCCCACCAACCCGGATAATAATAGTACTTCGCGACCTTGGCGAAGCCGAGCTTCTCGTCATCGTAAGGACCGACCCATTCGGCGGCGTCGATGGTGCCCTTCTCCAGCGCCGGATAGATGTCACCGCCGGCGACCTGTTGCGGCACAACGCCGAGCTTGGACAGGATCGTGCCGCCGAAACCGGCGATGCGGAATTTCAGACCATTGAGATCCGCAACTTCCTTGATCTCCTTGCGGAACCAGCCGCCCATCTGACATTCGGTGTTGCCGCACATCAGCGCCGTGAAGTTGTACTTCTTGTAGAACTCGTTGGCGAGATCGCCCGCGCCGCCGAATTCCATCCACGCCTGCTGCATGCGCGCGTTGAGACCGAACGGCTGCGACGTGAACAGACTGAAGGTCGGGTCTTTGCCGACATAGTAGTACGACGCCGTGTGGCACATCTCGACGGTGCCGTTCTGCACCGCGTCGGCGGCCTGCAGACCGGGAACGATTTCACCGGCGGCAAAGCACTGGATCTGGAATTTGTTGTCGGTCATTTCGGCGACCGCCTTCGAGAACACCTCCGCCGCGCCGTACAGCGTGTCGAGTGACTTCGGGAAGCTCGACGTCAGACGCCACTTCACCTCGGGATTCGACTGCGCGATGGCGGGGCTCGCTACCGCGGCGGTCGCAAGACCAGCCGTCGCGGCGCCAAGAAATTGACGACGTTTCATAGGGGTTTCACTCCAGTTATTTTATGACCGGCGCCGCCAGGATTGGCGGATCGTGGATTTGGCAAAGCAGGTCGGCGCTAGTGTGACAAGCACTAACGCATCATTACTTAGTTGCGTGACGTGCAACTTTTCGCTGCAGCGCAGCGAAGCGTTCCTGCCCCGCATAAAGACTGCGTAGATTCAACTGGTTAAGATTTCAGGTATCGGCTTACGGCAGCTTGGCCGCCGCCGCATCGATCTTCGCGACCGCGGTTTGAAACGCCGCATCATCGATGGTCGCCAGCTTCGGCGCATTCACCGACGGCTGCGCAGCTTTCAGTTCGGCAAATCCTGAACTGATGTCGGAGAGCGCCACCGCATTGTCGCCGGGAAATTCGCCAGCGACGCTCTGGATCATGCGCTCGGTTTGCAACACGTAACCGCGCGCCGTCTGATAGCCAATCGGACGCAAGACCCGGCCTTTCACAACAGCATCGTCGTATTCGTCCGGCGCGGTCTTGAGCAAAGAAATCGCCACCGCAACCGTGAAGCGCGGCCAGCTTTGTTGCTTGGCTTTCAAGGCAGCATCGACAGCATTGAGTGCCGCTTCGACTTTCTGTCGCGCTTTTGGGAGCGCCTTTGCGTTACGAGCCTTCGCTGCGCCAACCAGCGTTCTGAGCGCATCATCGAATGGCGGCACCTTGTAGGCACGAACGTCCGCGCGAATGAGGCCGTAGACTTCCTCACGCGGAAAACTGAAATGCGTCGCCGCACCACTCCAATCACGCTGTGCGGCAAGCTCGTCGCCGGTCAGCAGATGACCGCGGATCAGCGCGATGTTTCGGCCGAAGGCAAGATCGGCGGCGGACAGAGGCGCAGGCTTTGCCACGACTGCGGGTGGCGCCTCTGTCTGCGCAAAAGCGGGCGCGGCCATCGTTGCGAACAAACCAAGACAAATTGCGAACCGCGCGCGCATGACTCTTCCTGTTGACTAGGCTTCGATGACAATCTTCGGCGCGGTACGGCCCGACGATGCGCCGCCCTTGATTTGCTCAAGCACGCGCGCCGCGATGTCGCGATAGATCTCGGTATGCGGACTATCCGGATCGGTCGCGACCACCGGCAAGCCGGCGTCCGATTTCTCGCGGATGGCCATATGCAGCGGCACTTCGCCAAGGAACGGCACGCCGAGACGCTCGGCCTCGTGGCGCGCGCCACCGTGACTGAAGATGTCGGAACGCGTGCCGCATTCCGGGCAGAGGAAATAGCTCATGTTCTCGACGACCCCGAGCACCGGTACATTGACGCGCTTGAACATGGCGACGCCGCGGCGCGCGTCGATCAAGGCCAGATCCTGTGGCGTCGACACAATCACTGCGCCCTTGAGCGGCACCTGCTGCGCCATGGTGAGCTGCGCATCGCCGGTCCCGGGCGGCATGTCGACGACCATGACGTCGAGCTTGCCCCACTCTACCTCGTGCAGCATCTGCGTAATTGCCGACATCACCATCGGCCCACGCCAGATCATCGGCGTCTCTTCTTCGATCATGAACCCGATCGACATCACCTTCAGGCCGTAACGCTCGATCGGCACAAGACGCTTGCCGTCGATGGTCTTCGGCTTCTCCTTGATGGCGAGCAGCTTAGGCATCGATGGCCCGTAAATATCGGCATCGAGCAGCCCAACCTTGAGGCCGAGATCGCGTAAGCCCAGCGCCAGATTGACCGCCGTGGTCGACTTGCCGACGCCGCCCTTGCCGGACGCCACCGCGATCACGGCATCGACGCCGGGAATGCCCGGCTTCTCACGTTCCCCGCCGTGCTGGTGCCCGGCATGACCATGCGCGTGACCGTGAGCCTGACCGCGCGGCTGGGTGGCCGCAACATGCGCCGGCTGCGGCCCGCGCGACGGCGCTCCGGCCTTCCGCTCCGCCGTTAATGCCACCAGCGCCGACTGCACACCGGGAACGGCGCGCACCGCGGTTTCCGCGGCCGCACGCACCGGCTCCCAGGATTTCACCGTCGCGGCATCGACCGTGATCGAGAAATAGACCTTGCCGTCGGTCACAACCACGTCCGACAGCACGCCGGCATCGGTCAGCGGCGCGCCACCCGGCGACGGCACCTTTGCCAAAGCACCCAGAACCTGCTCCTTCGTCACGGCCATAATCGATCTTCCCTGCTCAATGGGTCGGCACCATAGAGCATGATGCCGGCCCGAGGGAATTGGTATTCAGGCCTCGCATCTTCAATCGGTATTTGATCAATTACCCGCGCTGACCTCGGCGGCGCTAAAGAACAGGTCCTCGATCGAGGCAGGCTTGTTCTTGAGCGAGCCGATTTCGTGCATGAAAGTTGCGTACTTCATCACGTTCTCGGGCTGGGTCGTATATTTGGTGCTCGGCTCGTCGAGCATCGTCGCGAGTTCGTCCACGGTCCAGCCTTTGCCGCCCATCGAGTCCAGCAGCACCTGCGCCGCGCCTTTCTTATCAGTGCGGATCATCTCGAAGGACTGCTTGAGCGCCGCGACGAAGGCGGCATAGGCCTTCGGGTTCTCGTCGTGGAATTTCGTCGTGGTCGAGATCATCGTGAAGGTCGTCGAGCCGCCCATCACGTCGTCGGAATTCATGATGGTGCGGATATTGGATTCTTTTCGCTCGCGCTGATGAAACGGCGCCGAGGCGTAGTGTGCCGCGATCTGCTTGTTGGCCGTGAGCATCGCCACCACGCCGTCGGGATGCTGCATCGAGATCGTATATTTGTCGAACTTGAATGTGTCGGCCGCGCCGAATTTCTTGCGTGCATACACCTGCATGACAATGGACGGGATCGAGACTTTCACCGCGGTGACGGCGATCTTGTCCTCGTCGCGAATATCGTCGAGCGACTTCAAGTGCGCCGCGTGCGTGTTGAGATACATCGGGGTCGAGCTCATCGCCGCGACCCCTTTGACGCCGGCATTGCCCCTGGTCTTGTCCCACAACACAAGGAACGCCGGCGGACCCGCGGAAATGAAATCGGCCGAGCCGGACAGCAGCGCATCGTTCATCACCGCGGGGCCACCGACGTTCGACCAGTTGACGGTGAGCGTGAGCCCCGCTTCGGCGGCTTTCTTCTCGATCAGCCCATGATACTTCATCATGTGCAGCGGCAGAAATCCGAAGCCGCCGGCACCGAGCGGCACCCGCATTTCGCTGATTTCGGCATTCGCCGGCAAGATCGTTGGCAAGGCCGCAACTCCGCACAGCGCGGCTGCCACAAGAGTGACAATCCTTTTCATTTTCCCTCCCCGGGTCTTTTGCACCTATTGGCTGCCGAATTCGGCAGGACCGCAAGGGTGGGCAAGGGCTGGAACCGGGTTGACGCGGCCGCCCCGGAAATGACCTATTGAGGCGCGAGGCAACGGCCAAGGAACGAACCAGGGCCGGCCAAAGATTCAGCGCGGCAGGGAGAATAACGATGGCGAAGGTGGCGTTTCTGGGCTTGGGCGTGATGGGCTACCCCATGGCCGGGCATCTCAAGGCCAAGGGCGGGCACGATGTCACTGTTTACAACCGCACCGCCGCCAAGGCCGAAAAATGGGCCGCCCAGTTCGGCGGCAAGGCTGCTGCAACGCCGAAGGCTGCCGCCGAGGGCCAGGATTTCGTCATGTGCTGCGTCGGCAACGACAATGACCTGCGCGAGGTCACGCTCGGCGCCAACGGCGCCTTCGCCGGCATGGGCAAGGGCAAGGTTTTTGTCGACCACACCACTGCCTCCGCCGAGATTGCGCGCGAGCTTTACGCCGCGGCGAAGAAAGGCGGCTTCGAATGTATGGATGCGCCTGTGTCCGGCGGTCAGGCTGGTGCCGAGAACGGCGTGCTCACCGTGATGTGCGGCAGCGATCAGGCGACGTTTGACAAGGCCGAGAAGGTGATCGCGGCTTATGCACGCGCGTGCAATCTGATGGGCGAAGCAGGCTCCGGTCAGCTCGCCAAGATGGTCAACCAGATCTGCATCGCCGGTCTGGTACAGGGCCTGTCCGAAGGTCTGCACTTCGCCAAGAAAGCCGGCCTCGATATCGAGAAGCTCGTTGCCACCATTTCAAAGGGCGCGGCCCAGTCGTGGCAGATGGAAAACCGTTACAAGACAATGGCGGCCGACAAGTTCGACTTCGGCTTCGCGGTCGACTGGATGCGCAAGGACCTGAGCATCTGTCTCGGCGAAGCGCGCAAGAACGGCGCCCACCTGCCCGTCACCGCGCTGGTCGATCAGTTCTATTCCGAAGTGCAGAAGATGGGCGGCAAGCGCTGGGATACGTCGAGCCTTATCGCGCTGCTGGATCGCTAAGCCGCGTTCCGCCTGACGTTTGAAATCAAGAAGCCGGAGTCCACACGTGAACATCGCTCTCTATTATGCCCCGATCGCCTGCTCGCTCGCGCCTTACATCACGCTGACCGAAGCCGGCGCCAATTTCGAAACGCGCCCGATCAATCTGCGCAAGGGCCAGCACAAATCGCCCGAGTATCTGAAGATCAATCCCAAGCACAAAGTGCCGCTGCTCGTCGTTGACGGCAAAACGCTAAGCGAGAACGTCGCGATCCAGCAGTGGATCGACATGACCTTCCCTAACGCCAACCTTTTCCCGAAGGACCCGTGGCAGCGGCTACAAGCCATATCCCTGTTGGCCTGGTGCTCCTCCGGCATTCACCCGTATCTGACGCGGTTGAATTCGCCGATCATCGTTTGCGACATTCCGGGCACCGAGGAAAGCGTGCGCAAGCACGCGCTCGAGCACCTGTTCGAAAACCTCCAGATCGCCGACGACATGCTGGCGGGACGCGAATATTTCTTCGATCACTTCACCGCGCCCGATGCCCACTTCTTCTGGTGCTTCCGGCGCGCCACGCTGTTCGACCTCGATCTTTCGCAGTTCAAGAACTGCGTGGCGCATTTCGAGCGCATGAAGACGCGCCCGAGCGTGCAGAAGCTGTTGGCATTCGAAAAATCCGTTCAGGCGGAATTCGCCAAAGTCGCTTAATAAGGCGGTCTGGTTCGTATGGAAGTGGTCTACACCGCGCTCGGATTGTTGGAAGTCTTCGTCCTGGTGGCGTCGGCCATTGCGCTTGTCTTCTGGATCGTGCGCGGCATCTTCCGTTCCATTTTCGTCACGAAAGACGAAACGCAAAAAGTGCCTTCGGAAGAAGAAATGCGGCACCTCAAGCGGGCCGGCTCGACCATGTCCGGCTGAGCTCTTCGGCTTGTTGTTAAGGTTCGAAAGCGAATACCTTCTTCCAGTCCCGCTTCATGTCGACGATGGTCCAGCCCTTCGCCGTACCCTCGTCGAGCGCCTTGTCGAGCTTGCCGACATGCGATTGCCGGTCGTAGGCATATTCACGCTCGGCGTCGGTGTGATGGACGATGCCCATGAAGCGCGCGCCCGCCCCGGCCGCGGTCCATAGCAGCATCTGGAGATCGCCGTCGGAGTTTCCGAAGGCGAAGATCGGACGGCGGCCAATGAAGCGGTTGATGCCGACCGGCTTGCCCACGCCATCGTCGATGAACTCGACCTTGGCCTCCTTCATCAACACGGGCTTGCCGCCAGCCCCCATCTGAAACTTGACGACGCCGGATGAGCCAACCACCTGCTCGGGCGGAATGCCGTATACCTTTTCGACCCAGGGCCGCATGAATTCAACGCCGCCGCCAGAGACGATAAACGTCTTAAAGCCGTTCCTGCGCAGATAAGCGAGCAGCTCCAGCATCGGCTGATAGACGAGATCGGTATAGGACCGGTTGAAGCGCGGATGTTTCGCGGTGGCCGTCCATTCCAGAACGCTCTTGGAAAACTCCTCGGTGGTCATGCCAGTGTGCGTAACCGCAATGATCTGCATCAGGCCACTTTTTCCCGCTTCGGCCAAAGCCTTTTTGTCGCCTTCCAGCAGCGCTTTGAACGGCTGTTTGGTTTTCCATTCCGGATGCTGCTGCGCCATCGCCTTGATGCGGTCGAGCGCGAACGCGACCTGGAAATAGACCGGCTGTTCGGCCCATAAGCAGCCGTCGTTGTCGAAGGTAGCGATGCGCTCGGCAGGCGGCACGAAATCCGGTCCGCCTTCGCGCGTTACGCGGGCGACGAAGTCCGTGATGGCCGTCTTTGTCGCGCTGTCGTTCCACGACGGCAAAGGGTCGGTTTGCCCCAGCGCTTTGCCGCCCGTCCAGGAGGAAAGACTCGCGGCCAGCAGCAGCGCCATGGCCGTTCGACGATCAAGACCGGTTAGCATGATCCCCTCCGTGATTCAGAACGGATTGACGTAATTCAGGATCGCCATTTGCCGCAGCAGAACCTTGCGGATGACGTGCGCGGCCTTCACACGATTGGTAAAGATCGCTGCCTCGCCCGTGCTGCCGGCGGGCAGACGGTTCGCAGCGTCCGCGTCGTCGAGCTTGATGCGAACGACGAACGGCGCGGCTTGGATGGATTTCGGCGTGACTGCCAGGCCCGAGGTCTGCACCTGCCCGGAAGCGACCGCCTGCAGCACACTCTCCACCTTGCCGGGATAAATCACGCCCGGCGCGAACTTGAACGTGACCTCGACGGGCTGCTCCGGCGCGATGTAGCGCGCATCGATCTGCTGGATTTCCACGCCGATGGTCGTCTCGGATGTGTCGATGAACGCCATCACCGGCGACAGCGGCAGGTTGGAAACGCGCGCGCCCTTGCGCAGCGCGAGGTTGGTGACGTAGCCCTCTGCCGGCGCACGCACGACGGTCTTGTCGAGATTCCATTGTGCGCCTTCAACCTGGGCCTTGAGCTGGTCGACCTCCGCCTGTCGTTGCTCGACATCGAAGGTGCGGCCGGTGCCCGACGTCTGCAACTGCGTCATCTGTGCGAGGCGTTGCTCTTGAAGCCTGAGTTGCGCCCCGAGCGAGCGGACCTGAGCCTGGAAAGGCACAGGATCGATCCGAAACAGCACATCGCCCGCCTTGAGAGGTGTGTTCGGCGTGACCGGGACTTCGATAACCTCACCCGCCACCTCCGGCACAATCGCAACGGAAGGGCGAACCACCAGAACCGGCCCTTGCGGCGCCCCCCAGTTCATCGGAATGAACAGCCCAACCATCAACAACAGAAGAACGATGACCGGCGAGACCTTCCAGAACAGGTTGAACGGCACGATCTTGAATTTCACCAGCACAAAGAGAATGACGAGATAGACATTGAGCAAGACGACGATCATCGCGCCGTCTCCACCTTGCGCGGTGCAGGCGCGTCGACATAGGCCCAGATCAGAACCAGCGGCCACAACGCGAAGCCAAGAAACAGCGTGACCCAGCCGCCAACAGTGACCGCTTGTGCCCACGGATGATTGCGCCGCTTGGCGATCATGCCGGGCAGCACGGCGAGGAAGATCACCACCGCGGCGGTGCTGGCGACAAGGACGATCAGGACGATCCAGGCGAAGATGTCGAGGACACTCATGACGCGATGGGCCCTTTACGCTGGAAGTGCCGGCCGGCATCGCTGCCGGCCGGCGTTGGCGCGATCAGTTGGCGCCGCCGCCAAAGCCTGCCCAACTTTGCTCCATCTTCGCGACAATCTGATCGATGCTGAAGCTCGACGGTCGCTGGCTCGGGGGGAAATCCTTGAACGACGTGAGGAATTGGCCGGTGACAGCCGGGCCGGCGATGATGACACCCGCTCCGTCCGACATCATCCAGTCGTAGTAGGTGTTCGAAGTGACATCCGCGCGCTCATAGGGGTCCGCTCGCAGATTGAAGACCTTCGGCACGCGTAGCTTGGTGAAGGGCTCCGCCCAGATCCGCAGCGTCCCTGTCACCCGCTGCTCCTCGAACACGACCTTCCAGTTCTCAAGCCGCATCGCGACGAGATCGCCATCATCGTTGAAGTAGATGAACTCCTTGCGCGCGCTGCGCGGCTGCTGGCCGGTCAGATAAGGAAGCTGGCTGTAGCCGTCGAGGTGGACCTTGAACGTCTTGCCTGCGGCCTGATGCCCACCCTTCAGCAGCTTATCCTTGATGTCGGGATCGCCGGCCGCCGCCAATAGCGTCGGCAGCCAGTCGAGGCCGCTGACGATATCGTTCGAAACCGAGCCGGGCTGAATGCGTCCCGGCCAACGGACTATGCAGGGCACGCGGAACGCGCCTTCCCAGTTGGTAGCCTTCTCGCTGCGGAACGGCGTCGTGCCGGCATCCGGCCATGAGTTCTGGTGCGGGCCGTTGTCGGTTGTGTAAAGCACGATGGTGTCGTTCCCGATGCCGAGGTCGTCCACAGCCTTGAGGATAGTCCCGACCACCGCATCGTGCTCGATCATGCCGTCGGCGTATTCGGTCCGTGAATTGAGACCAGGCTTGTCGCGGTGGTCCGCCTTCACGTGGGTGCGGAAGTGCATGCGTGTGGTATTCATCCAGCAGAAGAACGGCGTATTGGCCTGCGCCTGCCGCTTCATAAAATCGATCGCTGCTGCCGATGTTTCGTCGTCAACGGTCTCCATCCGTTTCTTGGTGAGCGGGCCGGTGTCCTCGATCGTCTGCCTGCCGACCTTGCCCCAGCGTGGATGGACGGTCTGGTCATCGCGATCCGATGCCTTGCAGCGCAACACGCCGCGTGGACCAAACCTGTCCCGGAACCCGGCATCCCGCGGATAGAACCAGTTCTCCGGGTCTTCTTCCGCATTGAGGTGATAGAGGTTGCCGAAGAACTCATCGAAGCCATGCACCGTCGGCAGATACTCATTGCGATCGCCGAGGTGGTTCTTGCCGAACTGCCCGGTGGCGTAACCGAGCGGCTTGAGCAGCTCGGCGATCGTGGCGTCCTTGGCTTGCAGACCCACAGTGGCAGCCGGAATGCCGACCTTCGAAAGGCCGGTGCGCAAGGTCGCCTGACCGGTGATGAACGACGACCGCCCCGCCGTGCAACTCTGTTCGGCGTAGTAGTCGGTGAACATCATGCCCTCGCGAGCGATCCGGTCGATGTTCGGCGTGCGGTAGCCCATCAGACCAAACGAGTAGGCGCTGACATTGGCCTGCCCGATGTCGTCGCCGAAGATGACGAGAATGTTCGGTTTCCGCCCGGAGGGCGCTGGTGGAGTTGCGGGCTGTGGCTGCGCCTGTGCCACCTGCTGCCGCGAACCTGGCATGAGCGCCGATGCGGCGGCGAATATGGTGCCGCCCAAAAGAACATTGCGGCGATTGAGTGCGCGGTTGCTCGTATCGTGCTCGCTCATGACGTACTCCCATTTACAATGATGCAGAAAAAAGCAGTGTCACCCCCCTTCGTATCGGCCAGCATCTCGGAGAGCCGGCCGGATCGCTCCGGCCACCTCCTCGAATGGACAATCAGCGCGCGCCGCTCTGGAGCACCCGGTTTAGGGTATCGCGAAGCTTGTCGACATCGATGTTCTGTTTGAGCGTGTCGCGCTGCTTTATGCCCTCCATCATGCTTTCCATGATGTTCGCTGGATTGAAGCTTGGCGGGAAAGAGCGAGGCGGGAACTCCTTGAACGTCGTTGCGAACTTGAAGACTTCATCCATTACGCCGTACATCATCGGAACGTGGTTCATCTGCCAGTCCCAGAACGTGTTGGATGTGATATCGGCGCGCTCGAACGGATCCTGCATGACGTTAAAAATTTTCTGTAGGCGCAGCGTCGTGAATGGCTCAGCCCAGACTTGCATGGTGCCGGGCGACCGTTGTTCCGAAAAAACGTATTTGTAATCGCCTTGCCGCATGGCGACGAGCAGGCCGTCGTCGTCGGAATAGAAGAAAACGCTGCGGGCGCTCTTGGTGCCGTTATTGTTCGCGGCACTGCCACTTACATTGCGCAAGAACTGCGACTGGTCGTAGCCGTCGAGATGGACCTTGTAGTTGGTACCGTTCGCCGTGTATCCGGCCCTGAGTTTATTGACGATGTCGGGCTCGCCGGCGATCGAGCATAGAGTCGGAATCCAGTCGTTGTGACTCATCAGCTCATTACTCACCGTGCCCGGCTTGATCTGGGCCGGCCAACGCACCAGGCAGGGCACGCGGAACGCGCCTTCCCAGTTGGTGTTTTTCTCCGAGCGAAACCAGGTCATGGCGCCGTCCGGCCAGGTGTTCATGTGCGGGCCGTTGTCGGTGGAGTAGATGACGATGGTGTTGTTGGCGATTCCGAGATCGTCGAGCGCCTTAAGCAGGGTGCCTATGGTGTCGTCATGCTCCTGCATGCCGTCGATATACTCGCTGTCGCCATGCTTGTAGCGGCCACGATGTTCACCGCGGACATGCGTTCGTAGGTGCATGCGGGTGGCGTTGAACCAAGTAAAGAACGGTTTGCCCGCTGCATTCTGCCGCTTCATGAAGTCGATGGCCGCGGCCGACGTCTCGTCGTCGATCGTCTCCATGCGCTTCTTGGTGAGCGGTCCGGTATCCTCGATGGTCTGCTTACCGATCCTGCCGAAACGCGGATCCTCTGTGGGGTCGTCGCGATCGCTCGCCTTACACTTCAGAACGCCGCGCGGACCGAATTTGGCGAGGTAAGCAGGGTCCTTCGGATAGTCAGGCAGCTCTGGCTCTTCCTCGGCATTGAGGTGGTAGAGATTGCCGAAGAACTCGTCGAAACCGTTCACGGTCGGCAGCGACGGGTTTCGGTCGCCGACATGGTTCTTGCCGAACTGACCGGTCGTATAGCCGAGATTCTTCAGCAGTCCGCCGATCGAGGGATCGAGCTGACTCATGCCCATCGGCGCGCCGGGGAAGCCGACCTTGGACAGACCCGAGCGGATGATGTGCTGGCCGGTGAGAAAGGCCGAGCGCCCGGCAGTGCACGACTGCTCGCCGTAATAGTGCTGCATCTTGATGCCCTCGCGGGCGATGCGATCGATGTTCGGCGTTTCGTAGCCCATCAGGCCGTTGGAGTAGGCGCTGATGTTGGTGATGCCGATATCGTCACCCCACATGACCAGGATGTTCGGTCTCTGCCCGGAAGGCGCCGGTGGAGTTGCGGGCCGTGGCTGCGCCTGCGCCACCTGTTGCCGTGAACCTGACATGAGCGCCGATGCGGCGGCGAATGTGGTGCCACCCAAAAGAACATTGCGGCGATTCAGATCAGGCTTGCGATCGCTTTGGTCCTTGGCACTCATGGCTCTCTCCGTCCTCGATTGACGCACCGAAATCCGACGTGGCTCGTCGAGGTGTCTATTGGCTCAGCGTGCCGCGCAGACGGGCGATATCGGCGGCAATAATTTGGCGCGCAGAGGTGCGAGCCGCCCTTGAGCACCTTGCGGGGAATTTTGATGTTGGGCTGGCAGGTGTCGTAGCTTGCGTCTTCGCGGCCGCCGCGCGGATTTTCAGGGATGCAGCACGCCTTTGGCGCGTCAGATGTGTGCTTCGGCGAATACCAGTCAGCGGTCCACTCCCAGACATTTCCGATCATGTCGTAGACGCCATAGGCATTCGGCGGGAATGCTTCCACGGGCGACGTTCGCCTGAACCCGTCCTCCGCGAGATTTTGCCTCGGAAACTCACCTTGCCAGGTGTTGGCCAGATGCACGCCGTTCGGCGTGAATTCGTCACCCCAGGCAAACTCCGCATCCTCGAGCCCGCTTCGCGCGGCGAATTCCCATTCAGCCTCGGTAGGCAGTTCTTTGCCGGCCCAGCGTGCGTAGAGCATGGCGTCGGCACAGCCGATGTGGACGACGGGATGATTGTCGAGTCCGTCGATGTTGCTCCTCGGGCCGTAGGGATGCCGCCAGTCGGCGCCTTTGAGGAAAGACCACCACTGACTCCAGTCGCGCAGATCGGCAATCTGCCGCGGCGGCGTGAACACCAGCGAGCCGGCGTAGAGCATGTGCGGCAGTGCGCCGGGATAGTCTTTCGGATCCGGCGGAATTTCCGCAAAGGTGACATGGCCGGTCGCACGCACGAATTCGGCAAACTCCCGGTTGGTCACCGGCGTTCGGTCGATCCAAAAGCCGGCGACCGTAACGCGGTGCGCCGGCGCCTCTTCCGGATAATGCTTGTCCGATCCCATGCGGAACGTGCCGCCGGGAATCCAGGTCATTCCCAAGTCGGACGGTTGCCCATGCAATGAATTGCCGGGTCGCATGGGAGTCGCAACGTTAAGCTCGCCCATGATCGCCTCGCGAAATCAGTTTTCATACGACACGAAATTTTCGCAACAGCTTCGCTAGGAACGCGGAACCGCAAGGGGGTAATCTGCTTCAGCTTATGTCTTTAAAGGCGCGGGACTTGGTCGAGCGGTTCTTCAACAAGATCAAGCAGTGTCGTGTCGCAACGCGATACGACAAGCTCGCTGTGAACTACCTCGCCTTTATCCAACCCGCGTTCAATTGGGCTATGGCCGCACTCGGAAGTCGACGCCCTAGGCCTTGGCGGACGGTCTTGCCGACACCGCGGCGTGCCAGCGCCTCACGTTGGCCGCCTCTTCCGGCACCGTAAGCCGGGCCGGCTTCATGAAATCGACCGTGCACAGCGCGGTAATATCGGCGACGGTAAAACGGTCGCCGGCGATGAATTCATGTTTGCCCAGCTCTACGTCGAGCAATTCGAGAAACTGCGTGACGCGCGGTCTGTTGGCCTCGGCCCAGGCGGGCACCTGCGGTACTTCCAGCTCCTTCATCGCCGGATGCAGGTGGCGGAATACGGCGGCGACGGTGGCGAAGAAGTTGTTCTCGACCCGCCTGCTCCACATTTCGACCAGGGCGATCTCCTTGGCGCCGACGCCAAACAGCGGCGGCTCGGGGTGCAGCGTATCGAAGTACCGGCAGATGGCGAGGGACTCGGCGATCACCGTGCCATCGTCCAGGACCAAGACAGGCATGCGCTGGAGCGGGTTGATGGCGGTGTACTCCGGGGTCCTGTGCTCCATCTTCATCATGTCGACCTGCTCGGTCGGCACCGAAACGCCCTTTTCGGCCAGAAAGATGCGGGTCCGGCGCGGATTGGGCGCCATTTTGCTGTCATAGAGTTTCATGGGGTTACTCCCGGCGATTTAGACAGCTGAAAGAGGGTATTCCCGGCTATGGCAGAACCCGAACACGGGGCAATAACCCCTGTCAAAGGGCCAAATAAATTCGTTAACCACCGTCTTTAGCGGCCTCTTAAGCTTGGTCTTAAGGATTTTGGGCGACGGTGGGCCTCACCTTTTCGAGCGTAAAAGCGTCCAATTCCATGCCCGTTCCCGGCGAACAGCCAGATCTTACCGCTCTTCCCCCGGAAACATCCCCGGTGAAGCGGCGGCTCGCAGCGCAGTATGTGCGGGAGGCGCGCGACCGGCTTACGTCGTCGTCCGGCACCCGCCCCGCCTTCGACTACGAACTGCTGCGCCAATACGCCCAGAACCGCCTCTCCGCCTCGCTGGTGATGCTGCTTTTGGTTGCCACCGTCGGCTTCCTGTCGAGTCTGTGGACCGGCGCGGTCGCGGCCGGCGCCTGGACCGCTTCGGTTCTGGTTATCCACGCCGTGATGATCACGACGTGCCGCCGTTTCCTCGACCAGCCGGTGTCCGAGAGCACCGCCCATCAGTGGCGGCTGCGCTTCATCATGCTCGACCTGTTCTACGGGCTGGCGTGGATGTTTATCCTCATCCATCCGGTCGGAACGGACGAAAGTTCCAGCACCTTCATGCTGTTCGTCATGCTGCTGGTCGTCGCCGTCTCGAGCATGTTGGCATCAAGCCTGCCGATGGCCGTGTTCGCAGCGACTTTTCCCGTCACCGCGGCCGTCGCGCTCAACTTCGTGCTGCAAGCTACGTTGCGCGACTACATCCTCGCCATCATGGCGGTAACCGCACAGGGTTATTTCGCCGTCCTGGCCTATCGGCTTTATTCGACAACGCTCGCCACCCTGGTCGCGCGCGCTGAAAAAGACGCGCTGATCGGTGAGCTAGAGCAAGCCAAGGCGATCTCCGACGAGGCGCGGCAACGCGCCGAAGCCGCCAACATCTCCAAGTCGCGCTTCCTTGCCCAGATGAGCCACGAACTGCGCACGCCGCTCAACGCCATCCTCGGCTTTTCGGAAGTGATGAAGACCGAAGTGTTCGGCGAGCACGCGGTGCCGGCCTACAAGGAATATTCCGCCGACATCCATAATTCCGGCGTGCATCTTCTCGGGCTGATCAACGAAATCCTCGATCTGTCGCGCATCGAAGCCGGCCGCTACGAACTCAACGAAGAATCCGTATCGCTAGTCGGCATCGTCGAAGATTGCCACCACCTGTTGAAGCTGCGCGCGACCAACCGCGGCATTACGATGCATGAAGTTTATGAGCCTGATCTGCCGCGGCTCTGGGCCGACGAGCGCGCGATCCGCCAGATCTGCCTCAACCTGCTGTCGAACGCGATCAAGTTCACGCCGCAAGCCGGCGACATCTGGCTTAAAGTCGGCTGGACCGCGTCCGGCGGACAATACATGAGCGTGAAGGACACCGGCCCTGGCATTCCGGACGAGGAAATCCCGATCGTGCTGGCCTCGTTCGGCCAGGGCTCGAACTCGATCAAATCGGCCGAACAAGGCGCCGGCCTCGGTCTGCCAATCGCAAAGAGCCTGACCGATCTGCACGGCGGCAACTTCATCTTCAAATCGAAGCTGCGTATCGGGACGGAAGTCATCGTGACATTCCCGCCGGAGCGCGTCGTCGCAGCAATGGCGCCGATGACCGACGCGCCATCGATAACGCCACCAGCGCCAGGCGAACCGATCCTGACGCCGGAAGAACGCCGCCGCCTCAGCCGCCGGCCGCTGTTCCGGGCCGGTACTTAAACACTACGACTTCAGACATGATTGCGTTCCCGAACCCGACAACTATGTTCGCACTGGATTCGGCCTTGAGACCAACTGATGATCGAGAGCCCTTGCGTCAACATCTGCATGCTCGACGCCCGTACAGAAACCTGCGTCGGGTGTGGGCGTACGATCGACGAGATTTCGCGCTGGAGCACAATGACACCGGCCGATCGCAGCCGCGTCATGTCCGAATTGCCCGCCCGTCTAGCCGCCAGTAAGTCCGCCAATGCCCAAACCGCAACAGGTTAGTACCGTGAGCCGCCGCCTGACCTGGATCTTTGTGCTCGGTGTCGCGCTGTCGCTTGCCGCACTGGTTGCCAGTAACGATCAGGACGCCATTGCCAACTTGCTGCGGCACGATATCGGCTCGTTGGTGCTCAAAGTCGCGCTGGTCGTCTCCGCCGGCGGGCTCGTGCTAGTGCTGTTCCGCGAAAAGCTGTCGAAGGCGCTGGAAGCAACCCTGTTCTGGGCCGTGGTCGGGCTGTTGCTGGTGGTCGGATACACCTACCGCCTCGAGCTGCGCGACGTCGCCGATCGCGTCATTGCCGAAATGATGCCCGGACACGTCGCCGGACACGGCCGCAGCGTTCAGGTCGTGCGCGGTAACGGCGGTGACTTCGCAGTTGCCGCGCACATCAACGGCGCCAAGGTGCCGATGGTGCTCGATACCGGCGCGACATCGGTTGTACTGACTCAGGAGGCCGCCAAGGCCGCGGGCCTGCCGATCGAGGTGCTCAACTATTCGGTCAATGTCGACACCGCCAATGGCCGTACCCGCGCCGCTGCGGTCACGCTTGACCGGCTCGCCGTCGGCAGCCTGACCGAGCGCGGCGTGCCGGCGCTGGTTGCGCAGCATGGCCAGCTCAAGAGCAACCTGCTCGGCATGAGCTTCCTCAACCGGCTGGAAAGCTGGGAAGTTCGCGGCGACAGCCTGCGCATGCGCGGCCAGCCGTAACTGGCGCTTAAATCAGACTGACGAGAAATCGTAGCGACGCAAACATCAGGAAAATTCCGAAGCCAATTTCGAGTTTGCGGCGTGGCAGCCAATGCGCGAGCCGCACTCCATAGCTTGCAGTGAAGCTCGATACCGGCGCCATCAACACAACGCCAATCACCGATACATAGCCGATCGACAATGGTGGCAATTGCGGCACATGCGGCCAGCCGGCGAGCATGTAGCCGAGCGTACCGGCAATCGTAATCGGCACACCGACACCGGCCGATGTCGCGACCGCGCGCTGCATGGTTTGTCCGTACATAGTGAGCACGGCGTTCGACACAGCGCCGCCACTGACGCCTACCAATGTCGCGAACAAGCCGGTGAGAAAGCCGAAGAAAGTAAGCGGACCGCGGCCGGGCAATTCGGAGCCGAGGCTCCAACGGTCGCCACCGGCGAACATCCGCGCCGAGATGAAGCCTGCGAAAATCACGAAGGCGATCTTGAACACGGTGCCGGGTGCATAGGCCGCCGTGAACGATCCGACGATGACGCCAGCAATCGCCGGCACGGTCCAGAGCCGAACCACTTGTGGGATCACCGCACCGCGCTGCTTATGCGCGATGTAGGAACGGTAGGTCGTCGGCACGATGATCGCGAGCGACGTGCCGATGCAAAGCTGCATACGCAGCTCTTCCGGCACTTCGAGCACGCGGAAGACTTCGTACAGCACTGGTACGATGACCGAGCCGCCGCCAATACCGAAAAGACCTGAGAAGATGCCGGTCAACGCGCCGGCGGCAACAATCAATAGCGCCAGCCAGACGAGTTCGCCGATCGGATAGCCCAGCAGCATGTTTCCCCCGGCCCCGGTTTTTTTTATAAGCGCATGATCTTGCCCGAAAATCGGTATCCACTTTTCGGCATCATGCGCGGATCAGGCGGCGATGTTCGACAAATCCTTGGCCGTGTCCACCATCGCGGCCAGCGCATCAGCCATGACGGCAGCGTTGGCGCCGGGCTTGACGGCCTCGGTGGCCAGATGGCGGCGGAACGCGCGCGCGCCGGGGACGGCGCGGAACAGGCCGAGCACGTGGCGGGTAATGGAGTTGAGCCGGACGCCCTTAGTCATCTCGGCTTCGATGTAGGGCATGAGCGCGAGAGCGACGTCCTGCGCCGACGCGAAGGGTGCGGCTTCGCTAAACAGCATGGGATCGACAGCGAGCAAACGCCCCGGCTCCTGATAGGCCGCGCGGCCCATCATCACGCCATCGACATCCGCCAGTTGCTCCTGCGCCTGCTCGACCGTCGTGATGCCGCCATTGATGATGATCTCCAGATCGGGATGTGCCGCCTTGAGCCTGTGGACGATGGCGTAGTCAAGCGGCGGCACTTCGCGGTTTTCGCGCGGCGAAAGACCCTTCAGCCACGCCTTACGCGCGTGAACAATCAAGGCATCGGTACCCGCCGTCTTCACCGCGGCAGTAAAGCCGAACAATGCCTCTTGCGGATCCTGATCGTCGACCCCGATACGGCATTTCACCGTCACCGGAATCTTCACCGCAGCTTTCATCGCGGCAACGCCTTCCGCAACCAGTGCCGGCTCGTTCATCAGACAAGCGCCGAAGCGGCCCTCCTGCACGCGATCGGACGGGCAGCCTACATTGAGATTGATCTCGTCATAGCCGAACGCTTCACCGATACGCGCGCATTCCGCCAATGCCTTGGGATCGTGGCCGCCAAGCTGCAACGCCACCGGATGCTCCGCCGTATCGAAGCCGAGCAGCCGCGCGCGGTCGCCATGCAGAATCGCGCCCGTCGTCAGCATTTCGGTATAGAGCAGCGCCCGGCGCGTCATGAGGCGATGGAAGAACCGGCAATGCCGATCAGTCCACTCCATCATCGGGGCGACACAAAATCGGCGGGACCGACTGAGAGCCACTTTTTGCAACGTATCAGGCATTTTTGAAGTCTTACCCTTGCCTCATGTTGTACCGTTTCCGGCCCATTTTGACCCATTTTGCCGGTGCCCAGAGGTATAGTCCGTCCCATCATCAACGCTGAGATTTTTTCAAGCAATCATGTCCGCTTTGTAC
>DASYCM010000234.1:0-5426 GCA_036500165.1 Pseudolabrys sp.
GCGGTCATTGGTACCTTAAGCGGTAGGTTGCTCGGGAAAACGCGGAGCCTCCGAGAGCGGGTCCGGGCCGTAGTCGTTCGGTCCAGCGGTGCCGGGGAGAAATCCAAGTTCGACGATGTACCAGAGACCGACAAGCACCAGGGCGACCTGGAATATCGTATCGCCGGTATTTGGCACCCACGGATCGCCAGTGAAGCGAAACAGGTCGGACACCGCCTTGAGTAGATTGACGCCCAGCGCGACGTAGGCAAAATCTTTCGGCTTGTTGCGATCCTGGAAACGTTTGGCGTTCAGGCAATAACCCATGAACAGAACCGCGACGGCAAGAATGAAAGTCATCAGCCGGCCGCCGAACGTAAAGAACATCGCTGTGCCCTGGACCTTCCAGAACATCCAGCCTATCGCGAACGAGCATACGATCAGGGCAATGAGGGCGATCCACCAGTTGCCCCGGTTGATACGTCCTTTGGTCGAAAACAACAGATCCGGAATACTCATCTCAGCCTCCTAGAGGGGTGATCCCGGCAGTGTGTCGCTCTCAGTCGCGCAAAAGTTCATTGATGCTGGTCTTGGAGCGGGTGCGCTCGTCGACGCGCTTGACGATGACGGCGCAGTAGAGTCCCGGTCCGCCGTCCTTGCCCGGCAGCGTGCCCGGCACGACGACGGAGTAGGGCGGCACTTCACCGACCAGCACGTCGCCGGTGGCGCGGTCGACGATCTTCGTTGAGGCGCCGAGGAACACGCCCATCGACAGCACCGCGCCTTCGCGCAGGATGACGCCCTCGGCGACTTCCGAACGCGCACCGACAAAGCAGTTGTCTTCGATGATCACGGGCCCAGCCTGCAACGGCTCGAGCACACCGCCGATGCCGACGCCACCGGAGATGTGACAGTTCTTGCCGATCTGCGCGCAGGAGCCGACTGTCGCCCAGGTGTCGATCATCGTGCCCGAGTCGACATAAGCGCCGAGGTTGACGAAGGACGGCATCAGTACCACGCCGGGCGCGATATGGGCCGAGCGGCGCACCACGGAGCCGGGCACGGCGCGGAAGCCGGCCTTCTTGAACTTGGCGGCGTTCCAGCCCTTGAACTTCGAGTCGACCTTGTCCCACCACGCCGCCTTGCCGGGGCCGCCGGGGATGGCGGTCATGTCGTTAAGACGGAACGACAGCAGCACGGCCTTCTTGAGCCACTGATTGACCTGCCAGATGCCGTCGCTTTGACGCTCCGCGACACGGGCAGCGCCGGTGTCGAGCAGACCGAGCGCCGTATCGACCGCCTTGCGCGCCGCGCCCTTGGTCTTGGGGCCGATCTTGTCGCGGGCCTCGAAGGCGTCATCGATGGTCTTGGCAAGGGAGGTCAGAAGCTTGGCGTTGGACATGAGGGCCTCGAAATGAACGGGTTCCGGGTTGTCGGGGCCAAGGGGCGGGGCTGTCAAGTTGCACCGGGGCGGGTAGTCTTGGGGTTGGGGAGAAACGGCACATGAACCGCGGATTGAGGCGTTTCGGGCTCTCGATGGCGGCTTTGGCGCTCAGCGCCGGGCCGGCCGCCGCTCACCACGTCATGGGAGGCCGGATGGCGGTGACGTTCGGCGAGGGACTTTTATCGGGCCTCGCCCATCCCATCATCGGCCTCGACCATTTCGCCGCCGTGGTGGCGATAGGCTGCCTCGCCGCTGCGCACATTGCGGGCGTACGGCTCGCCATCGGCTATGTGCTTGCGATGATTGCGGGCGTCGCTGTCCATCTGCAGGGCATGAGCGTGCCGGCGGCCGAAATCCTGGTGGCCGTATCGGTGATCGTGCTCGGCGTCGTACTCGTTCGCGAACGCCAGATGCCTGCGAGCGGCGCGCTCGCCTTGTTCGCCGCGGTCGGTCTGCTGCACGGCTACGCACTGGGTGAGTCAATCTATGGCGCGGAGCCGACGCCGCTCTACGCTTATCTGTTCGGCCTTGCCGTCATTCAAAGCGTCGTGGCGTTGGGTGCGTTGTATCTTGCACGCGCGATGTGGCGGCGGTCGGACGACCATTTGCCGCTGCGGCTCACCGGCGCCGGTATCGCAGGCATCGGCCTCGCCGTGTTGATGCAACAGATTATTCCTGCCGCCTAAGAATTCCTGCCGCCTGAGAATTCTCGGCGCATAAAAAAGCCGGCCCCCGAATGCCGAGGGCCGGCTCATAGTTGGGTAAGAGCGGACTAGACCGCGTGCGCGAGCTTTTGCCCTTCCGTTGCCGCGACCCGTGACCGCATCGGCTTCAAGATAAACAGCGCTATGCCGACCACAACAAAATTCATGACCGCAGTGGCCACGAACACCATGTGCCAACTACCGGTCGACGTCTTGATCATGTTGGCGACCGGAACAAGAAACGCCGACGCGCCTTTCGCCGTATAGAGGAGGCTGAGGTTCACGGTGGCGAATTTCGGCCCGAAGCTGTCGGTGCAGGTCGAGGGGAACAGGCTGTAAATCTCGCCCCAGGTGAGGAAGATCATGGCGGCGAAGACGACAAACGCCCACGGCGCCGTGCCGACCGAGCCCAGCAGCCAATAGGCCGCGGCGCCGAGCGAAAAGGCGATTGCCATCGTGTATTCGCGTCCGATGTTGTCAGACACCCAGCCGAACAGCGGACGCGCGAGACCGTTGCAGACATTGTCGACGATAAGAGCAACCGAGAGCGCGGTTGCCCCGCCGATAAGCGCAACGTTGGCGACATTGAAGTCCTTGGCGATCAGCGCGATCTGCGCCGTCGCCATCAGACCGCTGGCCGCAACGATCACGAACATGACGTAGAGCACCCAGAAGATGGGCGACGTCAGCACCTCGGCCGGCGTGTAGCTGCGGGCCGACTGAGCGACCTTCGGCGGAGCGAGGTTGTCCATGGCCGAGATCTCGCCGGTCTGCGGCGCGCGCAACATCCAGGCCAGCAGGAAAACGACACCGCCCTGTATCAGACCGAACCAGAAGAACGCGGACTGGTATCCGAAGTTGGCGATAACCTCACGGATCGGCACGACGGTGAGCGCCGCGCCCGCGCCATAGCCTGCCGCCGTCAGACCGACGGCGAGTCCGCGCCGGTCGGGAAACCACTTCACCGCCTGGCCAACGCACGTCGCGTATACCGCGCCGCCACCAGTGCCGCCGATCACGGCGCCGACATAGAGCATCGTCAGCGACTCGGCGTAGGAGTTGACGATCCAGCCGAGCGCGACCGTTATGCCGCCGAAGGCAACCATCAGCTTGGGGCCATTCTGCGCGCCGATACGGTCGACGATCCAGCCTTCGATCGGCGTCAGCCAGGTCTCAAGCGCGATGAAAATGCTGAACGCGACTTGAATGGCGGCGACCGACCAATCCTTGTGAGCCGCATTGATCGGGCCCACGAACAGTGTCCAGCCGTATTGCAGGTTGGCGATCATGATCATGCAGACGCCGCCGGCGATCAGTTGGGTCCACCGCATGCGATTGAGCGGTTGCGGGATGGTTCCATTTGTCATGGTGTTGTGTTTCCTCCGTTGATTTTAGTTTTGATTATTGGTTGTGGGTTCGTGCGCGACGAAAACGTTTGTAGCGGACTGCAAGAGCCCGGGGCTCGTCACGCCGAACCGGTCCGCCATTACAAGCACGAAGAATGTAATGGTGAGGACGAGAGCAAGGGCAATGCCGACGTCGACAAAGAACGGAACATCACGTTGCGGTTTTTTTGACTCCATTCCAATTCCGTTGTTAAGCGCGCCCCACTCACGCGCTCATTACGGTTTGATGAAACGTGAAGGTCAAGAATTAAGCAGCGCACACTCGTCGATTGCTGCGCACGCGAAAGGTCTTCGTCTTTAGTCGCAAGGGCACGACGAAAGAGCGGATATCATTCGTGATAAGAAGAACTGAATTATTGCTGCGCGCTTAGCGCAAAGCCTTGGTTGAGCCGTGCGGCGCTAGATCGCTTTCACGGTCGCCAAAACCTGCCGCAGAAATCCGGTCAGGTCATCGGTGACGTGATCGATGTGCGGATCGTCGCGGCCCTGCAACTCCCAGGCCTCGCGGACTACCTTGTTGTCCGGCGTCGGCACCACTAGCACGGTGACCATGCCCATGGCATGCGGCACCGTGAGATTGCGGGCGAGGTCTTCGAACATCGCCGCCTTGGCTGGATCGACGTCGTGCTTTTCCAGAAACCGTTCGTACATCCGCGCGGCGGGCTTGGGCTCGAGTTCGCCGGCGACGATGTCGAATATGTCTTCGAAGTGTTCGTGAATGCCGAGCTGGCTCATCACCGCGTCGGCGTGTTTACGCGTGCCATTGGTGAGAATTAGTTTGCGGCCCGGCAGCTTCTGCAGCATCGCGCCGAGCGGCGGATTGGGCTCCAGCACCGAGTGATCGATCTCGTGGACGTATTCGAGATATTCGTTGTGGTCGAGCGCGTGCTCGGTCATCAGCCCGCGCATCGTCGTGCCGTAACGCTTGTAGTAATCCTTCTGCACGCGGAAGGCTTCGTCCGGCGACACCTTCAGAAAATCAACGATGAAGGAGCGGATGCGGTCGTCGACCTGCTGCCACAGCAAATGATGCGGGTAGAGCGTGTTGTCGAGATCGAACACCCAAGACTCGACGTGAGCAAAATCGCGCGGCGCGGACGAAAGAGAACTCGGCACTGATCAGGGCTCCTTGAAACGCACGGTGGTCGCGGGTTTGCCGGAAAGATCGATATCGGCAAATCCGGCCGAATTCAGGCCGCGCGCCGCGCAATCCTTGTGATCGCTCAGCTCGAAGCGGCCGTCGCGGGTACATAGCGTTACCGCGCCGCCCCACGCCAGCACGGTATCGCCGTTCTTGATGGTGCGGCCGTTGCTGTCGACGGCCTCGCCGTAGCTGTAGAGTTTCTTCGGATCGCCGCGCACATCGGGCCGCACGCATTGGCCGCTATCGACGCGGTACCAGCCGCGCGCGACGGTCATCGCGCCTTCGATGGTGCCGATCGCCGCCATCACCGTGTACTTGCTGTCGTTGCACCAGGTAAAGCCACGGCCCTCCGGGTTGCGCGCGGCGTCGAGCAGCGTGGCGAAGAACTCCGGGCCGGTTGCCGTATCGGCCGGCAGTTTGCGGTCGCTGAGAAACTTGTTCAGCGCAGCCGTCGTCTTCGCGCCCGGCACGCCGTCGATCGGGTTGGCGTCGTAGCCGGCGATCACCAGCAGCCGCTGTAGTCCGGCCAGCCGCGCCTGCGCGTCGTCGTAGTCGGATTCCTCGGCGAGATTGACCGTCGGGCCTTTCGGCGTGTCGGATGGCCGCGCCGCCGAAAATCGCACCTGCTGGCTTACCGGACAGCCGCGCGCATTCGAAATCTCGAAGCTGCCCTCGCGAATACAGAAACTCTCATTGCCGTCCTGCGGCGCCGGCGCGCTGCCGTAAACCGGCGGCGTGCGCGTATGCAC
>DASYCM010000235.1:0-2269 GCA_036500165.1 Pseudolabrys sp.
GAGATTTTGACCAAGGTGCTCGGCTTCAAGGCCGCTGAGGTTGCGGAAATCAAGAACTCCGGCGCCCTGAGCGCGCCGGAGAAGAAGGAAAAAGCGGCGTAACGAGGCTGTCATCGTCGGCGACGACGATCCATCGCTTGCGGAGAACCGGATGCTTCGCCCCTTTGGGCGAAGCATGACGGCAAATAAATTTCGGGAGAGTTTCTATGCGTATCGTGGTTCACGGCCAGCAGGCCTTCGGTAAGGCAGTGCTGGAAGCGCTGTTGAAGCGCGGCGACGATGTCGTCGCCGTTTACGTCGCGCCGGAAAAGGAAGGCGCTAAGGCCGATCCGCTGAAGGAAGCGGCTCTCGCAGCCGGCCTTAAGGTCATGCAGCCGGCGTCCTACAAGGATGAGAAGGTCTGGGAAGAGTTCAAGGCGCTCAAGCCCGACCTTCAGGTCATGGCCTTCGTCACGCTGTTCGTGCCGGAAGACTTCCTCAACATCCCGACCCACGGCTCGATCCAGTATCATCCGTCGCTGCTGCCGGCCTATCGCGGCGCGTCCGCGATCAACTGGCCGATTATCAAGGGCGAGAAGGAAACCGGCCTCTCGATTTTCTGGCCGGATAACGGCCTCGATACCGGCGACATCTTGATCCAGAAGAAAACGCCGATTTCCGACACCGACACGCTCGGCACCGTCTACTTCGACCGCCTGTTCCCGATGGGCGTCGACGCCATGCTCGAAGGCGTCGATCTCGTGAAGGCCGGCAAGGCACCGAAGATCAAGCAGGACGAGTCGAAGGCGACTTACGAGGGCATCTGCCGCACCGATAACGCCAAGATCGATTGGGGCAAGCCATGGGAGCAGATCGACCGCTTGATCCGCGGCTGCAATCCGGCGCCCGGTGCCTGGACCACGCTCGACGGCAAGACCATCAAGATTTTCGACGCCAAGCCGCTACCGGCGCGCGACCCGAAGGGGATCGGCGGCAAGCTCGGTGAGATCGTCGCCACCGATGCCGACAGCATCACGGTGGTTTGCGCCGACGGCCGTTTCAAGATCACCCGTTTGCAGCCCCCGGATGGCAAGAAAATGAGTGCCGGCGAATGGGCGGCCTCCGCCAATCTCGCGCCGAAAACCCGTTTCTCTTAAGGCTCCCACAACAAAAATCGCCGCTTTCACCGCAATTATATTGGAAACGCAGCCATGCCCGCCTCGCAGCATCAGAAGCCAAAATCCGACATCGAAATTTCGCAGACCGCTGAGAAGCGGCGCATCCTTGACGTTGCCAAGGAAAAGCTCGGCATCGCGCCGGAAAACCTCGAGCCCTATGGCCACTACAAAGCCAAGGTGTCGATGGATTACGTCAAGTCGCTCGCCAATAAGCCGAACGGCAAGTTGATCCTGGTGACGGCGATTTCGCCGACGCCGGCAGGCGAGGGCAAGACCACCACGACGGTCGGCCTTACCGACGCCCTCAACCACATCGGCAAGAAGGCGATGCTGTGCCTGCGCGAACCGTCGCTCGGTCCGTCGTTCGGCATGAAGGGCGGCGCTGCCGGCGGCGGTTATGCGCAAGTCATTCCGATGGAGGACATCAACCTTCATTTCACCGGCGACTTCCACGCCATCACCTCGGCGCATAACCTGCTTTCGGCCCTGATCGACAATCACATTTACTGGGGCAATGCGCTCGGCATCGACAGCCGCCGCGTCGTCTGGCGTCGCGTCATGGATATGAACGACCGCGCGCTGCGTGAGATCGTCTGTTCGCTCGGCGGCGTCGCCAACGGCTATCCGCGCGAGGCCGGCTTCGACATCACCGTGGCGTCGGAAGTCATGGCGATCTTCTGTCTTGCCAAGGACCTCGACGACCTCAAGGAACGCCTCGGCAACATCATCGTCGCCTATACGCGCGAGCGTAAGCCGATCCGCGCCAAGGATATCAAGGCGCACGGCGCCATGACCGCATTGTTGAAGGAAGCCATCGCGCCGAACCTGGTGCAGACGCTCGAAGGCACACCCGCCTTTATCCATGGCGGCCCGTTTGCCAACATCGCGCACGGCTGCAACTCGGTGGTCGCGACCACCACGGCGCTCAAGCTCGCCGATTACGTCGTCACTGAAGCCGGCTTCGGTGCCGACCTCGGCGCCGAGAAGTTCCTCGACATCAAGTGCCGCAAGGCGGGCATCGAGCCGTCCTGCGTCGTCATCGTGGCGACAATCCGCGCGCTCAAGATGCACGGCGGCGTCAAGAAGGACGACCTGAAGAAGGAAGACCTGAA
>DASYCM010000236.1:0-23234 GCA_036500165.1 Pseudolabrys sp.
TGCCGGTGATGGCCGACGCCGTAGGCGTTGAAGCCTTCCGACACTTCCGAGAACAGCAAGGCTTCCTTGGCGGCCCTGCCCGCGCCTGTCGTGCCGGACTTGGCATCGATGACGATCTCGTCGAGGTCGATGGCCTTGTTCTTGATCAACGGGATCAGCGGCAGTTGGGCACAGGTCGTGTAGCAGCCGGGGTTGGCGACGAGCCGCGCTTTCTTGATGTCGCGCCGGTGGATTTCCGACAGGCCATAGACGGCTTCCTTCTGAAGCTCGGTCGCGTGATGCTCGTGGCCGTACCACTTCGCGTAGGCCGCGGTATCCGCGAGCCGGAAGTCAGCCGACAGGTCGACGACCTTGGTCGACGGCGCCTTCGTCAGAAGCTCCTTGAGCACCTTCTGCGTCGTCGCATGCGGCAGCGCGCAGAACACCAGGTCGAGATTGAGCGAGGCCCAGTCGAGGCCTTCAATGGCAACGAGTGTTGGCAGTTCGAACGGCGAGAACTGCGGAAACACCTCCCGCATCTGCTTGCCGGCGCTCCGTTCGGCGGTCAGCAACACGATCTCGGCACGCGGATGCCGTAACAGCATCCGCACCAATTCGGAGCCGGTATAGCCGGACGCGCCCAGCACGCCGATTTTTGCCTTGGTCGTCATCGTTAGTCCCTTTCAGTCCGGGTCAGCCTATCAGGCGCCCATAACAAATTCTCAAAGCCCGCCAAATCTTGAAAAAGCGGGAGCTTCGGTTTGTCCGGATCGGGTGGTGGTTTGCCGCCCTCCGGCGGCACAGGAAACGACGCAGTTCAGCGCGCCTGTGCCGAGGTGGCACGGCGGCGGCGGAGACGGAATGCTGCCAAAAACGTCGTCATACGGCGCGATATAAGCCCCGGTTCCGTTGGGGTCAAGAATGCCGGAACATGAAAAAAGGCCGCCGAAACCGGCGGCCTTCCGATCGTTTGCGAGCAGCGGTCTTACACCATCGGCACAAGCCTGTAGCCGGCACCGTCTTTCTCAACGTGGCCGAAGCACGGGAATGGGAAGTGATAACCCGCGACCAGCATCTTCTCGGTGGCGGCCATATCGTAGACCTTGTGGCGGGTCTGCACGGCGAGCGGGCCGTCATTGTCGAAGGCAACCTGCCAATCCGGGTTACGCAGGAAGAACGATGGAATGTTGGTGACGTCCGATTGCACGAGAAGCTTCGACGATCCCGAGGCCACCACGTACGACATGTGGCCCGGCGTGTGGCCCGGCGAGAACACAGAGGTGATGCCCGGTGCGACTTCCTTATTGGCGTCGTAAGGTGTGACCTTCAGCCCTTCCATCATCTTCTTGACGCCGGCGAACTGACCTTTGTTGAAGCCGTTGGCCTTGCTCTGGTTGGCGTCATCGCCCCAGAACGCGGCTTCGATCGCCGGCACCAATATCTCCGCGTTCGGAAAGGCCGGCGTGCCGTCGGCGTTCTTCAAGCCGCCGATATGGTCGCCGTGGAAGTGTGAGACAATGACAACATCAACCGACTTCGGATCGATGCCCGCCGCTTCCATGTTGCTGCGCGCCTGACCGACCACACCCTTGCTGGCCGCGAACGCGCCGAGACCGTTGCCAGTATCGACGGCGATAAGCTTCGAACCGGTGTTGATCAGCATGGGGCTGAACGGAATGATCACCTGCCCGTTCGGCATATAGGCCGCGGTGGCCGCCTCGATTGACTTGTCCTTGCTGACGTTGGTGACGAACATATCCGGCATCGGGAAGGTACGGGCGCCGTCGCGAAGCTGGATGATTTCGTAGTCGCCGACCTTGTAGCTGAAGATGCCGGTGCTCTTTGCACCCTGCGGCGCTGCAGCAAAGGCATCGCTAACCGCGAGTGGCGCGATTGCGGAGGCGGCCGTAGCGCCCGCGGCACTCGCGAACAGATGGCGTCGGGTAAGCTCAATCATCTGACATCTCCCAAGAAAGGACCAAGACAGACTGGCGGTGATTGTTGCAGTGCGTCGGATACGAGCCCGTCCTCCACTTTAACACCCGGACCATAACAATATTCCGACCACATCGCGGGCCGGGCCGTATGCGAAGCCTGGCGGGTTCGCTAAGCTTGCGACGTTGAAAAGACCAAAGCCGGTCAACCGGCCACATAAACATTTCCTCGGGAGGGAAAAGATGAAGCGTTTCACAATGATGGCGGGCGCCTTATGCGTCGCGTTGCTGACCAGCACCGGTGCTTTTGCTCAGGTGCCACCGAACCCGAATAATCCGAACGATACGATCCCGGACGCGGCCAGCCCGCCGCCGTATGGCGAGCCGATCAATCTCGATACAGCCAAGAAGGTCGCCGCTGCGGCCATCGCGGAAACGGCCAAGCGCGGTTGGAACGCGTTCTGTGTCGCCATCGTCAATCCGGCCGGAGAACTCGTCTATTTCGAGAAGCAGGATAACTGCCAGAACGCGTCGGTGACGATCTCGCAGCACAAGGGCCGAACCGCGGCGCGTTATCGCCGTCCGACTTTGGCGTTCGAGAATCTGATCGGCAAAGGCCCCTACTTCGCCTATCTGACGACGCTCGACGACGTGATCGCATCACGCGGCGGCAACATGCTGATAGTCGGCGGCAAAGTCGTTGGCGCGATTGGCGTGTCGGGCGGCACGGGCTCGCAAGACGATGTCGTCTCGATGGCCGGACAAGCGTCGCTTAAATAATCGTCCCGCTATGACCGAACAGAATCCGCCGGACGAAAAACCGGCGGATTTTTTATTTAACCCCATAGCCATTTCACTGTGAACGAAATGACGTCGCCGATGGTGAGCAAGACCGCGGCCCAAACAAAAGCCGACGTAAAATTAGCGAACTGAAATCGCCAGAACGACATTTCGAAAATTCCGGCGATTAGCGGCACCACAGCGCGCAGCGGCCCGAAGAAGCGGCCGATGAAAATACCGAGCACACCCCACCGCTTCATGAAGGCTTCGCCGCGCGGCAACAATTGCGGGTGTGACGACAAAGGCCAGATATTGGCCACCGAATGTTCGAGCTTGAGGCCGATCCAATAGGACAGCCAATCACCAAAGGCCGCACCTAGCGCGCCCGCGATCCAGACCGGCCAGAAGTTGATGCCGCCCGCGGCGATCAATGCGCCGATAGCAACCAGCGCCCCCCAGGCCGGGATCAGCAGTGAGATGAAGGCGAGCGATTCACCGAATGCTAGCGCGAAGACGATGGGCGGCGCCCAAACCGCGTTTTCGCGGACGAAAGCGATAATCGGATCGACGTATGCTTCTAAACCCATGCAGCGTATCTAGCCCGGCCCCTGTCACTGCGCCAGCATGCCGAATTGACGCATCGTCACTGCGGCAAAGTCGGCTGCTCTTCGCTTGGGAATAGATGGTTCGCCGTCACCAGCCCCATGATCAAAAGCGGTACTGCCAGAAAAGCTCCGACCGGCCCCCACAGCCAGCTCCAGAACACCAATGACAAAAATACGGTTAGCGGATTGAGCGTCAGTCTGCGGCCGATGACGCTCGGCGTGATGAAGTGCCCTTCCAGCGTCGCGAAGATCAGAAACAGCAGCGGCGCGGCCAACGCATGCGTCAAGGTCGGGAATGTCACCAATCCAACGAGAAACAACGCCGCCTCCATCAACAGCGCGCCGATGTACGGAAGAAAGTTGAGAATGAACGCAAGTACTGCCCAGGCAACCGGATCCGGCAGGCCCACGGCCCAGGCGACCACGCCTCCCGCCAGACCGACCGCAACATTGATGACCGCAACCATGCTCAGATAGCCGGTCAGGTTGTGCTCGATGTCGTTCATGATCTTGAGCGTACGCAGGCGTGCGTCACGATCCTCGAACAGCGCTACCGTCACGCGCCGCAAATGCGTTCGTCCGATCAGCATGAAGAACAATGTGCCGAAAAAGATAAACACCTCGCCGATCGCCGGCGTCACGATCGAGAACGCTGGCGCAACGAACGCTGCGATATCGACGCCTATGCCGGTTTTGCCGTCATCGCCAGGCAACAGTGCCTTGCGCAGGTCCTGCATCATCGCCCAGGGGCGGTCGAGCACGCGCAATTTGTCCTGTATCGACTTGCCGATCTCCGGCGCCTTGCCGACCCAATCAATGGCGGGTCCTGCAAGCAACACGATGACGCCGTAACACACGGCGATCACCAGTACCCACAACACAATAGCTGTGAGCAGCGGCGGAATGCCGGCACGGTCCGCGCGGGCGGACAACGGCCCCAGCATCATGGTGACGACAAAAGCGGACACGACCGGCAACAACAGCGGCCGAGCAAACTCAAGCGCCGCAATCAGGAGGATGAGAAAGATACCGATGGTTGCCACTTGCGATGTGGTGCGCCAGACGCGCGATACTTCAGTCAAGGGCTGGGGATCGTTGACGCCGAGACCGGTGCGGCGCGCGCTCCGGGCAGCGTCGATCGTTTCGCGCTTTTGTTCGCTGGCCACAGGTATCCCCCGCGCCTCAAATGCGGCGCTATACCAGCCAACAACGGCTTACCCCCGAATTGGTTGCCTTTAGGGCGCCATTAACCGCCGGTACGGCCCCATGCGCCGCCGGGGGGATTCCGGCGACGGCCCGCCGTGGCATAGTGCTGGCAAGTGATTCGCTTCGTACCTACTTGAAGGCTTCAATGGCTAAATCCGCGACTAAAAAAGCAACCAAACAACCCGACCTGTTCGGCGGCGACGGCCCGAAGGCCAGTGCGCGGCCGGCGGCGAAAGCCGAGAAGCCCGTCCGTGAGAAAGCCTCGCGCGGCTCAAGCGCGGAAAGTGGCTACACCGCCAAGCACATCGAGGTGCTGGAAGGTCTTGAGCCCGTCCGCCGCCGTCCCGGCATGTATATCGGCGGCACCGACGAAAAGGCGATGCACCACCTGTTCGCCGAAGTCATCGACAACTCGATGGATGAAGCGCTCGCCGGTCATGCCGACTGGATCGAGATCGAACTCGAAGCGGACGGCTTCCTTTCCGTGACGGACAACGGCCGCGGCATTCCGGTCGACCCGCATCCAAAGTTCAGGAACAAGTCGGCGCTCGAAGTCATCATGTGCACGCTGCACGCCGGCGGCAAGTTCGACTCCAAGGTCTATGAGACTTCGGGCGGTCTGCATGGCGTCGGTGTTTCGGTCGCCAACGCATTGTCCGACCGCATGGAAGTCGAAGTCGCGCGCGAGCAGCAGCTCTACAAAATGGCGTTCGAGCGCGGCAAGCCGAAGGGCAAGCTGGAAAAAGCCGGCCGCGTGCCGAACCGGCGCGGCACCAAGATCCGTTTCCATCCCGATCCTGAGATTTTCGGCGCCAAGGCACATTTCGATCCATCGCGACTGTTCAAGATGGCGCGCTCCAAGGCCTATCTCTATGGCGGCGTCGAAATCCGCTGGCGCTGCGCGAAGGAATTGCTCAAGGGCGACGACATTCCGGAAACGGCCGTCTTCCATTTCGCTGACGGCCTGAAGGATTATCTCGCCGCGAGCCTCGAAGGCTCAACGCTGGTGCATCCCGACATCTTCACCGGCGCTGTCGGCAAGACCGGCCGTCAAGGCACTGTCGAGTGGGCCATCGCCTGGACCGCGGATGCGGACGGCTTTTTGAACTCCTACTGCAACACCATTCCGACGCCGGATGGCGGCACTCATGAATCCGGTCTGCGCACGGCGTTGCTGCGCGGGCTGAAGGATCACGCCGGCCGCTCCGGCCAGGAAAAGCGCGCCAGCGCCATGACGTCCGAAGACGTCATGGTCGGCTCGGGCTGCATGCTCTCGGTCTTCGTGCGCGAGCCGGAATTCCAGGGCCAGACCAAGGATCGCCTCGCCACCGCGTCCGCACAAAAGACGGTCGAGAACGCGATCAAGGACCCCTTCGATCACTGGCTGTCCGGCAATCCGCTGCAAGCCAACAAGCTCCTGGAATTCGTCATTGAGCGCGCCGAAGACCGGCTGCGGCGGCGCCAGGAAAAAGAAATCTCGCGCAAGACCGCGGTGCGCAAGCTCCGCCTGCCCGGCAAACTCGCCGATTGTTCGAGCACGGCGGAAGACGGGTCCGAACTTTTCATCGTCGAAGGCGACTCGGCCGGTGGCTCCGCCAAGCAGGCGCGCGACCGCCGCACGCAGGCTGTGTTGCCGTTGCGCGGCAAGATTTTGAACGTCGCCTCCGCCGGCAAGGACAAACTCGCGCAAAACCAGCAGCTCGCCGATCTGGTGCAGGCGCTGGGCTGCGGCACCGGCGCGCACTACAGCCAAAAGGATCTGCGTTACGAGAAGGTCATCATCATGACCGACGCCGACGTCGACGGCGCGCACATCGCTTCGCTGCTGATCACTTTCTTCTATCGGCAGATGAAAGAGATGATCGAGGCCGGCAGGCTCTATCTCGCGGTGCCGCCCCTGTTCCGTCTCCAGCACGGCGGCAAGATCGCCTATGCGCGCAACGACAAGCACAAGGACGAGTTGCTCAAGTCCGACTTTAACGCCAACGCCAAGGTCGAGGTGTCACGCTTCAAAGGCCTCGGCGAGATGATGGCGGCACAGTTGAAGGAAACCACCATGGACCCGAGCAAGCGCACGCTGCTCAAGGTCATGCTGGCCGAAGACGAGAGCAAGGCGACGGCAAAGTCGGTCGAGAACCTGATGGGCAACAAGGCGGAAACCCGCTTCGCCTTCATCCAAGAGAATGCCGAATTTGCCGGCGAGGAATTGCTGGACGTCTAACGCCCGGCTTTGTTCTCACATTAATCAGGCGCGCCGCACTTCCTCAAAAGCGGCGTCCTGGTGCCGTGCGCCAGCGCGATGCCGTCCTTGACGCGCACCTCACCATCTTCCGGTTGATTGAACATCGTACGCCGCGTGTCTTTGCGGATCCGCAGGATGAGCTTCTGCCGCTGCTCGTTCTCGGTGCCCGGGCCGAAGATGACTTCGACCGAAAGCCGCTCGGACGAAAGCTTTGCCGCCGAGAGCACACTGTAGCGGTTGACCGCGTACTCGTCGCCAAGGGTGTGCTCTTCGAGCACCCGCCCCGGGCTCGGCGATGAAATAGCAACATGAGGATTGTCGGGCGATGCCGGCTGTTTGCAATGCATGGCCCAGTCGCCGATCAGATCGAACGACTTGAAAACATCCTCGACCGAGGGTTCCGCAGCGGCGCTATTGGCGAACAACAAGCCAACGAAAAGCACCGCAACAAACCGCATGAACCACCCTATCGACTCGAAAGTGAGATTAAGCATAGCAGTGCGGCGCGTATCGGCAATTGTGTTCTGTGCCAAAATGCGCGCCGCTTTAGGGAAAGCGAGGAACTATTATTGTTGTACGGAACTATTATTGTTCAAATTTCAGCTTTGCCGCCGAAACCACGTCGCTGTTGGTCTTGATGTCGTCGTCGATATATTTCTTGAAGGCCTCGCCCGTCGGCCCGCCGGGGTTGACCGCCATCTTCTTCAGCGACGTCTGTACCGCTGGATCGGCGATGGCCTTGGCGAGTTCCGCCGTGAGCTTCGCCACGACCGGCGCCGGCGTTCCGGCCGGCACGAAGAAACCGCTGTAGAGTTGCGAGTTGACCTCCGGATAGCCCATCTCCGCCATGCTCGGCACACCTGGCAGTTCCGGCGAAGCCTTGGAGCCGGTTACCGCAAGCGCCCGGATCTTCTTGCCGTCTACCAGCGGAATCACCGGCGGTCCGTCGGAAATCGTGAACAGGCTCTGCCCGCTGATCACACTGAGGTTTGACTCATTGCTGCTCTTGTACGGGATCGCAACCGCGGGCATCCCGGTCTTAAGCTTGAGCAATTCGCTGGCGATGGTGAAAGCCGGCGACGAGGTGCCGTAGTTCGACTTGTCGGGATTGGCCTTGCCGTAAGCCACCAGTTCCTTCACCGATTTCACCGGATGGTCGTATGGCACCACCAGCACCAGCGGGAACGACGCGATCATATTGAGCGGGATAAAGCTCTTGGTCGGGTGATAGGTGAGGTTCGGGTAGATCGCCGCGGCAATCGACATCTGGCCGCTGGCGCCAACGAGAACGTTGTAGCCATCGGGCGTTGCCCGCGCGACGTAGTCCGCGGCGATGCGTCCGCCAGCGCCGACCTTGTTGTCGATCACCGTGGTGAAGCCGGTTTTTTCCTGAAGCTTCTGTACCACCACGCGGGCGAACAGGTCGTTGCCGCCGCCGGCGGCGAAACCGACGATAAAATGGATCGGCTGTTTCGGAAAGTCCGTCTGCGCAAGTGCCGGGCTTTGCCCAGACCCGGCAAACGCCAGAAACATCGCAAAAATGCAGGCAAAGGCATTGCGTGTCTTTGTCATCTTCTCCCCCGATCCTCGTTGTGGCGTGCGATGCCCCGAGGTTTGGCAAAAGGCTACACCGGACGTGAGACTTACGGAATGGCCAAGACGCCTGTGCTACGATTTGGCTGTGCAGCAGCCTCGCCCATCATGACCGTGTCCGCCCAACCCGCCCGCGATGCGGACCTGTTCGGCCATCCGCGCGCTCTGACGTTTCTATTCACGACGGAAATGTGGGAGCGCTTTTCCTACTACGGCATGCGGGCGCTGCTCGTCCTGTACATGCTCAAATATCTGCTGCTGCCCGAGCACGCGGAGAGCGTTGCCGGCCTCGCCGGCTTCCGGACCATGCTGGAATCCGTGTTCGGCCCGCTGGCGCCGCAGCCTTTCGCCTCGCAGATCTACGGCATCTATACGGGGCTCGTTTATCTGACGCCTATTTTCGGCGGCCTGCTGGCGGACCGCATACTGGGACAGCGACGTACCGTCATCCTCGGCGCCAGCCTCATGGCCATCGGCCACTTACTGATGGCGCTCGAACACCTATTTTTATTGGCACTGTTCGTACTCATCCTCGGCAACGGCGCTTTCAAGCCGAACATCTCGACGCAGGTCGGCCATCTCTACGCACCCGGCGACCGCAGGCGCGACCGCGCCTTCTCAATCTTCTACGTCGGCATCAACCTCGGCGCGTTCCTCGCGCCGCTGGTCTGCGGCACGCTTGGTGAAACGCTGGGCTGGCATTTCGGCTTTGCCGCCGCCGGCGTCGGCATGACGATTGGGCTCATCACCTACCTGCTCGCCGCGCCATCACTGCCGCCGGATGCTTTCGTGCGGCGCGAACAAACCACAACGCCTATGCGGCGCGACGAATGGCTGTCGATATTCGCAATCCTCGTGCTGATGCTGCCGGTGAGCCTGTACTGGGCGACCTACGAGCAACAGGGCAACACGATTGCGCTATGGGCCGATCAGTTCACCGACCGCCACATCTTCGCGTTCGAAATCCCGGTGACGTGGTTTCAATCGTTCAATCCGTTCATGATCTTTGCCTTCACACCGCTCGTCGTCGCGCTGTGGCGGCGCCAGGGCGCAAACGAACCATCCACCGTCGCCAAGATGGCAATCGGCTGCACGCTCAACACCATGGCATATCTCGTCATGGCGCTGGCTGCCTGGAATGCCGGTAATGGACAGATAAGCTGGCTCTGGCTGTTCTTCTTTTTCGTCATCCTCACCACGGGCGAGCTGTATCTCTCGCCGCTCGGCCTCTCGCTGGTCACCAAGGTCGCGCCCGCACGGCTGTTGTCGATGATGATGGGCGTATGGCTTTCGACCAATTTTCTCGGCGGCTTTCTTGCCGGCTATCTCGGAACCTTCTGGTCGAGCATGACCAAGCCGGCCTTCTTCCTGATGCTGGCGGCCATCTCCGCCATCGCGGCAGCAGCCGTCGCGTTATTGATCCGGCCGTTGCGCCCTTTGCTCGGAGAGTAACCTTTCTTTTGCGCATGATCCTGTCCGAAAACCGGTTCCCACTTTTCGGGATCATGCGCTATTCCAGCGGCAGACCGACATACTGCTCGGCGAGCGAGCGCATCGCGGCTTGCGATCCGGTGAGATAGTCGAGGTCGGCCAGCTGGCGGCGATGATCGAACGCGGTCTCGTCCGGAAAGCGGTGCATGATCTGCGTCATCCACCACGAGAAGCGCTGCGCCTTCCATACCCGCCGCAAACAGGTCGCGGAATAGCTGTCCAGTAGCTCTGTCTTGTTCTTCTTGAAATAGGCATTGATGGCGCGCGACATGAACATCACGTCGGCGAAAGCGAGGTTCATGCCCTTCGCCCCGGTCGGCGGCACAATGTGCGCGCTATCGCCTGCAAGCAGCAATCGGCCATGCCGCATCGGCTCGGCAACGAAGCTGCGCATCGGCGTAATGCCCTTTTGCAGCATCTTGCCCTCTTCCAGCTTGCGCGAACCACCGAGCCGTTTGTGCAATTCGTCCCAGATGCGCGCATCCGACCAGTTCTCGATATCGTCGTCGTGGTCGCATTGCAGATAAAGGCGCGCGATGGTGTTCGACCGCATCGTGTACAGCGCAAAGCCGCGGTCGGTGTAGGAGTAGATGAGTTCGTGATCCGGGGGCGGCGACTCCGTCAAAATGCCGACCCAGCCGAATGGATAATCACGCTCGAATATCTTGAGCTTGTCCTGCGGAAATGCCGGGCGGCAGATACCGTGGAAACCATCACAGCCGGCGATAAAGTCGCAGGCGATGGTTTGCGCCTTGCCCTCATGCGTGAAGCGGATCGTCGGCTGCTCGGACTCGATGTCATGCACGCTGACGTCGTCGACCTCGAACAACAGCGGATCGCCATCGGCGAGCCGACGCACGATGAGATCCTTCACCACTTCCTGCTGGCCATAGATGGTGACGCGCTTGTCGACCAGTGCCTTGAAATCGAGATGATGCAGGTCGCCGTTGATGCCGATATTGATACCCCAATGCAGCAAGCCTTCGCGTTTGAGGCGATCGCCGACGCCAAGCTCGACCAGCAGATCGGCGGCCCAGTGCTCGATCAGTCCGGCGCGGATACGGTTTTCGATGTAGTCGCGACTGCGGTTCTCGATGACGATCGAGGAAATGCCGTGCAGGTGCAGCAGCCGCGCCAGCATCAGCCCGGCCGGTCCCGCTCCGATAATGCCGACCTGGGTGCGCATCGTGTTTTCCGCGCCCGCCATGACCTTCTCCTCGCACCCGCTGCTTTTTCTTCCACCTACTCTGCGAGCCTAATCGGACCTCCCATGTCAGGCAACGATGAAATAAGCACGACTGCTTATTTATTCATTCGCTTGAGTTCGCGCTGCGCCATAAGACGCCACTCGTCCAAAAGAGCCGGAAACTCCGACCGGCGCGGCTGGAACACCGAAGCGAGGGCCATACCGCGCAGGATGTAATGCGTGATCTTGACGAAAGAGCGCACGCCTTCCCGCGCGTAGCCCGCCGAACAGAGCGCGTCGATCCAGACATCGTCGACCGCATTGCGGAATTGCCGGACAACGGGCGTATTGAGCTTGGACAGCGCCGGATCGCGGCGCGACACCGCCACCATTTCCATCAGCGCCAGGTAAGTCGGACCGAGATAGAACGCCTCCGAATTTTCCAGGAACGCCTCGACCGGATCGGCGGAACCGGCGTTGCGCGCGGCAAGCACGCGGGCTTCGTCGGCAGCGCGCATCAGCGTGTAGCGCGTCGCCGCGACGATCAGTTCGTTCTTGGTGCGGAAATAGTTTTCTTGCGCGCCGCGCGACACGCCTGCGGCCTTCGCGACGCGTGTCGTCGTGAATTTCTCATAACCATCCTCGACTAGAACGGTCATCGCCGCTTTGAGCACGGCATTGCGCGTGTCGGTGCGGCGCTGCTCCTGCGTACGCGGCGCAACGCGCTTGGTCTTGACGTTTCGGCGCCTGGCCATGCTTTTTCTTAACCCGGCCAGCCGTAACGCGATACGGCCTCGCAGTACCGCTGGTAGGCCGCGCCGAATTTGGCCATGAGATAACGCTCTTCGCGCAACACGACGCCGAAGTGAACGGTCAGCGCTGCCGCCGCCAGCAGCACGAGAGTCCAGTCCGATGCCAGCGCGATGCCGATGCCGCCGACGATCAGGCCAAGGCCCACGTACATCGGATTGCGCACATAGGCGTAGACGCCGGTGGTCGCGAGCATTGTCGACGGCTTGTAAGGGTTTACCTCGGCGCCGGTGCGGCCGAAACTACGGAAGCCGCCATAACCCAGCAGGCCACCGCACACGATCAGCAGCAGCCCGATGGGTAGCCGCGTTTCCCACGACATCAGCACCGTCAGAATGTAAGCCGGCGCCAGCCAGTCGAGCGCGAGGCCAACGAGCACGGCGCCGAGCGCGATCAGCGGCGGCGGCGCGATGACGCCGGCGGTGTCGTTGATCGGTTCGTTCATCCGTTCAGCCAATGGCTCATGACTGAGTTGACAGCGTCAGGTTGCTCGATGGTCGATAGATGCCCGCAATTCGGCAACACGACCAGCTTCGAGCCGAGAATATCGGCGGCGATTTCACGCGCCAATTCCGGTGGCGTCAGTTCGTCACCCTCTCCGACCAGCACCAAAGTCGGGCAACCGATCTCCGACAACAACGGTCGCGAGTCCGACCGCGACATGATCGCCTTCTGCTGGCGCACGAATGCATCGGGACCGGTATCATGCGCCATGTCGCGAACGATTTTTTTCAGGTCTTCGTCCCTGGCGCGGTCACGATGCAGAAACTTCGGTGTCAGCGCTTCAACGACATCGTGAAGCTTGCCCGCTTGCGCCATGACAATGAATTTCTCACGTCCGGCTTTGGCTTCCGGCGCGTCGGGCCGTGCCGACGTATCGAGCAGCGCCAGTTTGGCGATGCGCTCGGGCGCCTGACGCATCATGGCGAAGGCGATGTAGCCGCCCATCGATAATCCGGCGAGCGCGAAGTGCGGCGGCGCGGCGGCGAGAATGCGCGCGGCAATCGCCTCCATGGTGTCGTCGCGGCGGTGGTCGGCCACGGTTACCTGCCCGTGCGGCCAAAGCGCTGCAATTTGACTAGCGTAAAGCCGGGCACTGCAGAGCAAGCCGGGCACCAGCAGAAGGGGTAAAGATTGCGCCATAAATGACCTCGAATGACGAAAAAGCTCAGTAATTAAGACACTTATTGCACTGCCGAAGGATTGACTTTGGCCTTTTCGGGCCTATGTTCCCGAGAACCGGTGCGAACCAAGATTCGACCGTCTCCCGCGCATTGCAACTGGTTTTTATGGCCCGCGCGGCCCCAGGGCGGTCCCCTGCTTGAGGTTATATGTCCTTTTCCAATCTCGGCTTGTCCGACAAAGTTATCGCCGCCGTTGAATCGGCTGGCTACAAAAATCCTACCCCCATTCAAGAACAAGCTATTCCGCACGTTCTCTCCCGCCGCGACGTTCTCGGTATTGCGCAGACCGGAACCGGCAAGACCGCCGCTTTCACCCTGCCGATGATCACGATGCTCGAAAAGGGCCGTGCCCGCGCGCGCATGCCGCGTACGCTCATTCTCGAACCGACGCGCGAACTCGCCGCGCAGGTCGTCGAGAACTTCGAGAAGTACGGCAAGAACCACAAACTCAACGTCGCGCTCATCATCGGCGGCGTCTCTTTTGGCGATCAGGATGCCAAGCTGGTGCGCGGCGTCGACGTGTTGATTGCGACACCGGGACGCCTGCTCGATCATTCGGAGCGCGGCCGGCTGCTGTTGTCGGGCGTAGAACTTCTGGTGATCGACGAAGCCGACCGCATGCTCGACATGGGCTTCATTCCCGACATCGAACGCATCGGCAAGCTGGTACCATTCACCCGCCAAACACTGTTCTTCACGGCTACCATGCCGCCGGAAATCCAGCGTATCGCCGACAACTTCCTGCACAATCCGGTACGCGTCGAAGTCTCGAAGCCCGCGACGGCCGCCTCCACCATCACCCAGCTTCAGATCGCAACCGGCCGCGATCCCGCCGACAAGCGCGAAACGCTGCGCCGCCTGCTGCGCTCAGCCGATAACTTCAAGAACGCCATCATCTTCTGCAACCGCAAGCGCGAAGTCGCCCTGCTCCATAAATCGTTGCAGAAGCACAAGTTCAGCGCCGTCGCCTTGCATGGCGATCTCGATCAGTCGTCGCGCACCGCCGCGCTCGATGCTTTCCGCAGCGGTGAAGCCAAGCTGCTCATCGCGTCGGACGTCGCCGCCCGCGGCCTGGATATTCCGGCGGTCAGCCACGTCTTCAATTTCGACGTACCGCATCACCCTGACGACTACGTACATCGCATCGGCCGCACCGGCCGCGCCGGCCTGACCGGCACCGCCATTACGCTGGTGGCGCCGATGGACTCAAAGTCCGTGGCCGCGATCGAGAAACTCACCGGCCAGCCCATCCCGCAGATGGGGGCGCCCGCCGCCCCGGCTGGCGAGGACGCGCCGGTGCAAGCCGAAGCGGCCCCGCAGCCGGAACACCACCAAGGTGATCGTGGCCGCGGCGGACGCAGCCACGGCGAACGCGGTAACCGTGAACGTGGCCAAGAACGCAATCAAGGCGAGCGTCATCGCGGCGAGCGCCAACAGAGTAGCCGGCCACCGCAGCATCGCGAACCGAATGCGCCTTCACACCGCCAGCCCCAGCGGGCCAATAAGCCGCAACCGCAGACCGACGATAGCGGCGACTCCGATGGGAGCCATTTGCCAGCGTTTTTGTTGCGGCCTGTGACCGTCAAGGCGGTCTAAACCACGTTCGCGAGCCGTGATAATCTACGTCATAAAATTGGCGATTAGCGGTTCCATATTTACCCCCGATTCACCTCCCTCCCTTACCGTTTCGGCGGGGGACGCGGCGCGGCCAACCCGGCCGCGCGCTCGAAAACCTGCAGGCAGGATGCCTCAAGGGGTTTTTCTATGACTGGGCAAGCCGACGAACACGAACGCACGATGGCGTTCTGTGAGATCGCGCTCGGTCAAATCAAGGCGTTGCGGCAGGCGGCGACTCCGCGCAATTATGAGATCTGGTATTCCTACGCCACCGGCTACCAGCCGTCGCTCAATCAAAAGATCAATGAGACGCTGCAGCAGACCGGTACTCTGTCGGAGACCGATCTCGAGCAGATTTTCGAAACCTATTTGTCACCCACGCGCCTGACCGAACGCATCGACAAGGTCGGCAACCAGGTGATGGGCGAAATCGAGCAGGTCATGGCGATGATCGACGCCGCCGCCGGTTCGGCCAACAGCTACACCGAGAGCCTCGTCGACATGAGCGAGAAGCTCGGCAATTCGAAGGACCGCGAGGGCCTGCGCACGATCGTCGAAAGCCTGGTGCAGACCGCCAAGGAAATGGAAGTATCCAACCAGAAACTGGAAGAGCGTCTCAACGCCTCCAAGCAGGAAATCGACCAGCTTCAGGAAAACCTCGAGGTGGTCCGCACCGAGAGCTTGACCGATCCCCTCACCCAGCTCGCCAACCGCAAATTCTTCGACACCACGATCGCGCAGGCAATCGAAGACGCTCGCGCCAAGAACGAGCCGTTGTCGCTGCTGATGACCGACATCGACCATTTCAAGAACTTCAACGACAGCTTCGGCCATCTCACCGGCGACCAGGTACTGCGCCTGGTGGCAATGTCGGTGAAGCAGAACGTCAAGGGTCAGGACACGGCCGCACGCTACGGCGGCGAGGAATTCGGCGTCATCCTGCCGAACACCGTGCTGCGCTCGGCGATCACGGTCGCCGATCATATTCGCCGCGCGGTGATGACCAAGGAACTGATGAAGCGTTCGACCGGCGAACATCTCGGCCGCGTCACGATCTCCATCGGCGTCGCCACCTGGCACAAGAACGACACCGTGCAGTCGCTGATCGAGCGCACCGACGCCTGCCTCTATGCCGCCAAACGGCATGGCCGCAATCGCGTGATGTGCGAGACCGATCCGGAAGTCGCCAGCGCGGTCACGCAGGTCGCCTGATCTCGCCTAACGGCGTTTTTTCTTCGACACAGGCATCTTCGGCTTTTGTGCGCGGCCGCGCTTACCGATCTTCTGCCGCTGCGCGGCAGCGACGGCACTCTTCGCCCACAACGCCAGTTCGTCCGGATCGTCATAAAGGCGCTCAGGCAACCGCCAGAAGGAATTGACGACCACGACCTTGCCACTCGTCCGCTGGGTGTAGCTGAAAGGCCGCGAGCCCTCTTCCGTAAAACGCGGGACGGTTACCTCATCCGCCTTGAGGTAAAGCTCGCCGCGCAGAAAGAGTGAGAAGCAGACGTCGTCGGCGTAGAGCCCGAAGCCCGAAAACATCCGCCGGACGCTGACCGGACCGAAGGCCGAGAACAGCTCTGCAAGGGCTTCACGGTCCATGAGATATCATCAGTCGTCCTTTGGCGGCATGAGTTGCACACGCTACAGCTCAGCCGACATCGAGAATACCCCGATCCACCCGCGCCCGCCGACCCCATCGAAGAGTCCGAGCACACCGTTGGACTCGAGCCTGATGTCGACATAGCCCAGTTCGACGCCGAATTTCACCTTGTCGACCGGCTTCCAGAACAGATTGACGCCGCTGCGGAACGTCCGCGCCTCGGGCTTGGCGAGCATCAGATCGGCGCGCAAATTCACAATGCTGCCGAAGATATTGGACTCGAACTGGTCCGGCCAGACGTGGTGATAGGACGCCACCGCGCTCCAGCCGGTGGTCGGCCCGAGGCTGTGCACGGTGTGCTGATAGACGACGAGATCGGTGCTGATACCGAGATAGGACGAGGCGTCGGAGGCGTAGGTCGCCTGCACGCTGAACTCGTCGTCATCGCCGACAAATTTGACCGGCAATTTCATGCCGGCGCTGCCGGCCCAGCCGGTGCGCACCGTCGCCGTGTCGGGAAAGAACGGCAGCAACGGCGAGTTGGAAAAATCCGCGCGCCGCACCAACCCGGACAGGTGAAACGTCGCGTCGTCGAACTCGTAGCGATAGCGCGCCGTGTAAACGGGGTCGGAGAAGTCAAAACTTTTGATGCCGGAATAAGTCTGCGGCGTGGTCGGCAGGTTCGATTCCAGACCAAATGATATCGTATGCCCGTCAGTCTCATATTCGTAGACGACGGTGTTGGCCGAGCGGCCGGGTGAGTTCGCCGTGGTGAGAAAGTCCCCGTCCCAGAAGCTCATCAGCGTTCCGGTATAGCCGACGGTCAGGCCGCCAAGCCGTCCGTTAAGCCCAACGCTCCAGCCGGTCACCGCCACGGTGCCGCTCGAGGTGCCGTCGCCGGTCGCCTTCGACCATTCGGCCGCGCCGGTCGTCTTGAACTCGCCAAGATTGGTCTGCCGCGTCGTCTCCACCCCGATATTGGCCGACGCCGAATTGGACGCACTACCGGACGACACCGTGCCGTTCTTGTTAACGATCAACGGCAGGCCTACACCGGTCTGCTTGACCTGCTGATAGGTGTAGGATGCACCGCCCGTCAGCTTGGCGCAGCCGCCGGCAAGATCGAAGCGGACGCCCTCGTCGTCGTCATCATCGTCGTCTTCGTCGGATTTCGATTTGGCTTTGTCGTCTTTATCGCCCGACTTGCAGGCGGCGGGAACGTCCTTCTTCGCCGCTTTGGGCGCCGCATGGGCCGGGCCACAGCCCCACGCCGCCGCCAACGCCAACGCCACAATCGCCCAACGCCACGCCATCGCCGCCCCCGAACCCATAGGCATTCGGTGGCAACGGCTAACCCAAGTCAAGCTGGAGAAATCTAGCGCAAAACCTGAGTGGAAAACTCAGTGCGTCCAAAAAACTTAGTGAGCCACGTCGTCTTTCGCCGGCTCGATCTGCACGGACTCGCCGCAACCGCAGGCGCTGGTCTGGTTCGGATTGTTGAACACAAACTGCGACGACAGCTTCTCGGTCTTGTAGTCCATCTCGGTACCGAGCAGGAACAGGATAGCCTTCGGGTCGACCAGAATCTTGACGCCCTTGTCCTCGACCACTTCGTCGAATGGCTTGACGCTGTCGGCATATTCCATGGTGTATTCCATGCCGGCGCAGCCGCCATTCTTCACGCCGACGCGCACGCCCGCGACCGGTTTATCGGCGCGCGCCATCACATCTTTGATGCGCATCGCCGCGGCGTCCGTAAGCCGCATCACCTGGGGTCTGGGTCGTGCAGTGGCCATAATGTCCTCTGTCCGTCTATCTAAGCCCTAATTCGTCAAAAAGAAGTCACCACATATTGAGCACGAGTCGGGCCTCGTCGGACATCCGGCTCGGGTCCCACGGCGGGTCCCACACGACTTCCACCTTGGTTTCCCTGACTCCCGGCACGCTCGACACGGCGTTTTCGACCATGATCGGCAGTTCCTGGGCCGATGGGCAGTTCGGCGAGGTCAGCGACATGTCGATCTTGACCATGCGGTCGTCACCGATGTCGATCTTGTAGATCAGACCCAGTTCGTAAATGTCGGATGGAATTTCCGGATCGAACACGGTTTTTAAGCCCGCGATGATCTCGTCGGTCATGCGGTTGAGTTCTTCCTGCGGCAGCGCCGAGTTGCCCGTCACTTCCGCATTCGGCGGCACGTCGAGCGCCACTTCGGATGCAGGCGTGCCCGCGGGGATATCTTTGGTTACGTCATCGCTCATGTGAAGAATTCCTGAGCCTTGATCAGGGACGCTGCCAGTATATCGACTTCGTCCCTGGTGTTGTACATCGCAAATGAGGCACGGCAAGTCGCCGTGACGCCAAACCGGCCGAGCAGCGGCATCGCGCAGTGAGTTCCCGCGCGCACCGCAACGCCGGCACGGTCGATAATCGTCGAGATATCGTGCGGATGCGCGCCTTTCATCTCGAAAGACACGATCGGGCCTTTGTGTTTGGCCTTGCCGATAATGCGCAGAGAATTGATCGCGCCCAGTTTTTCATGAGCGTAACTCAAAAGAACATCTTCGTGCGCGCGGATGCGCGCCTTGCCTACTGAATTGACGTAATCGATCGCCGCGCCCAAACCGATGGCCTGCACGATAGCCGGCGTACCGGCTTCGAAACGATGCGGCGGCTCGCCATAGGTGACACGATCCTCGAACACTTCGCGGATCATCTCGCCGCCGCCGTTATAGGGCTGCATCGCTGCCAGCAGATCGTATTTTCCGTAGAGCACGCCAATGCCGGTCGGGCCGTAAAGCTTGTGCCCGGTCATCACATAGAAATCGGCGTCGAGATCCTGCACGTCGATGTCGAGATGGATCGAGCCCTGCGCGCCGTCGACCAGAACCGGAATACCGCGCGCGTGCGCAAGCTTGATCACTTCCTTCACCGGCACCACGGTGCCGAGCACGTTCGACATCTGCGTGATGGCGACCATCTTGGTGCGGGGCGACAACAGCTTCTCGAATTCGTCGATCAGGAAGTTGCCTTCGTCGTCGACCGGCACCCACTTGATCACCGCGCCTTGACGTTCGCGCAGGAAATTCCACGGCACGATGTTGGAATGGTGCTCCATGATCGAGAGCACGATCTCGTCACCCGCCTGAATGCGTGGACCGCCGAAGCTCGCCGCCACCAGATTGATCGCCTCGGTGGCGTTGCGCGTGAAGATGATCTCTTCCTTGCGCGCAGCACCAAGGAAGCGCTGCACGGTCTCGCGCGCACCCTCGTAGGCTTCACTCGCCTCGTTGGCGAGATAATGAAGGCCGCGGTGAACGTTGGCGTATTGCTCTGTATAGGCCCGGTGCATTCGGTCGAGCACCTGGTTCGGCTTCTGCGCCGACGCACCGTTGTCGAGATAGACCAGCGGTTTGCCATAGACCTGCATCGCCAGCGCCGGGAAATCCGCCCGGATCCTGGCGAGGTCGTATGAACCGTTGCTGACCGCCGGATGCGTCATTGAACGCCTCCGCTCACAATTCCGTTCGTCCCCGCGAAAGCGGGCACCCAGTTCTTGGCTCTGGATTCCCGCTTGCGCGGGAATGAGCGGAGAGAAACTTGCGTCATCGGCGAGCTCCCAACCAGCGCAGCGCCGCCAGATTCAAGTCATCGCGGATGCCTTCATGGGACACCTCTTCGATCGCCTCGCCGATGAAAGCCTGGATCAGCAGCGTCTCGGCCTCTTTTTCGGAAATGCCGCGCGACATGAGGTAAAACTTCAGACCCGGATCGAGCGCGCCGGCGGTCGCGCCATGGCCGCAGACCACGTCGTCGGCAAAGATTTCCAGTTCCGGCTTCTGAGACGCCTCGGCCTCGTCCGACAACAGTAGCGACCGCGTCATCATCTTGGCATTGGTCTTCTGCGCGTGCGGCTCGACGATGATCTTGCCCTGGAATACGCCGTGACTCTTGTTGTCGAGCACGGTCTTGAACAATTCGCGGCTGTCGCAATGCGGCGAGGCATGCGAAATCACCAGCGTATTGTCGACATGCTGTTTGTTCTTCAACAGGCTGGCGCCGCCAATGAAAGCATCGATGTGCTCGCCGGCAAAGCGCGCGAAAGTCTGGTTGCGCACGACCGCGCCACCGATGGTGAAGGAAAAGTCCTTGTAGGCCGCCTTGCCGGCGACAGTGACGCCGAGCGTCGAGAGGCGCAGAGCGGCATCGCCGTCGAAGCCGATCTTGAGATGATCGACATGCGCGCCCTCGCCGATCACCAGCTCAAGCGCGGAATTGACTTGATAATCAATTCCATCCGGACCCGAGAACGACTCGATCAGTGTGACATGCGCGCCCGGCTCTACGATCATTACCGACCGCGGATACATCGCCGCCGCCGCATCGCCGGAGAACACATGGGCGATGTGAACGGGTTTCGCCGCCGTCGTGCCCCGCTTGACGTGGACGGCCACGCCGCCGCTCATGAACGCCGTATTGAGCAGTGACGCCTGATCGTCGTTGCCCGGCATTTTGCCAAGTTGATAACCTGCATTGTCGCCCAGCCAGGCGAACAGCTCAGTCACGGTGATGCCAGGACCGGCGGCGCTCTTGTCGGTCCATTCTGGCGCATAGCGGCCGTTGACGACAGTGACGAGGCTCGCATCGACGCCGGGCAGGATCGCGGCGAGATCGGCTGGCTTCCTGATATCAGCGAGACCCGCCAAGGGCTTCGCCTCGCGCATCAGCGCGCGCAGGTCGGTGTATTTCCACTGCTCGACGCGGCGGTGCGGCAGGCCGTTGGCGTCGAAGCGCTTGAAAGCGTCGTCGCGCAGGCTCGCAACCGCGCCATTGCCGGGCAGCGTGCCGCGCGCGCTGGCAAACTCGGTTGCCAGCCCCTGCTCCGCCGCAGTCTTGATCGAACGAATTTCAGCGTTCATCGCTTCAGGCCGCCTCGCCGACAAATTCCGCATAGCCCTTGGCTTCGAGCTCAAGCGCGAGCTCCTTGCCGCCGGTCTTCACAACCTTGCCTTTGGCCAGCACGTGCACGACATCCGGCACGATGTAGTCGAGCAGCCGCTGGTAATGCGTGATGACGATCATCGAGCGCTCCGGCGAACGCAGCCGGTTGACGCCATCGGCGACGATCTTGAGCGCGTCGATGTCGAGACCGCTATCGGTCTCGTCGAGCACCGCAAGGCTCGGCTGCAGGATGGCCATTTGCAGGATTTCGTTGCGCTTCTTTTCGCCGCCGGAGAAGCCGACATTGACCGAACGGCGCAGCATTTCCTGGCTGATGCCAAGATTGGCCGACGTGTCGCGCACCAGTTTGATAAACTCGGGTGTGGAGAGTTCCGGCTCACCGCGCGTCTTGCGCTGCGCGTTGAGCGCGGTGCGCAGGAACGTCATGGTGGCGACGCCTGGCACTTCGATCGGATACTGGAAGGCCAGAAACACGCCCTTGGCGGCGCGCTCGTCCGGCGCCATGCCGAGAATGCTCTCGCCGTTGAGCAGGACCTCGCCTTCGGTGACGTTGTAATTGTCCTTGCCGGCCAGAACGTAAGCCAGCGTCGACTTGCCCGAGCCGTTCGGGCCCATAATGGCCGCGACCTTACCCTTTTCGATAGTCAAATTCAGGCCGTTGAGGATCTTCTTGTCCTCGACTTCGACATGCAAATTTTTGATCTCAAGAAACGACATAACTCTCTTCTTTTCCTTTTAGGCCGTTTATCCCTCGAGGCTTGGCCTTAAGGCCTCGCACCTCAGGATGACGGATCAACTCTATCTCCGTCATCCTGAGGTGCGCGCGAAGCGCGCCTCGAAGGACGACGGCCACGATTTATCCAACCGATCCCTCAAGCGAGATCGAAATCAGCTTCTGCGCCTCAACGGCAAATTCCATCGGCAACTGCTGCAGCACGTCCTTGACGAAACCGTTGACGACGAGCGCCGTCGCCTCTTCCGCCGACATACCCCGCTGGCGGCAGTAGAACAGCATGTCCTCGGAGATTTTCGAGGTCGACGCTTCGTGCTCGAATACCGCGGATGAATTCTTCGCCTCGATATACGGCACGGTATGCGCGCCGCATTTGTCGCCAATCAGCAGACTGTCGCAGTTGGTGAAGTTGCGGGCGCCGGTCGCCTTGCGGTGTGCTGTGACGAGGCCACGATAGGTGTTGTTCGACTTGCCGGCCGAGATGCCCTTGGAGATGATGCGGCTCGTCGTGTTTTTGCCCAGATGAATCATCTTGGTGCCGCTGTCGACCTGCTGGCGGCCGTTCGAAATCGCGATCGAGTAAAACTCGCCGCGTGAATTGTCACCACGCAGGATGCAGCTCGGATACTTCCAGGTGATGGCCGAGCCGGTTTCGACCTGCGTCCACGAAATCTTCGACCGCGCGCCGCGGCAGTCGCCGCGCTTGGTGACGAAGTTGAAGATGCCACCTTTGCCTTCGGCGTCGCCCGGATACCAGTTCTGCACCGTCGAGTATTTGATCTCGGCGTCGTCATGGGTGACGAGTTCGACCACGGCGGCGTGCAGCTGGTTCTCGTCGCGCATCGGCGCGGTGCAGCCTTCGAGATACGAAACGTAAGCACCCTTGTCGGCGATGATCAGCGTGCGCTCGAACTGGCCGGTGTTGGCTTCGTTGATGCGGAAATAGGTCGATAGCTCCATCGGGCAACGCACGCCCGGCGGCACGTAGACGAAGGAACCGTCGGAGAACACCGCCGAGTTCAGCGTCGCGAAAAAGTTGTCGGTGACCGGCACCACGGAGCCGAGATACTTCTTCACCAGTTCCGGATGTTCTTGGATCGCTTCCGACATCGGCATGAAGATCACGCCGGACTTCTTCAGCTCTTCCTTGAACGTGGTCGCGACCGACACGCTGTCGAACACGGCATCGACCGCAACGCGGCGCTCGCCTTCAGGGCGCACAACGCCGGCAAGCATCTCCTGTTCGCGCAGCGGAATGCCGAGCTTCTTGTAGGTCTCGAGAATTTCCGGATCGACTTCGTCGAGCGA
>DASYCM010000237.1:0-4284 GCA_036500165.1 Pseudolabrys sp.
AGGTCGCGCTCCATCACCTTCATCCTGACGGTATCGTCGAGCGCACGTCGCGCATAGGCGGCCGATGTCCGAAGCTCCTTGGCGCCGAGCGCCGCCGACTCGTCGGGATGCGCGAACATGTATTCGGTGCCGCGGCGAAGCGCCCGGAGGAAACCAACAAGAGCGGCACGGTTGGCCTTGGCCCAGGTCCGATCGACGATGGTTCCGGTGAAGAGATACTCCGGCACCAGGTTGGCGATCGGGCCGAGATTGGTGAAGCCCAACTCCTCGGCCTCGTAGCTCAGGGGATAGGGCTGCAACGCCGCATCGATCTTCTTTTCCTTCAACAAACGCTGCCGCGTCGGCGAGCCGCCGACGGCTTCGACCTTGACGTCGGCGAGCGTGAAGCCGCCCGCCTTGGCCATATCGTTGACGAAAAACGTCGTGCCTTCGTTCATCGATACGACTCCGATGGTTTTTCCTTTCAGGCCCGACAGCGACTTGATCTCAGGCTGCGTGATGATGAAGTGCGGCAGTCGTTGCGCGTTGCCGGCAACGGCTGCGAGATTTCCACCCTTGTAGACCTCGGCGATCAGTCCCTCGAGCGGCACCATGCCGATCTGATCGACACCGGAGCGAAGATCGTCGGAAATCTTGTCGGAGCCGTCGTAGACCTGGATGGTGACGTCGAGGCCTTCCTTCTTGAAGAAGCCCTGCTCGATCGCGGTCCAGGCCGGGAGATAGAAGATCGTCCGCGACACCACGCCGACCTTGAGCTGCGTATCGGCCAGCGCAACGGACTGAGAAGCCGCGAGCAGCACCAGCGCCGCGCAGGCTTTGGAAATGAAAGTGGAGAAATTCGACATCGCTGCCCCAGGTTCTCTACAAGACTAACTCGCCGTTATTGCGCCCGCCACCATCAGGCCGTTGGCCTAGCCCGGCAGATAGCGGCGCGGCGTCTCGCGCTTGTCGTCATAGGCCGCCTCGAACACGGGGGCGGCCAAGGTCGACAATATATGCAACGTGCCTGCGCCGCTGTTGGAAAAACCGTGCTTGCGCCCGGCCGGCACTATCAGCAACTGCCCGCTGGTCAGCGTCGCATGGGTATCGTCGATCCAGACGTCGGCCTGTCCGTCTTGAACCAGCAGTACTTCCTCGACCGCATGCAAATGGCTCGGCGCGCCGTGGCCGGGGTCGCACCACTGCTCAAACAGACAAAGCTGGGCGGCACCGCTGGCCGCCGACGCGCGCATCCGCGTCCGCACGCCGGGGCGCCATTCCTCGACCGGTACCTTTTCGAGATCAACGACGCGCATGGCTAGTTCCGGCTGGCCTTCAGGTAACTGTCGTCCACGAACTTCGCCGGATCGAAAACGACCTCCCGTCCAATGGCCCCATCCTGCTGCATGATGTCGAATACGCGCCGCAAGCTCGCAGGAGCGACCGAGAGATCGCGCGACATGATGTCCATCTTCTCGGTCTCGACGATGGCGCGGCGGGCGAATTCGATCGTTGTACGCAGTTCCTTCGCGGCAACCTCGGCGGATTCGTCTGGATGCGCGAACATGTATTCGGTGCCTTTGCGCAGCGCGCGCAGGAATCCGACCAGCGCCGTCCGGTTTGCCTTGGCCCAGTCCTCATCCACCATGACGGAAGTGAACTGGTAATCCGGCACGAGATCGGCAATCGGCCCGAGATTCTTGAGGCCGGCGGCCTCAGCTTCATAGCTCAGCGGATAGGGCTGCAACCCGGCGTCGATCTTTTTTTCCTTGAGCAGCCGCTGCCGCGTCGGCGAGCCACCGACCGCTTCAACCCTGACCTCGCTCAGCTTGAATCCGCCCGCCTTGGCGATATCGGCGACAAAGAAAGTGGTGCCCTCGTGCATTGAAACGACGCCGATCAGCTTGCCTTTCAAATCGGCCAAAGTCTTGATCTCGGGCTGCGCGATGATGAAATGCGGCGGCCGCTTGGCGCTGCCGGCAACGATGCGCATCTTGCCGCCCTTGTAGGCTTCCGCGACTACGCTCTCTATAGAGGCCACCGCAATCTGCTGCTCGTTCTTGCGCAGATCGACGAAGATCGGCTCGGAACTGTCGTACACCTTCATTTTCACGTCGAGCCCTTCGGCCTTGAAGAAGCCCTTCTTCTCCGCCATCCAGGCCGGCAGATAAAAGACGGTGCGGGACACCACCGCCATGTTGATGGTCGTTTCGGCCCGTACCGATACCGGGTTCAGCGCCAGAAGCGCCGCTCCATAAAGACAATGCCGCAGCAGCCGGTTCATCGCTTTCTCCCTCGATTATATTTTTTATCGTTCAGCGCGTGCCGCCGATGTTCTTGACGTCGCCGGTGTAGTGCTCGAAGCGCTTGCGCAGCTCGGCCACCAGCTTTGGATCCGTGAAGATGTCGGCGTAGTCGTTGGCCACCTTGTACTCGAGGATAGGCTTGAGACCGAACGGCGGCTTTACGTCTGTTCGTGCCGACCAGGTCCCGATACGGGCCTGCTGGTCCTTGTCCATGTACCATTGCAAATAGAGCCGCGCGGCATTGGGATGCGGCGAATCTTTGAAAATGGCTGCCGGCTGTCCCCAGATCGGCAGGGCATCGTCCGCCGGAAACGCCACCTCGATCGGCTTACCTTCTGCCTTCTCGACCATCGTGTGGTGAAGCATCATATCGAAGGTCGCCGCACTCTCGCCGGAGCCGATGCTGCGCACCACGCCGAGATGGCCCTGAATGAATTTGGGTTGCTGGCCCATGTAGTCGTCCATGTACTTCCAGCCGTACTTTTTGACGATGGTGTAGAACGCGAACATCGTCGCGTCGTCGTCGGACGGATAGGCCGTGATCAGCTTGCCGCGAAATTCGGGCTTGAGAAAATCCAGCGCCGAGCGCGGCGATTGGTCCGCCGCGATCACCTTCGTATTGTAGGCCGGCGCAATCGCGAAAATGCCGAGCGGCGTGAATGCACCATCCGCGTCACGAAACCGCGGATCGAGTGCCTCATAGCCTTCCATCTTGAACGGCAGCAGCACACCTTCGCGCTTCCAGCGGACGAATTCCTGCACCGCCTGGAATGTGACGATATCGACCTCGACCTTCTTGGCTGCGATTTCCTTATCGATCTTGGGCGCTAGACCGCCGGCATAGCCGCCGGTGAATGTCACCTTGATGCCGGGAAATCGTGCTTCGAATTCCTTGATCCAGCCCTCGTAGAGACGCGCCGGCCCGCCGCCGTAAAGATGCAACGCGCCCTCTGTCTTGGCTTTGGCATAGAGCTGGTCGAACGTTTCGGCATTCACAGCAGATGCCGGTAGAACAAAGAGCGCCAACGCGGCCGCAATGATCCGTTTCATCGTTTCCCCCGCTTGGCTCTTTGGCCATTGCGCCCATAGTGGCCGGGCACAGAGCGTGGGTCAAACCGCGTTGAGCACCCGGCCTGCTACCGCGTCGAGCTTCTTGATCAACTCAGGATCGCGCGCGTCCGGCTGCGTGATGAGCGCAGTATCGAGCGCGCGGTCCGAGCCGATCGGACATTCCTCGTGCTCGCGCAAGAAATCAGCCGCAAGCCGCGCCACCAGCCGCTGGGCGCGATCGGCGTTATCGTGCAGCACCTTGACGATATCCGTGACGGTGACAGCGTCGTGGTCGGGATGCCAGCAGTCGAAATCGGTAACCATCGCCACGGTCGCGTAACAAATCTCGGCTTCGCGCGCGAGCTTGGCCTCCGGCATGTTGGTCATGCCGATGACCGAATAGCCGAGCTCCTTGTAGGTCATGCTCTCGGCCAGCGTGGAGAACTGCGGGCCTTCCATGCAGACGTAAGTGCCGCCCCATTTCGGCTCGATGCCTTCCATGCGCGCGGCATCGCGCAGGCGGCGGCGGAGGATTGGCGACACCGGATGCGCCATCGACACGTGCGCCACCAGGCCTTTGCCGAAAAACGAACTCTCACGCTTATAGGTGCGGTCGACGAACTGATCGATCAGCACGAAAGTACCGGGAGCTAGGTCTTCCTTGAAGGAGCCGCAGGCCGACAGCGAAACGAGGTCGGTAACGCCAGCACGCTTGAGGATATCGATATTGGCCCGGTAGTTGATGTCGGAGGGCGACAGGCGGTGGCCCTTGTCGTGACGCGGCAAAAAGACGACCGGCAGGCCGCCGATATCCCCGATACGCAAAGCACCCGAGGGCTCGCCCCAGGGGCTTTTGACATGCTCTTCGCGGACGTTCTGGAGGCCCGGCAGATCGTAAATGCCGCTGCCGCCGATGATGCCCAACACCGCCTTGGTCATTGCCAGCCCC
>DASYCM010000238.1:0-7625 GCA_036500165.1 Pseudolabrys sp.
TGAAGCTGGCGAATGCTGATGCCCGAACCCGTGCTCATGGCGCGTATCTCCCGACGTTCTTGCTTGTTGGCGAAAAGGCTACTCCCGCGAAGACGCTTGTCAATCTAGCCAGGACGCATGGCCGGTTGACGTGCGGACAGACCGCTCACGCGTTGCGTGCCATCAGGCCGCCGTCGACCGGAATCACGACGCCGGTGAGGAACGATGCCGCCGGCAGACACAGGCTCAACGTCATGTGCGCGACCTCTTCGGGATCGCCGTAGCGATTGAGCACGGTGCGGCGCTTCGCGTAAATCGCCTTCTGCTCGTCGGGAATCCGGGCGGTCATGCCCGTGGTGATCGGTCCCGGACAGATGCAGTTCACCGTGATGCCTTCACGGCCAAGCTCCACCGCAAGCGAACGCGTCAGCCCGGTGACGCCGGCTTTCGCAGCTGAATACGGGCTGTGCAGCGCGGTCGCACCCAGCGCCTCGGTTGAGGCGATATTGACGATGCGCGGACACTTCGATTTGCGCAGGTAGGGCAATGCGGCGCGGATCATGCGCTGCTGGCCGGTGAGCATCACCGCGATGCCACGATCCCACATCGCATCGTAGCCGCCATCGTCGATTGGCAGCCGCGTCGAGATGCCGGCATTGTTGACCACGATGTCGAGACCGCCGAACTGTTTTGCCGCGTCGTCGACCACGCGCTTGACGTCATCGGCGTCCGCGACGTCGAGCCGCCATGCTTTCGCGCTACCGCCGCGCGCCACGATGTCATCGGCGACGGCCTTCGCGCCCTCCTCGCTCACATCCGTCACCGCGACGTTGGCGCCTTCCGCTGCGAACACGCGCGCAGTAGCGCGTCCCATGCCGCTCGCTGCGCCGGTGACGATCACAGTGAGCCCCTTGACCGAGCGACTGAGTTGCTTGAAATCCGACATGCATTCCCTCTCGTGGAATTTTCCAAGGCGTCATCACGCGCCAATTGACATCACTTGCGCATCAAGCTTGCATCGATGCGAAGAGACGTCAAATGCTGCCGTCAACCAAACGGATGTGGGGAAACGCTTCGATGAACGAACTGGATTTTAGCGGCAAGCGCGCGCTGGTGATCGGCGGCTCGAGCGGCATCGGCAACGGTATCGCGCAGGCCTATCGCGCGCGCGGCGCAACCGTGCATATCTGCGGGACCAAGCCGAGTTCGGCTGGCTATATCGGCGTCGAAGGATCCGATCTCGACGGTCTCGATTACGCGCAACTCGACGTCAGCGATCCGCACGCGGTCGAGAACTTCAGACCGAATTTCGACAGCCTCGACATTCTGGTGCTGGCGCAAGGCGCGGTGATCTACAGCCGCGGCGAATTCGCCATGGATGGCTTTCGCAAGGTGCTCGAGGTCAACCTGATGAGCCTGATGGCCTGCGCCGGAAAATTCCATGCGATGTTGAAGGCGAACAAGGGCACGCTGATCATCATCAGTTCGGTGGCGGCCTTCCATTCCACCAAGGGCAACCCGGCCTACAACGCATCGAAGACTGGCGCTTTCGGACTGACGCGAACGCTGGCGCAGGCATGGGCGGAAGACGGTATTCGCGTCAACGGTATCGCGCCCGGACTGGTCGACACCAAGATGACCAAGGTCACCACCGCGAATCCGAAACGCCGCGACGGCGCGATCGAGAACATCCCGCTGAAGCGGCTCGGCACGCCACAGGATATAGCCGGCGCAGCGCTGTTCCTCGCCTCACCCTTGGCTGGTTACGTCACCGGCCAGACGCTGGTGGTCGATGGCGGGCTGATCCTGTGATGCGCAGCTAACGCGTTAGCGGAATAGCCGTGACAACCAATCGGCCGGTCCCGGCGGCGGCGGCATCTGCCGCTGGATATAGATCCGCCGCTGCGACCCGTCTCCATAGACGACGACGCGCTGGTCCGACGGCGGCCTCACGACATGGCGCTTTTTCTGCTTTTCGGCGGCGGCTGTCGGAGCCGCTCCGCGCGGCGTGGGCTCGGAAGGTGTAACGGCTGCGACCACCGGATCGCCCGCCTTTTCGCGCGCGATCTCGCGCCGCGGCCAGGCGTAATCGTCGGCGCGGCCGGCCGGAGCGCTGAGCGGATCGCCTTTCACCAGCGTGCGCGAAACCAGTGGATCGACCGATACCGGCTTGGAAGTCGCGCCGCCGAGCAGTTCGTCGGTGCCGACCGATGAGGCTACCAGTGGCATGATCGGCCCCGCGATCGGCCGCGGCGCCGGACCTTCCGGCTTGGCGTTCGCATCCGGCGTGCTGGTTTCGGCCGGAATCTCGATCACGTTGGAACGATTGGCGAGCAGGCGCGTGATCTCGCGCTCGACATAGTGCGCGAGCTTGCGTGCACCGGCCTTGGTGAAGAACACGCCGTCATAGGAGCGCAGCCGCCGGGTCTGGCCTTCGAAGTCCGGACCCTGCTGCACATATCGGCCCGCCTCGTCGACGAAGCCATCCCAGACGTCCACATAGGTGATGCCGGCCCGACCGGCAGCGTCGCGATACAGCGAATCCAGGAACAGCGCATCCGCCGTCGACTTGGTGCCGCGGATCGCGGGCAGGCCGACCCAGAGCACCGGCACGCCCTTGGATTTGAGCACGGCGATCATCTCGTCGATCTTCTTGGTGTAAAGCTCGGCCCAGCGTTCGTCGTGGAACGGATGCATGCCCTGCGCCGCGCGGCCGCGCTCCGGCGCCATGATCGACGGCGTATCATCGTCATCATCGGCGGTGTCGGCCGGCTTGTCGGCGTCCGCCGGTCCATCGGTGGGCGCTGCGGCCTTGTCGTCCGGCTTGGCGTGCGGATCCTTCTTGTCGGATTTCTTCTCGACGGGTTCGCGGATCGACATGCGGTCATGCAGGCCGAGCATCACAACGATCGCCTCGGGTTTCTCGTTGGCGAGAATTTCCTTGGCCGCCGCGGTCCAGTCCGACGGCTCACCTTTCGGCTGGTAACGCAGCAGACCGGAGACCGTCTTGTGCTTGCGGACGACGCCGAGTTGGTCCGGCGAGTCGCTCAATGCGTCTTCAAGACCGTAACCGAGCCAGTCGGCCATCGCATCGCCCAGCACCAGCACGTAGTGTTCGGAGGGTGCTTCGCGCTTCTCGGGCGGCGGCGCGCGCGAATAATCCTCGCGGCGTTCCGGAGCACGTTGCGGCGGAGGCTGGCGGAACGGCGAAAAGAATGGACCGTCATCGCCGCCGAACCAACCACCACCGCCGCGCTGTTGCCGCTGCGGCGACGGGCCGTTGAAAAACGGGAAGAGCTGCGCCGAGGCCGGCGCGATGATGCCGAACAGCATCGCGCCCACGACGGCCAGCACCATCAGGGGGCCTCGCTCGGTCAACAGGCGCAGCAAGGACTTCGGTTTCGGCATCGGCTTCAATCGCGACAATGACATTCGGGTCTAAAGGTACAGGCAGCTCTTAAAGATAACGGCAAATTCGGGCCGGAACCGGGCAATCGCCCCGGCCGGCCCATCACCTATAAATCGGCCCCGCCTTACCATCGTCAAGCCTGCCGGGGAAATCTCTCCACGGCAGGGTGAACGGACGCCCTCAGGCGTCCTCGCGGGCCATTTCGAGCCCCATCCGCCGCTCGATTCGCCCTGCCAGTTCCTCGCTCACCGGGGTCATCGGCAAACGGACCTCCGGACTGTCGATCAGCCCTTGCCGCCACAGCCAGTGCTTGATCGGCGCCGGGCTCGGTTCCGCGAACAGCAGGCGCGGCAGATCGGCAAGCCCGCTCCAGGCGGCCAGCGCAGCGGTCTGATTGCCCGCGCGGACGTGGCCGGCGATCAGCGCGAACGCTGCGGTCTCGACATGGGCGGCGGCGAGGATGCCGCCGTCTGCGCCTTGAACCAGCGCGCTATAAAATAGCGCATCCTCGCCGGTCAAGACCGAGAAGCCGGATGGCCGGCGGCACAACAGATCCACCGATTGCAACGTATCGGCCGAGCAATCCTTGACGCCGACAATGTTGGCGCGTTCGGCAAGCCGCAACATGGTGTCGTTGCCGATATTGACCGCCGTGCGATACGGGATGTTGTAGAGCATGACCGGCCGCGCAGTCGCGTCTGCAAGCGCTGAGAAATGCAGATAGAGGCCGTGCTGCGACGGACGCGTATAGGACGGCGCGGAAATCAGATAGCCGTCGACCGGCCAGCGTTCGGTGCTCGCCAGCGTCGCGACAAGCTTGCGCGTGTCGCTGCCTGCAAGTCCGAGATAGAGCGGCAGGCGCCGCCCGAGGCCTTGAAGTTCGCTCGCGCAGATCACGGCAAGCCGTTCGGCCTCCGCCGCGTCGAGGGTCAATCCCTCGCCGGTGGTGGCACCGAGAATGAAGCCATCGACCGCCATCGTCGCGTAGTGACGAACCAGCCGGCGCAAGGAGTGTTCATCGAGATGGCCGTCGCGGAACGGCGTCACCAGCGGAAGCCAGATGCCGGTCGGTCTTGGATGAGGTGCAGACATTGCAGGGTCTCCTGTTCAAGCCGGGAACGGAGACGTCGCGATTCACCCCGTCCGAACCGGCGGGGTTGAAGGTGGTCTGATGCGAAGGAGTGACTACGCGCGCAGACGGCCTGCCCCGAAAAGGGCAGCGCGTTTGCTGATGCTGTGAAAGGCGCAAGTCATGCGTCGCTCATGCGCTCCGCCGTGTGCGGAGTCAAGCGGGCGCTTCAGCGCCCGCGCAACCGGTCCAGCACGTCCGACGACGCAAAACCGTCCGCCGCCGTGCCGATCGAGGCCTGGAAGCTGCGCAATGCATCGCGGGTCAGGCTACCGATCTGGCCGTCCGGCGTGCCGCGATAGAAACCGCGTTGCGCCAGTAACTGCTGCAATTCCAGCCGCTCATTGCGGGACAACACCCGCTCCTGCCGCGGCCATGCCTGCACGAACGGCTGGCCGCCGCGCAACCGGTCGGCGAAGTGGCCGATGGCGAGCGCGTAGGCTTCGGCCGGATTGTATTTCATGATGACGCGGAAATTCTGCAGCATCAGGAAGCCCGGACCTTCGGCGCCTGCAGGCGCAAGCAGGTAAGCCTTGTCGGCGCCGTGCGGGAACGGCTTGCCGCCGGGCCGCTTGAGTCCGAGATGCTGCCATTGAGCCAGCGTCATCGCCTTGGCGCGATCCGCGAGCATGTAGTTGAAGCCGCGCGGCACCTCGACCTCGTAACCCCAGGTCTTGCCGGTCTGCCAGCCGTCCTTCTTCAGGTTGTTGGCGGTGGAGGCGATCAGATCGGCCGGGTTGTCGACCACGTCGCGGCGGCCGTCGCCGTCGAAATCCACCGCGTAGCGCTTGAACGACGTCGGCATGAACTGGGTGCCGCCGAATGCGCCGGCCCACGAGCCGCGCAGATGATCCGGCCGCACGTCGCCGCGATGCAGGATTTCCAGCGCCGACAGGAATTCATCCTTGAAGTAGGCCTGACGGCGGCCGATGCAGGCCAGCGTCGCGGTGGAATTCACCACGCTGCGGTCGCCGCCCTGGGTGCCGTAATTCGACTCGATGCCCCAGATCGAAGCCACGATGTAGCGGTCGACGCCGTAGGCGCGCTCCATCGAATCAAACTGCGGCTTGTACTGCGCAAGGATTTCACGGCCGCGCGCGATGCGGGCGTCGCTGACGAGAATATCGAGATAGTCCCATATCGCCTTGGTGAATTCGGGCTGCGAATCCATCAGGTCCATCAGCCGCAGATCGGGCGTCAACCCGGCGGTGAAACGCTCGAAGCTCTCGCGCGAGACACCGCGCCGCGCCGCATCCGGCCACATCGAGGCGACGCAATTGGGGAAGTTCGCAGCCGCCTGGCGGATCGCGCCTGCCGTCATCAGCGGATTACCGGAAGCGCCATCCTCGCCGCTCCACGGCAGCGCCGCCGAACTCGAGGCGGGGGCCTGTGACGGCGCGAGCGCGCGTTGCGACGGGGTGCGCGGCGTGATCGAGCCGGTGAAGATGTTGTCGAAGAAGCTCAGCGGCCCGCCACCGCTGGCCGATTGCGCCAGCGCGGCCGTCGGCAACGCGGCGCCCGACAAGGTCGCGGCGCACAGCGCCAACACACCTGCCGTCCTGCCGATTGCCCGCCGCTTGCGCATCATCGTTCCAGCCATTCGCATTCCTTGAACCCTATCCGGAAATTCCGCCGTTTTCAGGAGGCCTCGTCAGGGTTTCCATCAGCTTAACAGGGCGGCACTTTTTCGCGAACCGGTCCCGGCATTTGGTCGCACTCGGCCCCAGATCGACCGGAACAAGGGTAAACCGGCACCACACATCCGCCTTTGTTGTTGGCTGCAAACGGGATACCAATTCCGTGCCGGTCCCTCGCTAATCCCTTGGCGGGTTCCGGCATTCGTCCGACAGCCAACCAAGAGTTCTCATGAAAATTCGCAAAGCTGTATTCCCGGTCGCCGGTCTCGGCACCCGCGTCCTGCCCGCCACCAAGGCGATGCCGAAGGAAATGCTGACCATCGTCGACCGCCCGCTGATCCAGTACGTGGTGGACGAGGCGAAGGAAGCCGGCATCGAGCATTTCATCTTCGTCACCGGGCGCAACAAGGGCGTGATCGAGGATCACTTCGACCGCATGTTCGAACTCGACACCACGCTCGCAACGCGCGGCAAGAAGGCCGAGCAGGAATTGCTGGAGCAGTTTCAGCCGCCCGCAGGCGCGATGAGCTTTACGCGGCAACAGGCGCCGCTCGGCCTCGGCCATGCGGTATGGTGCGCGCGGGACATCGTCGGCGACGAACCGTTCGCCGTGGTGCTGCCGGACGAACTGGTGCTGAACACGCCGGGCGTGCTGAAGCAGATGATCGCGGCGGCCGGCGCGCTCGGCGATGGCGCCAATCTGCTCGCGGTGGAAGCCGTGCCGGAAGACATGACGCACAATTACGGCGTCGTCGGCGTCGGCGAGCGGCTCGGCAAGGTATTCGCCATCGACGGCATGGTGGAGAAGCCGCCGAAGGGCACCGCGCCGTCGAACCTCTCGATCACCGGGCGCTACATCCTGCAGCCGGAGATCTTCAAGATCCTCGAGACGCAGGAGCGCGGCGCCGGCAACGAGATCCAGTTGACCGACGCGATGAAGACGCTGTCGCAAAGCCAGAAATTCTACGGGCTGGAATTCGAGGGCGAGCGCCACGACTGCGGCTCCAAGGCCGGCTTCCTGCGCGCCAACATCGCCTACGGCATGGCGCGCCCCGAACTGCGCGAGAGCCTGCTCGCGGAGATGAAGAAGCATCTGTAACCGCGACGGTCACGAAAGCCGTCATCCTGAGGTGCATTGCGCAGCAATGCCTCGATGGACGACGGCGATCCTTCGAGGCTCGCTGCGCTCGCACCTCAGGATGACGCTGTCACGACACGGCGTATGGGTCCCCGCCTGCGCGGGGACGACAACCACTTAGCCGCTCTGGACACGCGCGCATTTCCGCGACCATAGTGCCGGCATCAAACTCGACTGAGGAAACCCCATGACCCATTTCATCGCCCTCGCCGGCGCAAGCCTTCTCGTGCTCGCAACACTTGCGCCGCAGGCCCGCGCCGACGATCCGCCGAAGCTGCCGACCGCGGCGCAGACCGATCCGGTCGCCAACAAGATCATGCAGGGCTTTCCGCC
>DASYCM010000239.1:0-11268 GCA_036500165.1 Pseudolabrys sp.
GCGTGCGTCGGTCAGCGTGCTCGCCATCGGCTTTTCGGCGAACACCGGCTTGCCGCGTTTGAGCGCCTCAATGGCGATCTCGGCCTGAAGCGCTGGCATGGTGGCGATGGAGACGGCGTCGATGTCCTTGTCTTCGAGCAGGGCGCGCCAGTTGCCGTAGCTCTTCGGCACGTTGGCAGCCGTGGCGGCCTCGGCCGTTCGTTCGGCATTGCTGCCGGCAAGCGCGACGACCTCGCAGCGCGGATCGGTGCGGAAGGCGGGCAAGTGCACCAGCCGTCCGTAATTGATGCCGACGATGCCGAGACGGATCACGTTGCGAAACCCTGCAAATGACGGATGAAAAAGCTCTGCCGGATGCGGCATGGATTTGAGCCAAATCGTCATGCTACGCAAGGGTCAAAGGGACCGGGGCCGCCGATGGACGTCATAGCGAATGAGGATACCGGCGCCGGCTGGCGCAAGGTGGCGGCTTTGTTACTGGCCGTCTCGGTGCTCGGCCTGCCGGTCAACAACCTTGCGTCCTACGTGCTGCTCGCGGTCATGGCGGTGATGATTTTCAGCGGTGGCGTGCGCGCATGGGGCGTTGCATGGCTCGCGGCTTTGGCTCTCGTCGGGGCGGCGATCTACGGCCAGTCGCTGCTGGAGCAGCCGCGTATCGACGAAGGTCACAATGTGTTCCTGCCGAGTCCGGCGTTGGAGCGCGGCCTGCCGGCGGACGTCTATCGCCATCTCAAGGAGGCGTTCGAAAGGGAATATCCGGAAGACCAACGCTGTATCCCCGGAAAGAGGGGCTGCTGGCAAAATGGCGACAAAGACACCGGACTGCCCGACCGTCCCTTTGCTTTTTCCGCCGACGGCATTTTTCACACGTCGACGATGTCGCGTTCGGTGACCGAGATCGATTTTTCCGATCCAGTGTGGCTGCGGCTCGGCTTCATCAACGAGAACAAATACAACTGGTACACCGCCGCGCCCGACGTGCATCGTGCCGACCGTGATCGCCGTTTCTACATGGGGCTCAATCGCTGGCATCTTGCGATGCCGTGGTTCGAGATGATCCGGCTGCCGTCGGCAGTGGTTGGCGGCAAACTATGCTGGCGCGGTGACGTATTGTGGGAAGGCGCGAACGAACGTTTCGCGCTGTGGCGGGGCGATAGTTGTCGCGACATTACGCCAAACGATGCCGGCCGGCGCGTCGTCGGTATCGGTATCAAGCCCGATCAACTGGCGATGCGGCTGACGCCGCCGTGGCAGCCCTGGCTTCTGCAACTCGCGAGTCAATTGCTGATGATCGGGGCGGCGGCGGGGCTGATGCTGACTTTGGTGCGGTTACAACCGCGAAAGATGGTTGTTCCGTTGCTGCTGGTCGGGTTAGCAGCGCTCATGATCGCGATCGACGACGCCAGTTTCCTCGGCGGCGTACGGCCATTCGACGGCGGTGACGACGGGTTGTTCTACGAGGGTTTCGGCCGGAATATCCTGCAGAACTTTCTAAACGGGGATATTTGGGCCGCGCTCGAGGGTGGCGAAAAAGTCTTTTATTACGGTGGCCCCGGCCTGCGATATTTCCGTGCGCTGGAACACGCGATATTCGGCGACAGTTTCCTCGGTTATTTATCGCTTATTCTGGTTCTGCCGGTGCTGGTATTCTCCCTGTTCCGGCGCTTCCTGAAGGATAATTGGGCGATCGCTCTCGGGCTGTTGTTCGTCGCCGTCCCGCTCGGTTCGATCTTCGGCACCAGCTTCATCGACTATCTGAAATGGGCGAGCCGCGGCTTTGCCGATCCTGCGGCCTATATTCTTTTTATAGCGGGGCTGTTGGCGATCCTCGGCGCCCATTCAGAAGGCCCGAGCGGGAGATTTACTCCGGCCTTTTTTGGCGCGCTGCTGCTGGCGCTCGGCATCTGTATGAAGCCGATCGTCGCGCCGGCCGCCGCCGTTCTGCTCGGCGGGGCGGGCCTGCATGCGCTCACTATGCGGCTTTGGCCGCGGCTGGCCGGACTGTGCCTCGGCTTCCTGCCGGTGTTCTCGATGGCGCTGCATAATTGGGTCTTCGGCCGCGTTTTCGTGCTGTTCAGTGCGAACTCCGGCGACGCCGATCTCCTGGTGATGCCACCCTCGGCCTATTTCAACGCTGTGAAAGAACTGGCTACGTTCGACTTCAGTGGCGGCTATGCGAGCCGCGGCTTTTTTCAGATCGTGAAGTGGCTGTCCGGTCCCGCTGAATCTGTCTGGACCGTCCCGTTGAATGCGGCCGCTGTCGTCATACTTATATTCGTGGTGCTGCGCGGCCGGACCTTCGATCCCTGGCTGCGGCTGATCGGGGCGTCTGCTCTGGCGCAGCACGTCGTAGCGCTGTTCTACAACGCCGGTATCGCCCGCTATCATTTCCTGACCTGGTTCCTCACCATGGTCGTGGTCATGGTGTTCATGCACGACGCCGGAATGGGGTGGCTCAAACGGCGCTATCCGGTAATGTTCGCCTGCGTAACGTCCAATCCCCTGTCGCGCCGGCTGGCTTCCGGCCTGGCGCGGCTACAGAAAGCATCGCTATGAGCAAATCCCCCGTCGGCTTCGAGCACGGTCTCACCAACTACGGCGACCGCGACTTTTCACTGTATCTGCGGCGTTCGTTCGCCAAGTCGATGGGCTACACCAATGCGAGCCTCGCCAAGCCGGTGGTCGGCATCGCCTACACGCCGTCCGGCTTCAACAACTGTCACCGTCACTTTCCCGAATTGCTTGAAGCGGTGAAACGCGGCGTGCTGGCGGCGGGTGCGTTGCCGGTCGATTTTCCGACGATCTCGCTCGGTGAAGGCTTTCTCAATCCGACCAGCCTGAAATTCCGCAACCTCATGTCGATGGACACCGAGGAGATGGTGCGCGCGCAGCCGATGGACGCTGTCGTGCTGATGGGTGGTTGCGACAAGACCGTGCCGGCGCAATTGATGGGCGCGATATCGGCGAACCGGCCGGCGGTGATGCTGATCGGCGGTCCGATGATGACCGGCCGCCACCACGGCGAACGGCTCGGCGCCTGCACCGATTGCCGCCGCTTCTGGGCGCAGTATCGCGCCGGCAAGGTCGATACGAAAGAAATCAATGAGGTCGAGAACAATCTCGCCACCACCGCCGGCACTTGCGCGGTGATGGGCACGGCTTCGACGATGGCATGCATCGTCGAGGCGCTCGGTATTATCCTGCCCGGCACGGCGGCGATCCCGGCCGTTCACGCGGATCGTCTACGCGCCGCCGAAGAAACCGGCGCGCTCGCGGTGAAACTGATCGGCTCCAAGCTCACGCCGGATAAAATCATTACCCCGAAGTCGATCGAGAACGCGCTGCGCGTGCTGCTGTCGATCGGCGGCTCGACCAATGCCATTGTTCACCTCACCGCCATCGCAGGACGTGCTGGAATCCCTGTTTCGTTGCAGCGTCTCAACGAATTGTCGGACACCACGCCGGTGCTGGTGAACCTCAAGCCGGTCGGCAACGGTTACATGGAAGATTTCTATGCCGCCGGCGGCATGGGCGCGCTGCTGCGCGAACTGAAGGACTTGCTGCATCTCGATGCCTTGACGATCACCGGCGAAACGCTCGGCGAGCGGCTGAACTTCGACAGCCACGCCTGGGTCGACCGTGAGATCATCGCCGAGCGCAACAAGCCGCTCGAGCCTCAGGGCGGTTTGGTGGCGCTGTTCGGCAACCTCGCGCCACGCGGCGCGATCCTCAAGCGTTCGGCCGCCGACTCCAATCTGTTCGAGCGTGAGGGACGGGCGGTTGTGTTCACGTCGCTCGCCGATCTCGCCGCGCGCGTCGACGATCCGGCGCTCGACATCAACCCGGACGATTTCATGGTGTTGCAGAACGCCGGCCCGCATTCGGATTCGGCGATGCCGGAGGCCGGCTATCTGCCGATCCCGAAGAAACTCGCGACCAAGGGCCTCAAGGACATGGTGCGTATTTCCGACGCGCGCATGAGCGGCACTGCGTTCGGTACCATCGTGCTGCACGTGACGCCGGATAGTGCATCGGGGGGGCCGCTGGGTCTCGTGCGCAATGGCGACCGCATCAAGTTGTCGGTCAAGGACCGCAGCATTCATCTCATGGTCGATGATGCGGAGCTTAAACGCCGTGCCACGGACACCAATCTGATGCCGAAAACTCCGGAACGTGGCTATTCGAGGCTTTACGCGCAGGAAATCCTGGGTGCCGACGAGGGCTGCGATTTTGCCTTTCTGAAACCGCGCTGAACTTTCTGAAGCCGCGCTGAAAAAGACGGTATTACCGTAAGTTGTGTGGTTCTTGTTTACCCGCGGGTAGGGATGATTATCGAATAGGTAATTAGGGCCGCCTGCCATTAACGCGGCGTGCAAGGCCGCAATCTTATTTTGCATGGTCAAACCGCGATGCGGACGATCCGCATTTCGGCGCCAGAAGGCCATGCATGTTCAGAGTCCTCAACTGTCTAGGGTTGCAACACGATTGGCGGCTGGTCGTTCTCGCCGTCGTCGTTTGCTTTTTTGTGAGTGCCGCCGCCGTTAGCCTGTACAACCGGGCTCGCATGGGGAGTGGCCGCGCGCGCTTCAGCTGGCTGCTGACAGCGAGCTTTGCCACCGGGGCCGGAATATGGGCGACGCATTTCATTGCGATGCTGGCCTTTAATTTTGGATACCCCGTCACTTTCGATATCGGCCTGACGCTGTTGTCCCTGTTGGTTGCCATCGTTGTCACAGGACTCGGCCTGTCGGTCGCCGTCTACGGCGAGGAGCGATGGAGTTCGGCTGCCGGCGGAGCTTTCGTCGGGAGCGGCATTGCGTGCATGCATTATCTCGGTGTCACAGCGGTGCTGACGACCGGTGAGACTGTATGGACGGCCGATCTTGTCGTTGCATCTATTGTCCTCGGCATTGTATTTGGCGCCGCCGCGCTGCAGGTGATGTCACGCCGGCCAAGCCCGCGCGTCATGCTTGCCGGTGCCAGCCTGCTGTCGCTTGCGATCATCACTCACCATTTCACAGGAATGAGCGCAGCCGGGATCATTCCGGCTTACATCCCCGAACCAGATCCCAACGCGCTGGGGCCGGCCTCTCTCGCCACGATCGTCGCAGTCGTTGCGGCGGCGGTGCTCGGCATCTGCATGATCGGCGTCTGGTCGGACCAGCACGGCCGCGAACTTATCAGCGAACGGAACCAGTGGCTCGACGCCGCCGTCAACAACATGATCCAGGGCCTGTGTCTGTTCGATGAACAGAACAGGTTGATGGTTTGGAACGAACGCTACCGTGCCATGTATAATATTCCGCCGGACAAGATCTGGCGTGGCTGTACGGTTCGCGATCTGCTCGATGCACGCATCGCGGCTCGCGTATTTCCGCTCGATCCGGCGGGCTATATGGCTGAACTGGATGCCGCGCTTACCCTCCGCAAGGCATTCACGCTCAACATCGAATTGGCCGACGGCCGCATCATTCATGTGATCAATCAGCCGACCGAATCCGGTGGCTGGGTCGCCACGCATGAGGACATCACCGAGCGCCAACGCGCCGAGAAGGATCTGGAAAATACCCGCGCGTTCCTCAACACAATCATCGAGAACGTGCCGTCACCGATCGTCGTCAAGGCGGTATCGGATCGCCGTGTCGTGCTCGTCAATCGAGCCGCCGAGACTTATTTTGGCATTAAGCGAGAAGCGATGCTCGGCAAGGTCGCGAAAGACTTCATGCCTGCGGGCGCGACCGGCATGATCGACGTTCACGATCAGAGACTGGTCGATAGCGGTCAGCCGGTTTTCTTCGACGAGCATGTGGTCTCGACACCCGGCAACGGCACTCGAATCGCGACTGCGACGCGTCTGCCGCTGTTCGGGCCGGACGGCAAGCCGCAATATCTGGTCAGCGTGATTGACGACGTTACCGACCGCAAGCGCGACGAGCAGCGCATAGCGCATATGGCGAGCCACGATACGCTGACCGACTTGCCGAACAGGGCGGCATTCAACTCGTGCATCGCTTCTACCGTAGAGCTGGCCGCGGCGTCGGGTGAAAGTTTCGCGGTGCTCAACATCGACCTCGATCACTTCAAAACGGTCAACGACGTTTTCGGCCACACGGTCGGCGACGAATTGTTGCGCGAGACGGCGCGGCGCATGGAGACGGTCTGTCAGGGTGCATTCCTGGCGCGTACCGGTGGCGACGAATTCGTCGTCGTGTCGCCGACGGGACAGCAACCAGCAGTCGCAGAGACGCTGGCCGCGCGGCTGACCACGGCATTCAACACCGATCTTGAAGTTCAGGGCCACCTTGTGCGGATAGGCCTTACCATCGGCGTCGCCATTTTTCCGCAAGATGGCACGGACACAACGGCCCTCGTCGCGAATGCCGACGCGGCCCTGTTTCGTGCCAAGGCCGAGGCGCGCGGCACGGTACGCTTCTTCGAAGTGGCGATGGACAACCAGTTGCGCGAGAAGCGCGCGCTCCACGAGGATCTCCGCTTGGCGATCCAGCGCGACGAACTCGAGGTGTATTACCAGCCGCAGGCCCTTATCGACGGTTCGATCACCGGTTTCGAGGCACTGGTGCGGTGGAATCATCCCCGTCATGGCATGGTGCCGCCGAGCACTTTCATTCCGCTCGCGGAAGAGAACGGTTCTATCGTTGCACTTGGCGAACGGGTGTTGCGCACCGCGTGCCGCGAGGCCGCATCATGGCCACGGCCGCTGAGCATCGCCATCAACCTGTCGCCGATCCAGTTCCAGCATGGCGACTTGCCGAACCTGGTGCACGAGGTGCTGATCGACACCGGCCTTGCGCCGAAGCGGCTCGAACTTGAGATCACCGAAGGCGTGCTGATCGGCGACTTCACGCGCGCGGTCGGCATCCTGCGCCGGTTGAAGAATCTCGGCGTGCGCACCGCGATGGACGATTTCGGCACCGGCTACTCGTCGCTGTCGTATTTGCAGTCATTCCCGTTCGACAAGATCAAGATCGACCAGACCTTTATCGCGAACATCAATCACAGCCAGCAGGCGGCAACCATCATCCGCGCTGTGGTCGCGCTGGGCCGCGGGCTCGGCGTGCCGGTGCTGGCGGAAGGCGTCGAAACCGCCGACCAGCTCAAATTTCTTGCCGCCGAAGGCTGCGACGAAATTCAGGGTTATTATATCGGTCGGCCATTGCGCATCGCCGACTATGCCGAGATGGTCGGCCGGGTGCCGAACAAGCCGAAGCTGAAAGTGGTCGGTAAAAAGGCTTGGCTTTAAGGCTTGGTTTTAGGCCGCAGGCTCTGGCGCGATGAGCTGGGTGTGGGCGAGGCGCGCGAAACGGCCGCCCGCTCTGACCAGATCGTCGAACGTTCCGGTCTCGACGATCCGGCCGCCATCGAACACCAAAATCCGCGACGCCTTGCGCACGGTAGACAGACGATGTGCGATGACGAAGGTGGTGCGGTTTTTCATAACCTCGTCGAGCGCACGCATCACCTTGGCTTCGGTATCGGCATCGAGTGCGCTGGTCGCTTCATCGAGAATGAGGATCGGCGGATTTTTCAGCAAAGCGCGAGCAATCGATAGCCGCTGACGTTCGCCGCCGGACAAAGCTCGGCCACGTTCGCCGACGCGATCGTTGAAGCCTTCAAACTTGCGCTCGATGAAGTCCAGTGCCTGCGCACGGCGGACGGCATCGCGCATTTCGTCTTCTGTGGCGTCGGCCTTACCGACGCGCAGGTTATCGGCGATGGAGCGGTTGAACAGCAGCGCTTCCTGGAAAACAACGCCGATATTGCGGCGAAGCGCGGCGAGCTTGAAATGGCGAATATCGGTGCCGTCGATCTCGATTGAGCCCGATTGCGGATCGAAGGCGCGGTGCAGAAGCGCGATTGCCGTCGACTTGCCGGCGCCGGTAGCGCCGACCAGCGCGATGGTCTCACCGGGCAGGGCGGCAAAGTTGAGATCGGCGGCGGCCATGCGTTCGCCGTCATAGGAGAACGACACGTCCTTGAATTCGACCAGACCTGTGAGTTTGCCGGGGTCAGTGGCGTCCGGCAGGTCGCGGATAGCGGGGATGGTGTCCCACACCTGAAAGAACTCGCGCAGGCGCGGCGCCTCCAGCATCATTTTGTTGATGAAGCCGACCGACTGCTCAAGTCGAATGATGATCAATCCGGCGAAGTTCATGAAGGTCACCATCTCGCCGATGGTCGCCTTGCCTTGTATATGCAGCCAGGTACCGACGATGATGATCGAGAGCACGGTGAGCGTCGTCGACATGCGCGTTAGCACGTTGGCGAGCGCCCACCACGATAACACCGGCATTTGCGCGGCCAGCAGGCGCTCGACGATCTGGCGCAGTTCGAGCACTTCGGCATCGAGCCGGGAAAAACTCTGCACCAGCGCGATATTGCCCAGCGTATCCGAGGCGCGTTCGGCGAGGTCGGAATAGTGGCTCTCGACGGTGCTTTGGAGCGTCTCGGTCTTACGTACGATAAGTGCGGTCAGCGCCGCGAACACGACGCACAGCGCGATCAGCAACAGCGCGAGGCGCCAGTTGATATAGAGCGAGACCGGCAACAGAATCAGCAGCGTGATGAACGAGGATAGGTGGTCGCGGAAAAAGCCGAGCCACATTCCCCACAGCGAGTCGGTGCCTTGCAGCATCACCTTCATCAACCGGCCGGAATGCGTGTTGCCGTGATAGGATAGCGGCAGTTGCAGCACGTGTTCGAAGTAGCCGGTCAGTACGATCTGGCGGCGGCGGTGCGCCAGCCGATCTGAATAAAGTGCGATGGCCGTGCCGCAGATGATGGTGAAGAGGCCGAACGCGGCCCAAGCGGCCAGCAGGCCGCTCAATTCCGGCCATGACGGTGCCACGCCGCGGGTCTGCGCGCCGGTCAGGGCGTCGATGATGCGGCCGAGCAGGACCGGTTCGGCAAACTGCGCTGCCGCCAATGCCATATTCCCCAAAGCTAAAGCCCAAGCCAGCCGGCTCTCGGAGCCAAGCAGCGTCAGGACACGGCCGTAGAGGCGAAACAGGTTCATGGAAACCTGAGATGAGCGATGAAGCGGACGGCGCCTTTTAGCGCATCGCTCTTTTCATGTCGCCGGCAAACAGTCGCGACTAGGCGACGGCGTGACGCTTGATGAAGTCTTCGTCGAAGCTCAGACCAAGGCCCGGCTTGTCCGGCACGGTCAGCATGCCGTTGGCGAACGTGGGCACGGTCTCATAGAGCTTTGCCGCCCACGGGATGTATTCGACGGTCATGCCGTTGGCGACGCCGGCGACGAGCTGCATGCTGATTTCCGGCATGATGTGGCTGATGACCGGCAGGTTGAACGCTTCCGCCATGCTGGCGACCTTGAGCCATTGCGTGATGCCGCCGACGCGCAGCAGGTCGATCATGACGATATCGACCGAGCGCGCTTCCAGCATGTGGCGGAACGGCGTGATGCCGAACACATATTCGCCGCCGGCAAGTGGCGTATCGAGCGCGGCCGCGATACGGCCCTGTCCGGCGAAGTCGTCGTATGTCGTGACGTCCTCGAGCCAGGACAGCCGGTATTCCTCGAGCCTACGGCCGAGCGCCATTGCCTCATGCACGCCCCAGCGCTGGTTGACGTCGACCATGAGCTTGACGCCATACCCAATGGCTTCGCGCACCAGTTTGACGCGTTCGATTTCGTCATCATGCGTGCCGCCGAGACCGAGCTGCATCTTGATCTCGCGGAAGCCCTTGTCGGCGAGGCGTTTTGCGGCGGAGACGACGTGGTTGAGCGGATAGCCGCGCTGCAACGTACCGCTGGCATAGGCCGGAACGGTCTTGCGCCGTCCGCCGATCATCGTTGCCAGCGACAATCCCGTCGCTTTGCCCTTGATGTCCCACAGCGCGATATCGAGTGCCGACTGCGCCAGCATGGCGATGCCGCCTGGACCGGCGTAATGCGTCGCGTTGTGCAACTTATGTACGGCCGCTTCCGGCTTCAGCGGATCCTCGCCGATGAGCAGCGAGCCGAAATACTCGATGGTCACCTTGAGGGCGCCGGACAACGGGCCGGAGTAATAGCCGGGGAAGCAGGAGAAACCGATGCCTTCGATGCCGTCATCGGTTCCGACCGTGACAGCGATGACGTCGCGCAGCGTGCCGGCCGGTACGGGACCATCGGCCAGCGGCTCGACCGCCGGAAAGCGGACGATGCGAGCGTTAACGTGAGTGATTTTCATGATCGCACCGTCCGTTTGTTGTCGCTTAAGCCTGCCGGGCCGGCACGAGCGGTGCGGCGTCGGTAGTAACGGTTTCTTCGGCACCTTCGGCTTCGACCATGCGGGCGCGCATCGGCTTGAGCACAAACAAGGCCATCAGCGCGGCGATGGCGTTCATCGCCGCTGCCGTGATGAAGGTCGCGTGCCAGCCGCCGGAATATTCCGTCAGCAGACTCGACAGCGGGATGAGCAGCGAGGCCGTGCCCTTGGCGGTGTAGAGGATGCTGGCATTGGTCGCCGCATACTTCGTGCCGAATGTGTCCGAGCTCAGCGTCGGGAACATGCTGTAGATCTCGCCCCAGGCGAAGAACACGATACCGCTCAACAAAACGAACGCGAGCGGAATGCTGCCGAACCAGTACAGACAGAAGATGCCGATGGCTTCGGCGAAGAACGCGACGGTCATCGTGTTCTCGCGGCCGAAAATGTCCGACACCCAACCGAAGAATGGCCGCGCCAGGCCGTTGACGGTGCGGTCGATGGTCAGCGCGAAGACGAGCGCCGGCAGCGTCAGGCCGAGAATGGCGACCGGTACGTTGGCGATGCCAAAGTCACGGGCGACGACGCCGAGCTGGGCGGTCGCCATCAGGCCGCCGGCGGCGACCAGCATAAACATGATGTACATGACGTAGAAAACCGGCGTCTTGAGGATTTCGGCCGGCGTGTAGTTGCGCTTGGTCTGGAACAGTTCGCCGACCGCGCGCACCGCTTGTTGCGGCAAGCTGCCGAGCGCAGGCACCGTCAGGAAAGCGCCGAGCACGATAACGATGAGGCCCTGGGCCAATCCGAAATACAGGAATGCCGACTGATAGCCCGACGACTGGATCATGTTGGACAGCGGCGAGATGGTCACCGCGGAACCGAAGCCGACGCCCGACGCGGTGAGGCCCATGGCCAGTCCGCGGCGGTCGGGAAACCAGCGCAGCGCATTGCCGAAGCAGCTGCTGACGACCGCGCCGACGCCGAGGCCGCCAATCGCGGCGGCGATGTAAAGAATGGTGAGCGAGGCGGCGAA
>DASYCM010000240.1:0-5391 GCA_036500165.1 Pseudolabrys sp.
GGTGATCCTGGTGAGCGGCGCGGCCAGCGAATGGCAGGCGGATGTCTCGCGCGAGATCACCATCCAGGTCATCCCGGCCCCTAGCCGCAACGTCGACGACATCGTCGCCAAGGCGGCTGCGGTGGCGCGGTCATTCCGCGGCATCAGCGACGTGCGCGCCTACAGCAAAGAGGAATCGGCGAAGCTGCTGGAGCCGTGGCTCGGCAGCGGGCTGTCGCTCGACACGCTGCCTGTGCCGCGCCTGATCGTGTTGAAAATGTCATCCAATCCCGCGCCCGACCTCGCGCAGCTGCGCAAGTTGCTTGCCGACCAGGCGCCGGGCGCAACGCTCGACGACCATCGTGGCTGGATCGACCGCATGCGCGCCATGACCGCGACCGCGGTCGGTGCGGGTATCGGCATTCTCATTTTGATGATCGCGGCCACGGTCCTGTCCGTCACATTCGCGACACGGGGCGCGATGGCGACCAATAAAACCGTCATCGAGGTGCTGCATTTTGTCGGTGCCAAGAACGGCTTCATCGCCGGGCACTTCCAGCGGCATTTCCTGCTGCTGGGTCTGCAAGGCGGCGCGATCGGCGGTGGCGCGGCGATTCTGTTGTTTGCACTGGCGGGGCTGGTCAGCCGCTGGTTTAACGGAACCGTGAGCGGCGATCAGACCAGCGCCATGTTCGGGTCGTTTTCCATAGGAATGGGCGGCTATATCGCGGTTGTCGGCCAAGTCGTATTGATCGCGGTGGTGACCGCCTGGACGTCGCGGCAGACGGTGAACCACACGTTGGAGGCGATGGACTAGGTATGCTGGCCGGATTTGCCCGCTGGATCGGCTTTTTGACCATGACGGCCAGCATCGTCGCGGCGATCCTGCTGGCGTTCGGCTTTTTGTGGTTCGCCATCAACATCCAGACCGAAGACACGCAGCTGCAGGGCAAGGCGGACGGCATTGTCGTGCTGACCGGCGCGGCTTCGCGCATCCCCGATGCCATCGAATTGCTGGCGGCGGAGCGCGGCAAGCGGCTGCTGATCACCGGCGTGCACCGCGCCACCAGCGCATCCGAAATCGCGCGCTTGACGCCGCTCTATTCCAAATATTTCAACTGCTGCATCGACCTCGACAAGTCCGCGCTCAACACCTTCGGTAATGCGCTGGAAACACGGCGCTGGGCGCGCGAGCATAATTTCAATTCGCTCATCATCGTGACATCGAACTGGCATATGCCGCGCGCCATGGCGGAAGTTGCGCACCAGCTTCCGGACGCCGCGCTGATCGCCTATCCGGTGATGTCCGAGAAGGTAAAGACTGAACCGTGGTGGCAGAGTTTGGACACCACGCGATTTCTGTTCGCGGAATATCTGAAGTATCTGTTCGCGTTGACCCGCATGGGTCTCGATCCCGATTCCGCTTCGTAAAGGACTGCCGTGCTGATCCTCGTCCGCTCTATCGTGTTCAATATCCTGTTCTATGCCAACACGGTGTTCTGGCTGATCGTCGCGCTGCCGACTTTCTTCATGCCCTATTGGGCGATCGTCGAGATCGCCAAGGCCTGGGGCCGCGTCAATCTGGTGCTATTGCGCTGGGTCGCTGGCATCGACATCGACGTGCGTGGCGCCGGGAAGATTCCGAAAGGCGGTCTGATCATCGCCGCTAAGCATCAGTCGGCATGGGAGACCTTCGTTCTGGTGACGATGTTCGACAACCCGTTGTACATCGTCAAACGCGAACTGATGTGGATCCCGATCTTCGGCTGGCTGATGGCCAAAGGCCGCATGGTGCCGGTCAATCGCAGCGCCGGATCGCAAGCATTGATAGATATGGCAGAGCGAGCGAAAGTCGAGATCGGCCGCGGCCGCCAACTCATCATCTTCCCGGAAGGAACGCGGCGCGCCGCCGGCGCCGAGCCGCGCTACAAATACGGCGTCGCGCACCTTTATGCGACCGAGGGCGTGCCCTGTGTGCCGATCGCGCTGAATTCCGGACTGTTCTGGCCGCGCCGCTCGATCCTGCGCCATCCGGGTACCGTGTTGGTAGAGGTGCTCGACCCGATCATGCCCGGGCTCAGCAAAGACGAGTTTTTCAAGCGGCTGCAGCACGAGATAGAGACCGCGACTACGCGGCTGATCGCGGAGTCGCAAGCGAAGGGCGAAGGATTGAAGCTAACCTAACCTGCCGTCTGCTTGACCCTGTAGAGCGCAAGCGGGTTGTCCCAGAACGCTTTCTGCGCCAGCTCAGACCCGAGAACTTTCTCCACCAGATCGATATCGGACGGCATGAACGGCCGCTCGGCGCGCGTCGAGGGAATGTCCGTGCCGAACACCAGCGCGTTCGGGTTCTTCGCCGCAATTTGCTCCAGCGTCTTCGGTACATCGAGCCTCACGCGGCCGAAGCCGGTCGCTTTCACCTTGCAACCCGCGGCAACGAGATCGAGCAGCACTGGCACACCAGCTTGCGTCATGCCGAGATGGTCGATGGACAGTTGCGGCAGCTTGGACAGTTTATCGACGTGCGGCTTGAGTGACGCGGCATCGCAATAGATCTCGGCGTGCCAGCCGGCGACCTGATGCACGCGTGTCGCCAGCGCGACGATATCGTCGACACTGTCGATGCGGCCGCGGAAGACGTTGAAGCGCACCGCCCGTACGCCCAACTTTCCGAGTTTCGCGATCTCGGCGTCCGGATAGTCATTCGGAATTTGCGTGACACCGACCCAGCCGGTGCCAAGCTTTGGCAGAATATCCATCAGGTAAGTCTGGTCGTTGGCCTGGAAGGAGCCGGAGACCACGGCGCCGGCAACGACACCCAACGGTTTGGTCTGGGCGAGATAATTTTCCAGCGGGAAATTCGGCGGCGTATAGCCCTGGTTTGCCACGATTGGGAAACGGTGATCAATGATGTGACAGTGGCTGTCGAAAAGCTTGCGCTGTTGCGCGCGGCCTGAGGTGGCGCTCAAGGCAAGAGCAGAACTGCCGGTTAGAAAACTGCGGCGATTGAGCATTAATTTCACTCCCTGGTTTTTTTATTATTCCATCGCCCGTCTTTGCGAGCGGCGCGTTACTTTTTTTCTTTTTCTTCCTTCTCCCCTTCGCCATCCAGTGCTTTCAGCCGGAAGCGGGCATTGTCCTGCGCCCATTGCGCGATGCGGTCGGGGGCCGTCATTTTGATGACTGTATTGTAGGCCTCGCGCGCCTTGTCGATGTCTTTTTTCATTTCAAAGACGCGGCCGCGGCCATAGTAAGCGGAGAGGTAGTTTGGATCGAGCTTGGAAGCGCGATCGTAGTCAGACAGTGCGCGGTCGAGATCGCCTTTTTGCCGATAGACGTCGCCGCGATAATCGAAGTTTTCGGCGTTCTTTGTTTCCAATTTGATGGCGCTGTTGTAGTCGCCAAGTGCAAGGTCGAGCGCACCTTTCTTCTGCTGCCAGCTGCCGCGCGCGCGGTAAAGCGCCGCGAGAGGCTTGTCGCGGAAGGTGCCCGCATTGATCATGCGCGTGCAGGCCTCCTCGCCGAATTTGAGCTTCTCCTTGTCCTTGTAGTCTCCGCTGCCAAGCGAGAAGCATGCCGAGCGGTCGTCGGCGAAAGCGGGCGCCATGAAGTCGACCGCGGTGAGGGCAAAGAAGAGCACAGGAATGGCAAGCAAGAGCGGGCGCATGAACTAATCCGATTCCGAAAGTTCGCGATGATACGTCGCTCTGCCTGTAGCGTCGAGCGAACCTATTGAACGTCGTGCGTGCCCTGGAGCCGTTCGCCCAGCATTTCCATATCCCGGTCGTGCACGCCGAGGGTTGCGAGTTCTTTCACGGCGGCCAGCACGTATTCGCGGCAGGGGCCGGAACGGCCATGGCCTTGGCGCACGTAATGCAGTTGTTCGGCAAGGGTAAGGCGGCCGGCATATTGCTGATGGCCGCGGTCCACCATGTAGACCAGCGCCTGGACATTGCGCTGTGGGGCGTCGTCGAGCCAGACCCGCCGCCATGCCTCGCGGTAGACCATGGTGACCTGTTCGCGCCCGCGCAGGTAGTCGATGGTTTCGGTGCGCTTTGCCTTGGCGACACGGTAGGCGATGCCGCGGCAATTACCGCCACGGTCGAGGCCCAGCACCAGTCCCGGCTTTTCCGGCGTGCCGCGATGCACAAAGGACAGTACGCAGAGCGCCCGGTGGGCGCCGACCAGGCGGGCATTGCGCCGCTCGAGAAAATCGAAGCCGGGCCGCCACATCAGCGATCCGTAGCCGAAGACCCAGAGGTCTTCGCTGTGTTCCGGTTTGGTCATCGCGCTGGAAAAATCGACCGCATGTTGGGCTCGCGTATCAGGCCGATTGCCGCTAAGCAACCGGTCCCGATCTCAAACGTTGAGTCGGCTCACAAACGCCGTATTCCCTAGGTTTCAAGCAGGTCAATGGACCAACCTTATTCGGAAAAGCGCGGTATCGCCCGCTACGTCATTCTGCTGCTGCTGGTGGCTGCATTGTGCGGCGGCTGGAGCGCCTTCTGGTACATGGCGTCGGGCAAAATCGAGGCAACCATCGAGGGTTGGCGTGCGCGCGAGGCTCAGGCAGGACGCCTGTACGCCTGCGGCTCGCAGACGATTGGCGGTTACCCATTCCGCTTTGAACTGAATTGTGACGACGCGTCGGCGCTGTTCAAGAGCAGCCAGCCGCCCATCGAGGTGAAAAGCCGCGGCGTGCTCGTGGCGGCACAGGTTTACGAACCCACGCTGCTGATCAGTGAATTCCACGGCCCGCTGACGATCTCCAGTCCCGGGCAAGCGCCGGAAGTCGTCGTCAACTGGAAACTGGCGCAGTCGAGCCTGCGTGGCACGCCCGCAGCGCCTGAGCGCATGTCGTTCGCGGTCGATCTGCCGGTTGTCGACGGCGTGAGCGGCGGCACACAAAAGACGCTGTGGCGAGCGCGGCGCTTCGAACTGCATGGCCGTCTTGCCGAAGGCTCGGTGCGCGACCATCCAGTGATCGAGGCGGTGTTGCGGCTTAATGGCGCGACGGCTGAAGCGTTGCATCCCGTCGCGGCGATGCCCGTCGACGCCGACATCACCGCGATGCTGCGCGGGCTGAGTGATTTTTCGCCGAAGTCTTGGCAAGCGCGGTTTCGCGAAATCCAGGCGGCAGGCGGCGGTATCGAGATTACGCAGGCGCGCGTGGAACAGGGCGACACCCTTGCCGTCGGCAGCGGCACTGTGACGGTGAATGCCAGCGGCCGGCTCGATGGCCAGTTGCAGGTGACTGTGGCCGGGCTGGAACAGTTCCTCGCCGCGATCGGCGCGCAGCAGATGGTGCAGCAATCGCCCGGCATGGACCGGCTCGCCGGTGTGCTCGATCGCGTGTCGCCGGGGCTGGGGGGTATCGCTCGCCAGCAGGCGGCGGCGAATATCGGCGCGGGC
>DASYCM010000241.1:0-1736 GCA_036500165.1 Pseudolabrys sp.
GGCGGCGCACTGGTCGTCTCAGTCGGCGCCGCAATGACGCTCGATACCATGATGACAATGCAAGCTGCTTATGCGCAGGGCGCCAAGCCGCCGCTGACGCCGGAGCAACTGTCATCCTACATCGCCGTGAACGCGGACGGCACGGTCGCCGCCTATTTCGGCAAGATGGACATGGGCCACGGCCTGCATGTCGCCGTTGCACAGATCGTAGCGGAAGAACTCGACGTGCCATTCAAGGCCGTCAAAGTCTACATGGGCGACACCGGCACGTCGGTAAACCAGGGCGGCGCGTCCGGCTCAACCGGCATCCAGTTTGGCGGTAAGCAGATGCGCATGGCAGCGGCGGAAGCACGCCGCGTGCTGGTCGAGATGGCGGCGGGCCTGCTGTCGGTGCCGGCCGACAAGCTTGCCGTCGTTGACGGCGTTGTCAGCGCCACCGACGACAAGTCGAAGCGCATTTCCTATGCGCAGATGATCGGCGGCAAATACTTCAACGTCCAACTCGACTGGAACAAGCAGCAAGGCAACGCGCTCTATGCGCCCGGGAAGGCGCAGCCGAAGAAGCCGAGCGAACACAAAATCGTCGGCCAGCCGATCAAGCGCGAAGACGTCGCGCCGAAAGTCTTCGCCATCGAGGATTTCGTAACCGACGTCAAAGTTCCTGGCATGGTGCATGGCCGCATGATCCGTCCCGCCGTTGCCGGTGCGGTGCCGGTTAAAGTTGACGAGGACTCGGTCAAGGATATTCCCGGCGTACAGGTCGTCTGGGACAAGGGCTTTCTCGGCGTCGTCGCGCCCAAGGAGTGGGACGCGATCAAAGCTGCGGAGAAACTCAAGGTCGAATGGTCGCAAGGCGCCGATCCATTCCCGGAGCAGACCTCGCTTTACGACCACATCCGCAAGGCGCCTGTCCGCAAACGGCAGGTGGAAACGAACATCGGCAATGTCGATGACGCCTTCAAAACCGCGGCCAAGGTGATCGAGGCGGAATACGAATGGCCGTTCCAGTCGCACGCCAGCATGGGCCCGGCTTGCGCGCTGGTCGAGATCAAAGACGGTCCGAACGGCAAGCAAGTCACGTGCTGGAGCGGAACGCAGAAGTCGCATTTCGTGCAGCAAGGCATCGCGGCTCAGCTCGGCATACCGCTCGAAAACGTGCGCGCGATATGGAAAACCGGTCCCGGCTCCTACGGCCGTAACGACGCCGACGATTGCGCGGCGGATTGCACGGCGCTCGCCAAGGCCGTCGGCAAACCGGTCCGCCTGCAATATATGCGCGACCAGGGCACCGGCTGGGACCCAAAGGGTCCTGCCTCGGTGCACAAGGTGCGTGCCGCGCTCGACGCGAGCGGCAAGGTCATCGCCTACGACTTCGCTAGCAAGGCGTTCTCGCGTGTCGACGTCGACACGAATGGCAGCAAGCTGTTCGATACGCTGGCGGGCCAGACACAGGGCGTCGCGCTGAAATCGGGTGACGGCTTCGGCATTCCGGCGGAGTCCTATGCCTTCGACAACAAGCGTGCTTCTTGGGAAACGATCCCGCCATTGCTGGAGCGTTCGTCGCCGCTGCGCACGTCTCATCTGCGCGATCCGGTCGGGCCGCAAATCCACTTCGCCAGCGAGTCCTTCATCGACGAAGTAGCAGCTGCGACCGGCATGGACCCGATCGAGTTCCGGCTCCGTCACATCAAGGACGCACGCGACATCGCCATCATCAAGGCGGCAGCGCAAAAGGC
>DASYCM010000242.1:0-13468 GCA_036500165.1 Pseudolabrys sp.
CCGAACGTCGCCAGCACATGATCGATATGATCGCGGCCGTAGAGCCTGCGCATCGCGACGACTTCGACCACCATGCCGACCAACAACGTCGCGGCGAGCGCCAGCACGGCGCCGAGCACAAAGCTGCCGGTCCAGGCCGCAAAGGTAGCCGCGAAATAAGCGCCGATCATGTAGAGCGAACCGTGCGCCAGGTTCACCAGATCCATGATGCCGAACACCAGCGTCAGCCCTGCCGCCAGCAAAAACAGCAGCAGGCCGAACTGCAATCCGTTCAGGCACTGTTCGATGAAAAGCGTCATGACGCCCTAAACATGCAATTGCCGTGCAAGCCGGTCCATAAGCAAACGGCGGCGGCGCACAGACGCCGCCGCCGTCATCGCTTACCTTCCGATCACTTCATCGAGCATTTGCTGAAGTGGATGTCCTGGTTGTCCTTGACGATGGTGGCGACGGTCTTGAGCGAAAGCTGACCGTCCGCATCTTTCACCACGTCCTGCAGATAGAAATTCTGGATCGGAACGTGATTCGGACCGAACTTGAAGCCGCCGCGCACCGACTTGAAGTTCGCCTTTTCCATCGCCTTCTGCACCGCGACCTTGTCGTCGAGCTTGCCCTTGGTGGCAACTACCGCCGACTCGATCAACTGGGCAGCGTCATAGGACTGCGCGCCGTAATAAGTCGGACGCAGGCCGGTGTACTTTTTGCGGTAGTCGGCGACGAACTTCTTGTTCTGGTCGTTCGGCAGATCGTTGACCCATTCCTGCGCGCCGGGCACGCCGATGGCGTTTTCCTTTTGCAGCGGCAGCGACAGTTCATCGATCGTGAACGCGGTGTAGAGCGGGATCGTGCCCTTGAGGCCGGCTGCTGCGTACTGGTTCAGGAACTGCACGCCGGCCGCACCCGGATAGAACACGAAGACCGCTTCCGCGCCCGAGGCTTTCGCCTTGGCCAACTCAGCCGAGAAATCGAGCTGCGACGGCCAGGTGGTAAGCTCTTGCCCGATTACCTTGCCCTTGAAGGTAGAGGCGACGCCCGCCAGCATGTCCTTGCCGGCCGCGTAGTTCGGGCCGATCAGGAACACCGACTTCACGCCTTTCTGGTTCATGTAAGTGCCCATCGCCTGCGGCGTCTGGTCGTTGTTCCACGAGGTCGAGAACACCGTCGGCGAGCACATCTCTCCGGCAACCTGCGACGGGCCGGCATTGGCGATGACGAGGAAAGTCTTGGAATCGACGACCGGCTTGAGCGAAGCCAGCAGCACGTTCGACCAGATGTAACCGGCGATGAAATCGACCTTGTCGGATTCGATCAGCTTCTCGGTCTTCTGCTTGCCGACGTCGGGCTTCTGCGCGTCGTCTTCGTAGATCACCTCGACCGGGATGCCGCCCATTTTGCGGCCCATGTGATCGAGCGCCAATTCGAACGAATTGCGCATGTCATTGCCGATCACCGCGGTCGGACCGCTGAAGGTCGAGATAAAGCCGATCTTGATGGTTTTCTGCTGGGCCACCGCCGGGCCCGCAACGAGCAACAAGGCCGTGCTGGCGGCCAACAAAGCTTTACGCATTATATTTCCTCCCCGAGGCCGTTCCGGCCGTAGATCCAGTCTAGTGTACCGGTCCCGTTTTCAAAAGGTCCATCGGCGTCAGCGCCGCAGCGCGAACTATAATTCCAAGGTATAGGGCCGGAACACCAAAATCAGACAAGCCAAGCGAGGTTGCCATGACCACCGATGCCGATCTGCAGAACATCGTATTTCCGTCGCTGAAGGACCGGGTGGTCATCATCACCGGCGCCGGTCAGGGCATCGGCCGGGTCTTCGCCAAGGCCTTCGCGCTCGCCGGCGCCAAGGTCGTGATTGCCGAGCGCAACGAGAAAACCGCCGCCGTGGTCGCGGGCGAAATCCTCTCCGCCAATGGCCAGGCTCTGGCGATTACAACTGACGTCGCCGACGAAGCCTCGATCAAGGAAATGGTCCAACTCGCCGAAGACGAGTTCGGCCGCATCGACGTGCTCATCAACAATGCCGGTATCTTCTCGACGCTGGAGATGCGGCCCTTCGATCAAATCCCGCTGGAAGAATGGGAACAGGTGCTGAAGGTCAACCTGACCGGACCGTTCCTGTGCGCGCGTGCGGTGCTGCCCGCCATGCGGCGCGCCAAATGGGGCCGCATCATCAACATCGCCTCGGGCGCGGTGCGGCTCGGCCGCCCGAACTACCTGCACTACATCGCAACGAAATCGGCGTTGATGGGCATGAGCCTGTCGATGGCGCGCGAACTGGGGCCCGACAACATCACCGTCAATGCCATCCTGCCGGGCGCGACCTTCACCGAGATCGAGCGCAAGACCGTGACGCCGCAGCAGAAGGAACGCATCGTGGCGATGCAGTGTATCCCTCGCCCAGAGACGCCGCAGGATCTCGTCGGAGCGGCTTTATTCCTCGCGTCGGAAGCGTCCGGTTTCATCACCGGACAGAGCATCAATCTCGACGGCGGCGTGACGCCGAGCTGACGGCGCTAAACCGTTGGCGCATTCCGCATCGCCCGCATCTCGCGGAACGAGACCAGCTTCTGCTGCGCTTCATCCCATAGCGTCAGGCGGACGCATTTGATGCTGTCCCACAGCGTCAGACGGCCGATGGTGCCGAGTTCGGGATGCTCGCGCAGCACTTTCGGCAGGCGGTAATAGGGAATCTTGCTGCACAGATGGTGCACGTGATGAATGCCGATGTTGGCGCTGAACCAGGCGAGCACACCGGGCAGCACGTAATACGAGCTGCCATGCAGCGCCGCCTCGTGCAGATCCCAGGATTTATTTTCGGCCCACTGCGTGTGCTCGAACTGATGCTGCACGTAGAACAGCCAGACGCCCATGGTGGCGGCGAGCAGAATAATCGGCAGGTGCACCAAGGCGAATGCGATCGGCCCTATCAGCCATATCAAAACGCCGGCCATCGCCGCAATCGCGGCATTGGTGCCTTGCGTCGACAGCCACGGCACCAGACCGCCGCGCATCAAGCCGATCGGCAAACGATGCTGCAACACGAACATGTAAGCCGGGCCAAGGCCGAACATCACGGCCGGATGACGATACAGCCGGTACTTCAGCCGGCCGAGGCGCGACAGCGCCAGATATTCCTTGACGGTCAGCGTATCGATATCGCCCATGCCGCGCTTGTCGAGATTGCCAGACGTGGCGTGATGAATCGAATGAGTTTTGCGCCAGAAATCGTAAGGCGTGAAGGTCAGGACACCGAGCGCGCGGCCGGTCCAGTCATTGGCGAGCTTGTGACGGAAGAACGCGCCATGCCCGCAATCATGCTGGATCAAGAACAGCCGCACCAGGAATCCTGCTGCCGGAACCGCCAGCATCAATGTCAGCCACCAGAAGCCAAAGGAATACAGCAGCCACATCACAATCCACAAAGCCACGAGCGGCGCAAAGGTGATCGCGATTTCGAAGATACTGCGGGCATGACTGGGCTCGCGGTAACGCAGCAATTTTTGCGTCCAGCGGCGCGCCTCGGTCGCCCCGGCTATGACGGCCGGGTCTTGTGCGTTATTCAAGCTGACGTCCTTTAAGGCTATGGAAGAGGGCGCTCAATCCGCCCAGCCCCCCGGCTGCCGCGGTTACGCTCCTGCGTAAAAAACCAGATTCTAGCTGCGCAGTCTATTGAGGTTTTCTTGTGTTATCTATCGGCCACAGCATCACTGTGAATTCTGGAGTACAGGCATGAAACCGGGCACCACGCCAACTGTCGCCATTGTCGCCCCCGGGAACATGGGAGCCGGCGTAGGCCAACGCCTGACCGAAAACAAGGTCACCGTTTTGACGTCGCTCGAAGGACGCAGCGAAGGCAGCCTCAAGCGCGCGCAAGCCGCCGGAATGCGCGGCGTTTCGGACCGCGAACTGGCGGAGGCCGATTTCCTGCTGTCGATTGTCCCGCCCGGCGAGGCGCTGGCGCTGGCCAAAAGGCTGGCAGGCGTACTGACTGAATCGAACAGCAAGCCCATTTACGTGGAGTGCAATGCGGTCAGTCCGCAGACCATGACCGGGATCGCGGACGTCGTGAAAACGACCGGCTGCCCCTTCGTCGGCGCTGGCATTATAGGCCCGCCGCCGAAACCGGGCAGTACGAACACGAAAATCTACGCCTCCGGTCCGCACGCGAAGGATGTCGCCCTGCTCAACAACTACGGCATGATCGTGCGTGTGCTCGAGGGCCCGCTTACCGCTGCTTCGGCACTCAAGATGTCCTATGCCGGTATCACCAAGGGCTTCACCGCGCTGGGCGCGTCCATGATGCTCGCTGCCTCGCGCGGCGGTTCGGCGGCAGCATTGCAGGCCGAGCTTGCCGAAAGCCAACCGGCTTTGCTGGGCTATCTCAACCGCCAGATTCCGACCATGTATTCCAAGGCCTATCGCTGGGTCGCGGAGATGCACGAGATTTCCGACTTCATCGACAGTGACCATGCCGAACATGCGATGCTCGACGCAGCCGGCGACTTCTATCTGCGCCTGGCAGCCGACTTCGATAGCGGCAAACAGGAGATCGGCGACCTCGACAAGTTCCTTGCCGGAGCCAAAAAGGAATGAGCGAGCCATCTATCCTCGTCGAGCAGCGCACCGGCTACCGCGTCATTACGCTCAACCGGCCGGACAAGCTCAACGCCTTCAACGAAGCGATGCACGAAGCTTTGCGCGCGGCCATCGCCGACGCGGAAGCCGACGAGAGTTGCCGTGCGCTGATGATCACCGGCGCCGGCAAGGCCTTTTGCGCCGGACAGGATCTCAACGACCGCCTGCCAAAGGACGGCGAACCAGTCGTGCTCGGCGAGACGTTGGAAAAATATTACAACCCGCTGGTGAAAAAGCTGCGCGGGCTACGCTTTCCAGTGATCGCCGCGGTCAATGGCGTCGCTGCCGGCGCCGGCTGCAATATCGCGCTCGCCTGTGACATCGTCATCGCGACGCAGTCGGCGCGCTTCATCCAGTCCTTTGCCCGCATCGGCATTATTCCGGACGCGGGCGGCAGCTGGATGTTGCCGCGTCTCGTCGGCGATGCACGCGCCCGCGGGCTTGCGCTGCTGGCGCAGGACCTGACCGCCGAAAAGGCGGCCGAATGGGGCATGATCTGGCGCTGCGTCGGCGACAAGGCTTTCGTCCATGAGACGACCCGCATCTGCGAACATTTCGCTACCGCGCCGACGCAAGGCATGGCGCTGATCAAGCAGGCGCTCAACGCATCGCAATTCAATACGCTGGAGCAGCAGCTCGACCTCGAACGACAGTTGCAGCGGGCCGCCGGCGAAACGCCCGACTACGCCGAAGGCGTTCGCGCGTTCATGGAAAAGCGCAAACCCAACTTCACGGGCCGCAAATGAACGCTATCGATATCCATACGCATATCGTCCCGGCAGAGTTTCCGGCCTACGCCGGCAAGCACGTCACCGAATTTGGCGGCAAGCAGTGGCCGCAAATGTGCGCCGCACACGATTGTCACCACAAGAAGGTGATGATCGACGGCAAGAACTTCCGCACCGTCACCGACGAATGCTGGGACGTCGAGCGCCGCACCGAAGCCATGGCACACATGGGCATCGCACGTCAGGTGCTGTCACCCATGCCGGAACTGCTGTCGTACTGGCTGCCGCTCGAAGATGCGGTGCCGCTGACGCGCCACGTCAACGACACCATCGCCGCCACGGTCGCGCGCGCGCCGGACAAATTCTTAGGCCTCGGCGGCGTACCGATGCAGGACCCGGACGCCGCAACACGCGAACTCGAACGCCTGATGGCCGACGGCTTCAAGGGCGTCGAGCTCGGCAGCAACATCAACGGCGCGCCACTCGGCGATCCGAAATTCGACGGCTTCTTTGCCCGCGCCGAGCAACTCGGCGCCGCGGTGTTTGTGCACGCGCTGCATCCGAGCGGCAAGGAACGTATCGTCGGCCCGCCCGGCCTGATGGCCTTTATCGGTTTCCCGCTGGAGACCGCCTATTGCATCGCCTCGCTGATGACCGGCGGCACTTTGACGCGTTACCCGCGCCTGCGGCTCGCCTTCAGCCACGGCGGCGGTGCGTTCGCGTCTATTCTGCCGCGCCTGACGCATGGCTGGAAATCGCGACCCGAAGTCACCGAGCGCATCGGCATTTCACCGCGCGAGCACGCGCGCAGGCTTTACTACGACACGCTGACATATGATCCACATACGCTTGGACACCTGATCGAGACTTTCGGCGTGCGGCAGCTTTGCCTCGGCACCGATTTTCCCTTCGACATCTACGACCGCCATCCTCTTGAGAATGTCGCGGCACTCAAGCTATCGGACGGCGACGTGAAGCTTTTGCATCACGACAACGCTGCGCGGTTTTTGGGTGAGATGGCATGAGCAAAGCCAAAGTCGGTGCGCTTCGCAGCGTCGATCTCGGTTTCACCGATTCCGGCAAAGCGGTGAAGTTCTTTTCCGATGTCTGGAATCTCACCCCTGTCGCCGAAAATGCCGGCGTGTATTATTTCCGTGCCACCGGGCCTTTTCACCACGTCCTCTCAATCCGTCAGACGACGCAGCCCGCGATAATCCGCATGGTGTTCGACGCCGCCGACCGGGCGACCGTCGACGCACTTCACGCCCAGGTCACAGCACACGGCCTCAAGACCATCGACCTGCCGAGCAAGCTGACACAGCCACATGGTGAATACGGTTTCGGCTTCAAGGATCCGGAAGGCCGCAACCTCGCCATCGTCTGCGGCGTCAAGGATCACGCCGACGGCACCGACAAGCCCGACCGGCCGCGCAAGGTCAGCCACGTCAACATCAATGCCGGCGACAGCGACGCCACCCTCGCTTGTTATCGCGACGCGCTTGGTTTCAAGGTGTCCGACACCACACGCAAATTCCATTTCATGACCTGCAATGCCGACCACCACAACATCGTGCTTGGCTACGAAGGCGGGCCGACCGTCAATCACATTGCCTTTGAAATGCCCGATCTTGAATCGGTGATGAAAGGCGCGGGCCGCATGCGCGACGATGGCCGCGGCATCGAGTGGGGCCCGGGCCGTCACGGACCCGGACATAATGTCTTCTGCTATTTCCTCGGCCCCGACGATATGCCGATTGAATATACCGCTGAAATGCAGCAAGTGGACGCCAGCTACCGGACCGGCAAGCCGGAAGACTGGAAATGGCCGCCGGGCCGGCTCGATCATTGGGGCATCACCAAGGGACCGAGCGAGCGGATCGAAGCCGCAGGGCTGAAGATCAATTTCACGGATGACGGCTGGCGCCTCGACGAGTGGCGCTGATTTTGGAGTTTTCGAATGTCTCAGAAGAAAGATTTGCGTGTCGGTGTCGCCGGTCTCGGCGCGGTCGGTCTCGATGTAGCCCGCCGCCTGATCGACGGTGACGTGCCGGGCCTCGTGCTCGCGGCTGTCGCGGTGCGCGATGCCGAAAAAGCGCGCAGCAAACTTCCGCAGATCGGCGATCTCATTGCGTTGCGCACGGCGACGTCGCTGGCCGACGATTGCGATATCGTCGTCGAGTGCCTTCCGCCGGCGCTGTTCCGCGAGGTCGCTATTGCCACCATCGACAAAGGCCGCATCTTCATGCCGCTGTCGGTGGCTCAGCTTCTCAACAATGGCGACCTCGTCGAACGCGCCAAAGAGAAAGGCGCGCGCATCCTCGTGCCAACCGGCGCCCTGCTCGGTCTCGATGCCGTGCGCGCCGCCGCCGAGGGCACCATTCACTCGGTCAAAATGGTCACGCGCAAACCGCCAGCCGGACTGGAAGGCGCGCCGCATCTGCTGGACAACAATATCTCCGTCGCCGGCCTGACCGAGCCGAAGAAAGTATTCGATGGCTCGGCGCGCGACGGCGCGCGCGGCTTCCCGACCAACGTCAATGTCGCCGCGGCGCTCAGCCTCGCCGGTGTCGGCCCGGACAAGACGCAGCTCGAAATCTGGGCCGACCCGACGATCACACGTAACACGCACACCATTACGGTCGATGCCGACGCCATGCGCCTCACCATGACGATCGAGAGCGTGCCGTCGGAAAATCCGCGCACCGGCAAGAGCGTCGCGCCGTCGACCATCGCCGCGCTGCGCGGCCTGGTGTCGGAGCTCAAAGTCGGCAGCTAGCTCAGCGCCGCCGCTTGCGGGCGGCGATGGCCTGATCGGCGGCGGCGACACCGGTCAGATAACCGCCATGCGCGGTTGAAAAATCATGTTCCGAGCAGGCTTCGCCGGCAAAGAACAAACGCCCGTCGACGGGGGCCGCCAGCGCCAAACGGCAACCGGCTTTGCCGGGCTTGGCGTATGAATAAGACCCGAGCGCAAAGGGATCGGCGGCCCAGCGATGAATGCGCAGCGGTTTGACCCGCTTGCGGAAATCCTCACCGAGCAGATGCGCCAATTCCGCGATGGCATAATCGGCGAAAGCATCGTCGCCGCCGGCTTCGAGCTCCTTGGCAAATCGGCCGCCGAAATAGACCTCGATAAGCGGCTTGCCGAAAGAGCGAAGACTATAGCTCGCCGTCGCCGTGCGGTCTGTGCGGCCATATAAGCGACTGTCCGGTTCGAATTCTTCCGCATCCGCCAGCGACAAAAACAATTTGTCAGCGAGGCCCAGCGGCAAACCGGCCGCCGCTTCTGTTTTATCCGGCAAGGCCGGCGAGAACAGAAATTCCCTGGCGGCGATGATCGCACTCGGCAGCGTGACGATGACCTGATCTGCCGCGATCGTGCCTTTGGCGGTTTCGATCTTCAATCGCCGGCCGCTGTGGTCGATCTGCAGCACGGGACAATCGAGCACCGCCGTGAGAGGCTCGCCATGCGCGGCGATAGCCGTGCCATAGCCCTCGCGTACGCGCCAGTTCACTTCCGTGTCGGCGTAATTGTCGAAATCCAGCGCCGAGACATATTCAAATTCGGCGCCGCTGAAATAAGAGCCGAACGCGTCTATCATACCGTTCCAGCGGCTGTTCGGATCGAGAGCGTCCGAAGCCGGAACGTCGGGGCTTTTTCGCCCGATCACCTCAAGCCGCTCCAGGAATTCGTTACGCGCCTTGCCGAGCGCCGCCTGTTCTTCGGCGGGGAACCCAACGGTCAGCGCCGGCTTCTGCCACGGCGACGGCGAGCGGTCGACGACACGGCCCTGCGCCTCCGCGATCTGGGTCCACGGATTGCGGTCGGCGGAATGCAGCCAACCGCAGCCGAGATCGAGCGCGTTACCGGCATCGTCGGTCACGGTCCAGGCCCGGCCGCCGAGACGCGGCCGCGCTTCGATGATCAGACAATCGATCGCGGCCTTCGCCAGCCGCCGTCCCGCAGCAATGCCTGCCGCGCCGCCGCCAATGATGGCGACCTCGGTATCGCTTTTCGCCATGACTTTCAGAACTCGTGTCCGCGCAAAACCCTGAACTTCGGTTCCGCTGGAACCGGCCTGATTCTTGATCCGGCCTATCTTGGACCAAAGAAACGTGACCCCACCAAGACTGCGAACCAGGTCACCGCATAGACGCCCGCTGCAAGCGCCAGAATTTCAATTCCCATCGCCGCCTCCCTTGTCGTCTTTTTCTTGTTTCTTATTCTAGCCCGAACCGGCGGAAGTTCCAGCGGGTTTCCTGATACCTCCGGGAACTTAAAATCAGGCAAAAGTTCCCGTTACTGATGGAGTGGCGTGCTTCCTTAAACCCTCCTCAACCACACGCGCACAGGCTTTTTCGGTATTAACCGAACCCCTAGGCCCAGCGTGCAACGTACCCTTCAGAGAAGGTCACGATGACACTTGCCGCGCCAACCGAGGTTCGGATGCTGACGCTGCCGCGTCCGACCAGGCGCGTCATCGTACCGATTCTGCTGGTCGTGCTCAGCTTCTGCGCGATCTGCGGTTACCTGTTGCTGGAAGCGCGCCGCACGACATACGAACGCGCCGCCGACGTCGCCAAAGGTCTCATCACCGCCATCGAAGCAGACATCGGCCGCAACTTCGAAACCCTCGATCTATCCCTGCAAGGCGTCGTGGAAGGAATTTCACTGCCCGAATTCGACCGGTTCGATCCGGTCGTGCGCAACCTCATTCTCTTCGATCGTTCGGCCACCGCGCGCCATCTGAGCAAGCTTTACGTGCTCGACAAGGACGGCAAGATAATCCTCGACTCCAAGTCCTTGAACCCGTCTTTCAACGATCTCGCCGACCGCGACTATTTTCTCGCTCACAAGAATAATCCGAAGGTGGGACTATTCATCGGCCGGCCGGTGGCTTCCCGTAGCAGCGGTGAGCGGGTCCTGGCCTTGAGCCGCCGCTTATCACATGCCGACGGTTCGTTTGCCGGGGTCGCGGTCGCGACGTTGCGGCTCTCCTATTTCGAGGAGATGTTCAAGAAAATTTCGTTGGGAGTCGACGGTAGCATCACGCTGGTCCGGAGTGACGGCATCGTACTGATGCGCTGGCCCGCGCCGGAAGAATATATCGGCAGCGACCTGGGCCGCGCCAAGCTGTTCGAAGAACTGGAACATCACCGTCAAGGCCGCTTCGATGCTTACTCTGTCGTCGACGGCGAACAGCGCCTCTTCGTCTATAGCCAGATCGGCGATTTGCCGTTGGTCGTGAACATCGGCCAGTCGACTTCAGACATCTATCTGCAATGGAACGAGTATGCTTTCAGCATCGCATTTATGATTGCCGTGCTGTGCATCGGCACGTACTTGCTGGTTGCGTACCTGATTTACGATTTGAAACGGCGCGGCGCCACCGAGAATAAACTTTCGATCCTTGCCGCCACCGACGCGTTGACCGGCCTGTCCAACCGCCGGCACTTCAACGAGACGCTGGGCCGCGAATGGCACCGCGCCGTCCGCGACAGCGATCTGCTGGCGCTACTGATGATCGACGCCGACAATTTCAAATCGTACAACGACGTGCGCGGCCACCCCGCCGGCGACCACATGATCAAGATTCTGGGCGCGGCGCTGGCCGGTGCTCTCGGACGCGGCGGCGACCTCGGCGCCCGCTACGGCGGCGACGAGTTTGCTGTCCTGTTGCCCAACACGACGCTCGACGGCGCCAAGCGCGTCGCCGCAAAGATCCGCGCACGGTTTGCCGAACTCTGCGAAGAGGAAGACGTCCCCTGCCTCGGCCTGAGCATCGGCGTCAGCTGCGTCATGCCGATCAAAGGCGCGCGCGCCAGCGAGCTCGTCCAACTCGCCGATCACGCGCTCTACCGCGCCAAGGAACTCGGCCGCAACCGCACCGAGGCCAGTGAGGAGCCTGCGGATCCGGCCGCGGCGCGGCCGGATCGCGAACGTGCCGCTTAGGTCGGCCTACTGCGCGGTAATGCCGCCTTCCTTGACGACACGGGTCCACTTGACGATTTCGGTCTTGATGTAATCGCTAAACTCCGCAGAGGTCATCGACGCAACCGCGGCGCCTTCGCGGTCGAACTGGGCTTTCAGCTCGGGCGACTGCAACGCAGCCTGCACGTCCTGATAGACCTTGTCCGCGATCGGCTTCGGCAGACCGGCGGGCGCGACGATGCCCCACCAGTTGTCGGCGACATAGCCGGGTACGCCGGCCTCGGCGATGGTCGGAATATCGGGCAGCACCGGATTACGCTTGGCGCCGCCCGTGCCGAGTGCGATGAGCTGGCCGGACTTGATAAAAGGCGTGGTCTGCACCAGCGACGAGAACATGATCTTGACGTGACCCGCGACAACGTCCTGCATGGCCGGCCCGCCGCCTTTGTAAGGCACGTGGGTGATGTTGACGCCCGCGGTGAGTTTGAAGAGTTCAGCACCAAGGTGCTGGAAGCTGCCGACGCCGGCCGACGCATAATTGAGTTCGCCGGGCTTTTCCTTCGCCAGTCGCAGCAAATCCTTCACCGTCTTGATCGGCGAATCCGGATTGACCACCAGCACGTTCGGCCCGGTGGCGAGAATCGAAATCGGCGTGAAAGACGTAATCGGATCGTAGTGCAGCTTGTAGAGCGCCGGGTTGACCGCGTGCGCGATCGAAATGATGCCGAGCGTATAACCGTCGGGTGTGGCCTGCGCCAAAGCCTCGGTGCCGATCGTGCCGCCGGCGCCGCCGCGGTTGTCGACATAAACCTGCTGGCCCATTTTTTCGCTGAGCTGCTTGGCGACCATGCGGCCGACGACATCGTTGCTGCCGCCGGGCGGGAACGGAATGATCAGCTTGACCGGCCGGTTGGGATAATCCTGGGCGAAAGAAAAATTTGAAAACGCCAAAGGCGCCGATAACGCCAGTAGCAATACGGCGGCCTTGGTCAGCCGCGACGGCAGGTTCGACATGATTGCACTCACTTTTGTTTTTTTAGATTTGTTGGGCAGCTTCCTCACAGTCGATTAAAGGCGATTTTGCGCGCGAAGCCAACCCGGGTTGATCCGAGTCGTCGCACTCTCCCCTCATCCTGAGGATGGCCGCAGGCCCGTCTCGAAGGATGGAGGCCGCAGACCCCAAAGAGTCGGGCTCTCATGGTTCGAGACGCCTCGCCATAGCGCGTCGAAGACGCGCGTAAACGCGCTTGTGGCTCGGCTCCTCACCATGAGGGTTTAGCGAAACAACCTCAGCGCAGGTTCAGCCGCGCCGTCTGCCGGTCGATGACGCCGCGGATCATAACGTTGAAGGCGACCACGATCCGGTCTTCGTTTTCCGCGGCGCGGCCGATCTCGACGCCATGCGACAGATAACTCGGCCACATCACCATGCGGCCTTTCTCCGGCATCGAATAGAAGGTGCTGGAGTTGTGGACGTTCTGCTCGGTGAAGTCCGGCTCGATCATGCGCGCATGCAGGCGCGGATCGCCAAAAATGGTAGGGCCGCAGTCTTTCGGCGTCTTGACGTAGAAAATGCCGCTCAACAGGCAATTCGGATGAATGTGCATGTGGTGGCGATGATTGGGGTGCGTGATGTTCGCCCACATATTGGTGATGTAGTGGGACTCACGCTTGATCCGGTAGACGTTGAGTATCTCGTTCGATTCGAGCAGCACCAGATCGGATAGTTCCTTGAACTCCGGCAGTGTCTGCAGGTCGTCCTGCGAAATGAAAACCCGGTCCGAGTCGCGGCTGCCCTCTCCGGCGGTCTTGAGGTCGTACAGCTTCTTCTCAATGCGATCCGCCACCGTCAGGTCGGGGATTTGCCCCGTGAACAGCCCCGTCGGAAACAGCATGTGCATTTCTTTATTGAGCAATTCCATATCGATCCCCGGCGGCTTCGTGGTGTGAGCGGCCGCGACACTAATTGAAACCGGCCAGCCCTGCTACAGCGCGGCGGCAGCCTTGGGCCTTGCTATGCCCATGCCTCCGTTTGACAATTCGGTCCGGTTGCATATCGTTTGCGTGCATATAATCGGACAATAACAGCCGCATGAAGCCCGCGCCCTTCATCCGCCATGTGCCGAAAACGCTCGACGAGGCGCTGAAAACGCTCGCCGAGGTCGCT
>DASYCM010000243.1:0-9139 GCA_036500165.1 Pseudolabrys sp.
AAGATGTTGACCAGAATGCCCTTCACGCTCGGGTCCGACGTGATGATCTTGAACGCCGCTGTGACTTTCTCTTTCGTGGCGCTGCCGCCGACGTCGAGGAAGTTCGCCGGCGCCATGCCGTAGAGCCTGATGATGTCCATGGTCGCCATCGCGAGACCGGCGCCGTTGACCATGCAGCCGATCGAACCATCGAGCGCGATGTAGTTGAGATCGTACTTCGACGCTTCGGTTTCTTTGGCGTCTTCTTCCGTCAGGTCGCGCAATTCCATCACGTCGGGATGGCGATACAGCGCGTTGCCGTCGAAATCGACCTTGGCATCGAGACAAATGATCTTGTTGTCCTTGGTCACCACCAGCGGATTGATCTCCAGCATGGACATGTCCTTGCTGGTGAACGCCGCATAAAGTTTCGGCAGAATGTCGCCTATCTGCTTGGCGAGATCGCCGGTCAGCTTGAGCGCATTCGCCACCTGCCGCGAATGATGCGGCATCAAGCCGGTCGCCGGATCGACCGAGAACGTCATGATCTTCTCGGGCGTGTCGTGCGCCACCGCTTCGATGTCCATGCCGCCTTCGGTCGACACGACGAAAGAGACGCGCGACGTTTCGCGGTCGATCAGCGCCGAGAGATAGAACTCACGGTCGATCGCCGAGCCTTCTTCGATGTAGAGCCGGTTAACCTTCTTGCCCTGCGGGCCGGTCTGATGCGTGACGAGAGTCGAGCCGAGAATGCGCTCCGACTCTTTCTTCACATCGTCGATGGATTTCACCACCTTGACGCCGCCAGCTTTTCCGCGACCGCCGGCATGAATCTGGGCTTTCACCACCCAGACCGGACCACCAAGTTCGTTGGCGCCCTTGATGGCCTCATCGACGGAAAATGCCGGCACGCCGCGTGGCACCGGCACACCGAACTCGCGAAGCACCGCCTTCGCCTGATACTCGTGAATATTCATTCTTCACTCCCCCGGAGAAGGCGGTGTTTGCTTATCAGGCCAAGTTCGGCGCGATTTTCTTGCAGGCGTCGACCAGACCTTCGACCGAAGCGACCGACTTTTCGAACATCGACCGCTCAGCGCTTGTGAACTCGACTTCGACAATGCGCTCGACGCCCTTGGCACCGATCACGACCGGCACGCCGACGTAGAGATTCTTCACGCCGTATTCGCCGTTGAGCCAAGCGGCGCACGGCAGCACGCGCTTCTTGTCGAGCAGGTAGCTCTCCGCCATCGCGATGGCCGATGCAGCCGGCGCGTAGAAGGCCGAACCGGTCTTCAGGAGGTTGACGATTTCGGCGCCGCCGTTGGCGGTGCGCTTGACGATCTCGTCGATGCGGGCCTGTGTCGACCAGCCCATCTTGACGAGGTCGGGAACGGGAATGCCGGCAACCGCCGAATAACGCGTCAGTGGCACCATGGTGTCGCCGTGGCCGCCGAGCACGAAAGCGGTGACGTCTTCGACCGACACGTTGAATTCATCGGCGAGGAAATAACGGAAGCGCGCCGAGTCGAGCACGCCGGCCATGCCGACGACTTTCTGCTGCGGCAGACCGGAGGACTTCTGCAGCGCCCACACCATCGCGTCGAGCGGATTGGTGATGCAGATGACGAAAGCGTTCGGCGCATACTTGGCGATGCCGGCGCCGACCTGGCCCATCACCTTGAGATTGATGTCGAGGAGATCGTCGCGGCTCATGCCGGGCTTGCGCGGCACGCCGGCGGTGACGATGCAAACATCGGCGCCGTCGATAGCCTCGTATGAATTGGCGCCGGTGAACTTGGCGTCGAATTTATTGACTGGCGAGGACTGGGCGATGTCGAGGGACTTACCCTGCGGCGTGCCTTCCATGACGTCGAACATCACGACGTCGCCGAGTTGTTTCAATCCAACGAGATGAGCGAGGGTGCCGCCGATCTGGCCTGCGCCGATCAAGGCAATTTTGTTACGCGCCATGGTGGGAAGACTCTTTGCTGTCGCCGCGGGTTTCCGGCGGACGTGGCTTAGCCAGTTTGCTGTGATGCAGCAACATACGCCTCAACAGAAATCAATCGTGTATACATTATACCAGCAGAGGTCCGGGCGAGAGTCCAGTCCATTTCGCTCGTCGCAAGCAGGCCCGCGATGGAGCGATCAGGTCTCGACGATCTTGCCGGTGTCGACGGCGGGGCCCTGCCGCGGGCCATGCGGCAATCCGAGATAAGATTGCGACCGCATCTCGGTCAGACGTGACGCCGTGCGCTTGAATTCATTGGCCTCGTAGCCTTCGTCGGCCAGATAAAGCCGGTCCGGCTGCGCTTCGGCGGACGCCAACAGCTTTACGCAGTGGTCGTACAACGTGTCGATCAAGATGATGAAGCGCTTGGCCTCGTTGCGCCGGTCATAATCCATAACCGGAATATGATCGATGATGACGGTGTGGAATTCGTGCGCGATGCGCAGGTAGTCGGAGGCCGCCAGCGGCTTGGCGCACAAGTCAGCAAAGCCAAACCGCGCCACGCCCATCGCTGCCTTCGGCACCTCGACCTTGTGGCCTTTTACGATGAGTTCGAGCGGATGACCGGCCCCGTTACCCACTAGCCGGTGCCAGGCTTCGTCCAGCTTCGCATCGGCCCTGGCGTCGGGCGGCACATACCAGCACGGCACACCGGTCAGTTTTTCCAGCCGGAAATCGGTGCGCGCATCGAGCCGAACGACGTCGCACTGACGCTGTAACAGCACGATAAAAGGCAGGAATAGCGAGCGATTCAGGCCTTCCTTGTAGAGGTCGTTCGGCGCCACATTCGACGTCGCCACCATGATGACGCCCAGTTCGAACAGACGCGTGAACAGGCGGCCGAGAATCATGGCGTCGGCGATATCGGTGACGTGGAATTCGTCGAAACACAGCAGCGTCGATTCTTCGGCGATTGCTGCCGCGGCGCGCTGCAGCGGGTCTTCGCCCATGCTGCTGGCGCCTTTGTCACCCTTGTCTTCCTGCCGGTAAGCATAAACGCGCTCATGAACGTCGGCCATGAATTCGTGGAAATGCGCCCGCCGCTTCTTTGCAACCCGGCTGGTGTCGAAGAACAGATCCATCAGGAAGGTCTTTCCGCGACCGACCTCGCCATAGACGTAGAGACCTTTCAGCGGCGGACCGGATTTTGCGCGGTTGCCGAACAGCCAGCCCAGCGCCGAGGATTTGCTGGCCAGCCGGTATTCTTCCAGGCGCTGCTCAAGCGCCATCAGCCGCGCGACCAGTTCGGCCTGGGCGGGGTCAGCTTCGATCTTGCCGGCATCGACGAGCGCGGCGTAGCGGTGGGCAAAAGTTTCGGACATGCGGCTGGGACATCAAGCCATGCGGGCGGCGTGCCACAGCTACAGGAGCAGAGCAAAAGGCACGAGGGAGACCTAAAGTTATCCCACTTTCCATGCCACCAAATTGAGGCCTGGCGAAAAATGCTGCACCATTGTTGCAGCATTTGCTGCAGCAAAATCTGCAACATAAAGCGCTGCAAAATTGCAGCATTTTCGGTAAAACCGTATTTATCTTCTGTTAACCATGCATTTTCCATAGAGAAGACAACAGCTTACCGGGTGCGGCCGCTATTTGCTGCATCGCACCATATTGATGATGCAAGACGACGGATTTGAGTGAGGACCGATGAACGAACTTCTCCCCGATGGCGGCATCATCCGCAAACTGTGGACCGGTGAGACCGACGCCTACCGGGACCATCTGCTGCGTCTGGATTTCGAAAGCCGCAACCGCCGCTTTTCCGGCGCGGTGGCCGATGAGGCGATCGTCCGTCATGCCGCTTCGGCCGGCGGACCTAATGTCGTCATCCACGGATTCTTCGTCGATGGGACCTTGCGCGGCGCGGCCGAATTGCGCCGCACGGCCTCGGTCTTTTCACATCAGGGCGAGGCGGCCCTGAGCATCGAGCGGGCGTGGCAAAGCCACGGCGTCGGCACCGAATTGCTGGAGCGTACGTTACTGAGCGCCCGCAACCGCGGCATCACGTCCCTGCACATGCATTGCCAACAATCACCGCATGCAGCAATTGGCCCGCAAGTTCGAGGCGGCCTGTCGTTCGATTTCGGCAGCGTGGTCGGTGAAGTCGATCCGCCGCGATCGACCGCGCTGTCGCTGATGCGCGAGGCGATGGCCGACAGCCACGGCGTTGCGGCCACGATCTATGAGGCGCAATCGCGGCTGTTCAAGGCGGCGTAACTACACCTTGTCATGGCCAGGCTTGTCCCGGCCATCTCGCTTAGGAGAGCGCGGTGGCCGTCTAAGCGGGGTCACCGGGACAAGCCCGGTGACGACAACCTACGCAAGCGGATATCCCGCCTCGACGACGTAAGGCCCGCCGCCAACCGAGGCGCGGGCCGAAAACAGCACGAATCGCTTAACCGCAAACGCCTTGGTGCGGAAAAGCCCCCGTGTAGCGAGATACTCCGCCACGTCGCGGTTCGACGATTCGCGCAACCGCGCCAGCGTCACATGCGGCGTGTATTTGCGGCCTTCCGGCTCCAGTCCGATGCGCTGCATCAAGCGCTCATGCTCGGCCTGCAATTCGTGCAATGGAGCCGACGGCGCGACAGTCGCTACCACTGCCCGCGGTTTGCGGCCGCCGAACGATGTGACCTCGCCGAGCGAAAGTTCAAACGGCACGCGCCGCACACGGCTTAGCGCCAGATCGATCTCCTGCGCCGTCACGTCGTCGACGTCGCCCATGAAGCGCAGCGTGATATGATAGTTCTCCGGCGTGATCCAACGCGCACCCGGCAAGCCGCCGCGCAGCATGCTCAATTCCAGTCCGACGTCGGACGGGACTTCGAGCCCGGTGAATAGTCGCGGCATAAGAAACTTCTTTAGTTTGCGCGTGATCTTATCTGAAAACTGTTTCCCACTTTTCGGGATCACGCGTTTAGTTTGCGGCTTTGGCGCGCCCGATCAACTCTTCGACTTTCGGCAGGATGTTCTTGACGATCACATCGACACCGGCAGCGGTCGGATGCAATCCGTCCGACTGATTGAGCTTGGCGTCGCCCGCGACCCCCTCGAGAAAGAACGGATACAAGATCGCGCCGTGAGCCGCCGCAAGTTCTGGATACATGCCGTCGAAGCTCTTGGCGTAGTCCGGCCCCATGTTGCGCGGCGCGTACATGCCGGCGAGCAGCACCGTAATCTTGCGCTCTTTCAGCTTGGTCAGCGCGGCGTCGAGCGCCTTCTTCGTCAGCGCAGGATCGAGCCCGCGCAGGGCGTCGTTGGCGCCCAATTCAAGGATCACGGCATCAGTGCCGTCGGGGATCGACCAGTCGAGCCGGCCCAACCCGCCGGAGGCCGTGTCGCCGGATACCCCGGCATTGATCATGTCGACGGCGATACCCTTGGCCTTGAGGGCCACGGCGAGTTTTTCCGGGAAAGCCGCCCCGCCCGGCAGGCCATAACCGGCGCTCAGAGAATCGCCCAGAACGACCATTTTCACCGGACTATCCGCCGCAAAAGCCATTCCTGAGCCAATCGTGACCAGGGCAATTACCGCAAGGCGCTGGACCCAGACGATAAATCTCCCATATGACCGGGATTGTGAACGGTGAGACCGCATGAAAGCTCCGACTCCGCCGACCCCCGCGATTACACTTTCGGGGGTTAATCTTTCGCTCGGGCAAAGCGCCGCCCGCGTCCATATTCTCAAGGACATCACCCTCAATATAGGCAACGGCGAGGCGATTGGCCTGGTCGGCCCGTCCGGGTCCGGCAAATCGACGTTGCTGATGGTGATGGCGGGGCTGGAGCGCGCCGATACCGGCACGGTGACGGTCGCCGGCGAAACCCTGAACACACTCGATGAAGACGAACTGGCGCGCTTCCGCGGCCGTAATGTCGGCATTGTCTTTCAATCCTTCCACCTGATCCCGACGATGACGGCGCTGGAGAACGTCGCGGTGCCGCTTGAACTGGCTGGTGACACCGACGCCCGCGAGCGTGCCCGCGCCGAACTCAATTCGGTCGGATTGGGACAGCGTCTCGATCACTATCCGGCGCAATTGTCCGGCGGCGAGCAGCAGCGTGTTGCAGTCGCCCGCGCGCTGGCGCCCAACCCGGCGATCCTGGTGGCCGACGAACCGACCGGCAATCTCGACGAGAATACCGGCAAGCAGATCATCGAATTGCTGTTCAACGGCCACCGCAAGTACGGCACCACCTTGGTGCTGGTCACGCACGACAACTCACTCGCCGCGCGATGCGGCCGCACGGTGCGGCTGCGCTCGGGCCATATCGAGACGGCGTCATGAGTGTCGCGACGGCCGCGCCCACGCCAAAATCGGGCCGCTGGTTGCCGCTGCACTATGCACTACGCGAATTGCGCGGGGGCCTGAGCGGCTTCTATGTTTTTATCGCCTGCATCGCGCTCGGCTCGATGGCGATTGCCGGCGTCGGCTCACTCGCTACGAGTCTCGGCTCCGGGCTGTCGCGTGAAGGTCAGGTCATTCTCGGCGGCGACATTGCATTCACGCTCATCCAGCGCGAAGCGCAGCCAAACGAACGCGCGTTCCTCGCCAATAGCGGCAAGCTGTCGGTCGCCGCAACGTTGCGCGCCATGGCGCGGAGCGCCGATACAAACACGGCGCACGATCCCAACGGCAAAGCGACGCTGGTCGAGTTGAAAGCCGTCGACGGCGCTTATCCGCTGTTCGGACAGGCTACGCTGGACCCGGCGATCCCGCTCGCCGATGCGCTGGCGCAGCGCGATGGCGCATTCGGCGCCGCCGCGGATCCGGCATTGCTGGCGCGGCTCGACATCAAACCTGGCGCGCGGCTGACCGTCGGCAGCGCATCGATCGAAATCCGTGCGGCGCTCACGAACGAGCCGGACAAACTCGCCAGCGGCATCGGCTTCGGCCCGCGGCTGCTGGTGAGCGACGAAGCATTACGCGCCTCGGGGCTGGTGCAGCCCGGCAGTCTTGTGCGCTGGATTTATCGCCTGCGGCTGCCGCAGGGCACCGACCAAGCCGTCAATGCGCTGACGACACAGGCGCGCGCGCAATTGCCGGAAGCCGGCTGGGATATCCGCAACAGCAAAAACGCTTCGCCGCAGCTCGAGCGCAATGTCGACCGCTTCACGCAATTTCTCACCATCGTCGGCCTGACGGCGTTGCTGGTCGGCGGCGTCGGTGTCGGCAACGCGGTGAAAAGCCATCTCGACCGCCGCCGCGAAGTGATCGCCACCATGAAAGCGCTGGGCGCGTCGGGCGGCCGCGTCTTTGCCGTGTATCTGACGCAGGTACTGCTGCTAGCGCTCGGCGGCGGCATCATCGGCGTCGCAATCGGCGCGGTGCTGCCTTTCGTCATCGTTTGGACCTTCGGCTCGATCATTCCGCTGCCGATCATCCCGGCGGTTTATCCCAGCGATCTGGCGCTGGCGTTGCTCTACGGCCTGCTGACCGCGCTCGCCTTCGCACTGTGGCCGCTCGGCCGCGCGCATGACGTACCGGTCGGCGCGCTGTTCCGCGACGCCGTGACGATGCAATCGTCGCGGCCGCGAACGATCTACGTTCTGCTCACGGCTGCCGCCGTCGTCGCGCTGGTCGCGGTTGCCGTGCTGCTGGCCTATGACCGCCGTGTCGCCATCATCTACGTCGGTGTCGCCGCGCTGGTATTCGTGCTGCTGCGCTTTGTCGCCGCTTTGCTCATGATGATTGCGCGTCATGCGCCGCGCGCAAACTCGACAGTCCTGCGCATGGCCATCGCCAACATCCACCGGCCGAGCGCGCTGACGCCAACCATCGTGCTGTCGCTGGGCCTCGGCATCGCGCTGCTCGTCACCGTGATCGAGATCGACGGCAACCTGCGCAATCAATTCGCCGCCGAGCTGCCGGCCAAGGCGCCGTCATTCTATTTCCTCGATATCCCGTCGGACCAGGCCGAGCAATTCGGCGACTTCGTGCGCGGCAAGGCGCCGGGCGCGATGCTGGAAGAAGTGCCGATGCTGCGCGGCCGTATCGTTTCGGCCAACGGCATTCCGGCAGAAAAGCTTAAGCCCAAAGATGAGGCTGCCTGGGTTTTGCAAAGCGACCGCGGCATAACTTATGGCACCGAAATTCCGGCCGGCTCGCGTCTGGTCGAGGGCGACTGGTGGAGCGCCGACTACAGCGGCCCGCCGCTCGTCTCGTTCGAGAAAAAAATAGGCGACGGCCTCGGCCTCAAGATCGGCGACCCCATCGTCGTCAACGTGCTCGGCCGCAACATTACCGCGACCATTGCCAATATGCGCACCGTCGACTGGCAAAGCCTCGGCATCAACTTCGTCATGGTGTTTTCGCCGAACGCTTTCCGCGGCGCGCCGCACACGCATCTCGCGTCGCTCACATACAGCCAGCCGAGCACGCCGCAGCAGGAAGGCGCCATCATCCGCACCGTCGCCGACAGTTTCCCGATGGTGACGACATTGCGCGTCAAGGAAGCGCTGGAGGCGGTCGGCTCGATCATCGGCAATCTGGTGCTCGGCATCCGCGGCGCCAGCGCCATCACGTTGATCGCCGCTGTCCTGGTGCTGGGCGGCGCGCTCGCCGCCGGTCATCGCCACAAGGTCTATGACGCGGTGATCCTGAAGACGCTCGGCGCAACACGGCTGCGGCTGCTCACCGCCTATACGCTTGAATACCTGATGCTCGGCGCCGCCACCGCCGTGTTCGGCGTACTGGCCGGCTCGGTGTCCGGCTGGCTCATTGTCACCGAGTTGATGCACCTGAAGTTCGTCTGGCTGCCCTTGCCGGCTTTGGCGGCGGCGCTGGCGGCGGTAATCGTGACCGTCGCACTCGGTCTAGCCGGTACTTTCCGGGCTTTGGGCCAGAAACCGGCGCCAATCCTGCGGAATCTATAACCGCGCGGCATTCAGCCGCGCCGCCCAAAACCCCGGCGCGGAAGGCTATTTTGGCGGTAAAAACGCCGGCAACCGCGTTAACTCTTTGCAATAAAGCCCGCCACGGCGGCGCCATATCTGGCGCGGACACTGCTCTCGCATTACATTCCTGGGTGACACGAGCGCGACGGCGATCCGCCGGCGCGCGTGACGTGACCGGCTCCGGCCGGGATCAGAGAGGAAACTTCGATGTCGGACTACGACCGTAACGTAGCTGCCCGCGGCTTCGG
>DASYCM010000244.1:0-6847 GCA_036500165.1 Pseudolabrys sp.
GAAGGACAAGGACGGCAAGACGATCCCCCGCAAGATCATCAATAAGTTCACCGCCGAGTTCAACGGCAAGCCGGTGTTCTCGGCGAGCATCGAACCGGCCGTCGCCGCCAATCCATATCTCCAGTTCACCGCCAAGGTGGAGGAGAGCGGCACCTTCAAGTTCTCCTGGACCGACGACGACGGCAGCGTCACGACCGCGGAAGAAAAAATCACCGTGGCTTGATGCGCTGCGCCGCCGATTACGCGGCGTAGTGACGACAATAAATATCGTGGAGGATCGGATGACGCGCAAACGAGTTTTGGCAGGAAGCCTAGCCGCAGCGATGTTGCTTGCAGTGGGTGCGTTCATCGCACCTGGTTCCGACGCTAATGCCCAGCAGAAGCGGCCAGCGCCACTCGATCTGGGCCCGGATGCCGCTTCGACGCCGTGGACGCGTTACCCCGGCTGGCCGGCTCGCGACATGTCGAAGTTCAACACGCTTGCCAAGCTGGCGTCGCCGCCGGCGCCGAAAGAGCCGCGCAAGATCACCGGTGCGATCGAAGGCAACGCCGCGAACGGTGCCAAGCTTGTCGCCGATCGTAACCGCGGCGGCTCGTGCCTTGCGTGCCATGTCATGGGTCCGGCGGGCGGCGCCGATCTGCCAGGCAACGTTGGTCCCGATCTGTCGGAAATTGGCAATGCCGGCCGCGAGGACGAATGGCTGTTCAACTACGTCTTCGACGCCCGCGTTTACAATCCCGAGACTGTGATGCCGCCGTGGGGTGGTCACGGCCTGTTTAACGACGATGAAATCAAGGACATCGTCGCGTTTCTCAAGACATTGAAGTCGCCGGCCGCGTTCAAGGCGGTGCTGGACGATCCGATGAAACGCCCGGCACCCGTTGAAAAGCGCGAGAACCTCGATCCGATTGAGAATCCCGGGATGTGGGCCGTCGATCGCGGCGAGGAATTGTTCAAGAAGGCGGGAAGCGCCGGTGCTTCCTGCAGCACCTGCCACAACGATGCGAAGACCGCTTTCAAGACCTGGGCCGCGTCGATGCCGAAGTGGGAGCCGCGGCTCAACAAGGTGCTCGGTATCGAGGAGTTCATTACGCGCCACGCCCGCGCGACGACCGGCGCCAGCACGACAATGGAGACCGAAGACAATCGGTCGATGGCGGTCTATTTACGCTTCCTCGCCAACGGCACGCCGATCAAGGTCGACACGACGAGTGCCAATGCCAAGGCGGCGGTCGAGCGTGGCAAGGCTCTCGCTAGCCGAAAAGTTGGTCAGCTCAACTTCGCCTGCACCGACTGTCACGGCATCTCCGCCAATCATTGGATCCGTGGCCAATGGTTGGGTGAGATGAAAGGCCAGGCCGATCACTTCCCGACTTGGCGCACCAGCCTGCAGGCGATCTGGGATATCCGGCAGCGCTTTCAATGGTGTCAGGTCAACATCCGAGCCGACGAATTGCCGCCGGATGCCAAGGAGTACGGCGACCTTGAGCTGTATCTGATGTCGCAGAACGAGGGCCTTAAGCTTAGCGTGCCAGGCATCCGGCACTAGGCCGCGCGCAAAGGCTGACGCCATGATCACTCGCCGCGAATTGCTCCAGGTCGGCGCGGCAACGGCCGCGCTTGGCGTGGGCGGTGGTCTCACGCGTGCTTTCGCTCAGCAGCGGTTGACCGAGGGCGAACTGTTGAAGTTCGACCCGCTCGGCAACATCACGCTGCTGCACGTTAGCGACATCCACGGCCAGTTGATGCCGGTCTATTTCCGCGAGCCTTCGGTCAATCTTGGCGTCGGCGAGGCGAGGGGCCAGCCGCCGCACCTTACCGGTACCGATTTCCTCCAGCGCTTCAGTATTCCGGAAAAATCTGCAGCGGCGTACGCCATGACGTCGGAAGATTTCGCCGCGCTGGCCAGGAGCTACGGCAAGATCGGCGGTCTCGACCGGCTCGCGACGGTCGTCAAAAAGGTGCGCGCGGAACGCGGTGACAAGGTTCTGCTGCTCGATGGTGGCGACACCTGGCAGGGCTCGCTTGGCGCCAACGGCACCAAGGGCCAGGATATGGTCGACTGCATGGCGCTCTTGAAGCCCGATGCCATGACAGGGCACTGGGAGTTCACCTATGGCGAAGCGCGCGTCAAAGAGCTGATCGATGGTCTCGGCTTCCCGTTCCTCGCGTTGAACATCCGCGACACGGAATGGAACGAGCCGGCCTTCGAACCGATGAAGATGTTCGAGAAAGGCGGTGTGAAAATCGCCGTACTCGGGCAGGCATTTCCGTATACGCCGGTCGCCAATCCGCGCTGGATGATGCCAAAATGGTCGTTCGGCATTCGTGAGGAGGACGTACGTTCTCAAGTCGACAAGGCGCGCAAGGCTGGCGCGCAACTCGTCGTGCTGCTGTCGCATAACGGCTTTGATGTCGACCGCAAGCTCGCCTCGCGTGTTGCCGGGATCGATGTGATCCTGACGGGTCACACCCACGATGCGCTGCCTGAAGCCATCAAGGTCGGCAACACGCTGCTTATTGCGTCCGGCAGCCACGGCAAGTTCGTCTCCCGTCTCGATCTCGACGTTCAAGGCGGGGCTGTGAAAGGCTTCCGCTACAAATTGATCCCGCTATTCGCTGATGCCATCGCGCCTGATGCCGAAATGACGGCGGCGATCACCAAAGCTCGTGCGCCTTACGCCAAGGAACTGGCGCGCGTGGTCGGGCAGGCGGAGTCGACGTTGTACCGCCGCGGCAATTTCAATGGCACCTTCGACGATCTGATCTGCGCGGCGCTTCTCAAGGAGCGCGATGCCGAAATCGTGCTGTCGCCCGGCTTCCGCTGGGGCACCAGCGTATTGCCAGGTGCGCCGATTACGATGGAAGACATCCACAACGCCACGGCTATTACCTATCCGCAGGTCTATCGCCTACCGATGACCGGCGCGCGGCTGAAGGATGTGCTCGAGGACGTCGCCGACAACCTGTTTAACGCCGATCCCTACTACCAGCAGGGCGGCGATATGGTGCGCTGCGGCGGACTTGGCTATTCGATCGATGTGTCGAAACCGATTGGCCAGCGGATCTCCGGCATGACGCATCTCAAGACCGGTGCGCCGATCGATCCCAACAAGGAATATACAGTCGCCGGCTGGGCTTCGGTCAACGAAGGCACCGAGGGGCCGCCGGTTTGGGAGCTGGTGGAAAAATATGTTGCCGCGGAGAAAACGGTTCGGATCGCGCCGAATTCGAGCGTGAAAATTTCCGGTGCTTAAGCACCATCTTTATAACATTCACGAAACAGAATGTGATATGACGCTTCGGCGAGAGTGATCTGTCGGAGCCGCCGATGACCGAGCCGAAGGACCCTGACAAGCAACGCGCGTCACGTCGCAACTTCCTTGCTGGCGCTGCTGGCTTGGCAGCCGGCGGCGCCACGAGCGCTGCACTCGGCAACGATAAAAACTTACCGCCCAATGTTGCTGACTGGACCAAGCAACTGGGTGAGGGCGTCGTCAGCAAGCCTTATGGCGTGCCGTCGAAATTCGAGAAGGATGTTATTCGCCGCGACGTGCAATGGTTGACGGCAAGCCGCGAGTCATCCGTCAGCTTCACGCCGCTGCATGAACTCGACGGCATCATCACGCCGAACGGTCTATGCTTCGAGCGCCATCATTCCGGAATCGCCGAGATCGATCCAAACGACTACCGGCTGATGATCCATGGACTTGTCGACAAGCCGCTGGTGTTCACGCTGGAAGACTTGAAGCGCCTGCCGCGCGTTAACCGCATTTATTTTCTCGAGTGTGCGGCCAATTCCGGCATGGAGTGGCGCGGTGCGCAGCTTAACGGCTGCCAGTACACCCACGGTATGGTGCATTGCGTGCAATATACCGGCGTGCCGCTGAAGCTGTTGCTCGAACAGGCGGGCTTCAAAACGAACGCGACGTGGCTTATGGCCGAGGGTGGCGACGCCGCGGCGATGAACCGTTCCATTCCGATGAGCAAGGCGCTCGACGATTGTCTCGTCGCCTATCGCATGAACGGCGAAATGCTGCGGCCGGAACAGGGGTATCCCGTTCGCTTGGTCGTTCCCGGATGGGAGGGGAATGTCTGGGTGAAATGGCTGCGCCGCATCAAGGTCGGCGATCAGCCCTGGTACACGCGCGAAGAGACCGGCAAGTACACCGACCTGCTCGAGAACGGAAAGGCGCGCAAATTTACGTTCGAGATGGACGCCAAATCTGTCATCACCTCGCCATCGCCGCAGGCGCCGCTCAAGCGCAAGGGCTTTACGGTTGTTTCCGGGCTGGCATGGTCCGGGCGCGGCAAAGTCAAACGCGTCGATGTCTCGCTCGATGGCGGCCGCAACTGGCGCAACGCGAAAATCGATGGTCCGGTGTTTGATCGCGCCTGCGTGCGCTTCTATGCCGAGATCGACTGGAACGGCGAAGAGCTTCTGTTGCAATCGCGCGCCATGGACGAAACCGGCTATGTGCAACCGTCGAAGGCCGAACTGCGCAAAATTCGCGGCGTGAATTCGATCTATCATAACAATGGCATTCAGACCTGGGCGCTCAAGGCCAGCGGGGAGGTCGAGAATGTTGAGGTCGGTTAGTCTCGCGCTTGTCCTTGCGATGATCGCCGCGCCCGCTTTGGCGCAATCCAAACAACGCACCTACGGCATTGGCCAACCGGCCACGGCTGAGCAGATTGCGGGCTGGGACATCGACGTGCGGCCGGACGGACAGGGCGCGCCCCCCGGCAAAGGTTCGGTCAAAGACGGTGAGAAGATTTATCTGGAACGTTGCGCCGCCTGTCACGGCGAGTTCGGCGAAAGCGCCGGCCGCTGGCCGCAACTTGCACAGGGTAAGGGCACGCTGGCCTCGCACGACCCGGTAAAGACCGTCGGCTCGTATTATCCGTATCTGTCGAGCGTGTTCGATTATGTCCGGCGCGCCATGCCGTTCGGCGATGCACAGTCGCTGACGAATGATGAACTATACGCGGTCGTGGCCTACGTGCTCAATCTCAACGACATCGTCGACGACAACTTCGTGCTGTCGAAAGACACTTGGAACAAAGTTAAGATGCCAAACGAAGGCGGCTTCTTCGATGACGACCGGCAAAAGGCCGAGAAATCGTTCTGGGCCAAGCCCTGCATGAAAGATTGCGGCCCGGCGGTGAAAATCACCGGTCATGCGGCGATACTCGACGTTACGCCGGACCAGAAGGGCCCTAAGGGCGGTGGTGTAGAGTAGCGTTTGCAGGCCGTTTCGCTTATGAAGTTTCCCGAACTCTTGCCGGGAAATACCATGACCAAACTGAACCTTTCCGTCGCCGTAGGACCCTATGACCGCACCCGTGCGCTGGTCGATGGCGCCGTGCAGATTGATGGCGTCAACACTGCATGTATGACGCTGTCACCAGAGGAAATTTTCTTTCGTGCTTTTCGCCATGCCGAATTCGACATTTGCGAACTCTCGCTGTCGAGCTTCACGGTCAAGACAGCACAGGGCGGCGGCCCTTACGTCGGCGTACCGGCCTTCGTGTCGCGCGCCTTCCGGCATACCTCGATCTACGTGCGCACCGACCGCATCAAGAAGCCCGAAGACCTCAAGGGCAAGCGCGTCGGCGTGCCGGAATATCAGTTGACCGCCAATGTCTGGGCACGCGCCATTCTGGAAGAGGATTTCGGCGTCAAGCCGTCGGACATTACTTGGGTGCGCGGCGGTATCGAGGACGCGGCGCGGCCGGAAAAGATCACGATCAAGCTTCCGCCCGATGTGAAGCTCGAGAACGCACCCGAGGGCAAGACAATCTCGGCCATGCTGGCGGAAGGCACCATCGACGGCTTCATCGCGCCGAGACCGCCGTCACTACCGAAGCAGACGCCGAATGTCGGCTGGCTGTTCCCCGATCCGGTGGCGGCGGCGAAGGACTACTTCAAGCGTACCGGCATCTTCCCGATCATGCATATTGTCGGCGTGCGCCGGACCTTGGCCGAACAGCACCCATGGCTGCCGGGCGCGGTGCTCAAGGCCTTCGAGCAATCGAAGGCGGCGGCGATGGAGCAATTGAGCGACACTTCGGCCACCAAGGTGACGCTGCCTTTCGTCGAGGAGCGCCTTGCCGAAGCCCGCGAGCTGATGGGCGAGGACTTCTGGGCTTATGGCGTCGAACCGAGCCGTAAGACGCTGGAGAACTTCCTCAAGCATCATCACAGCCAGGGACTATCGTCCCGGCTGGTGACGCCGGAGGAGCTGTTTCATCCCGGTACGCTGGAGCAATTCAAGCTATGACGACTGAAATTCATTTGATGAGCGGCTATGCGCCGAAAGAAGCGTTCGCCCGGCTCGGTCCGCAATTCGAACAACAGACCGGCGCCAAGCCAGTGTTCCACTATGCCGTTCTGGGCGCCATTCGCGACAAACTGGCGGCCGGCGAGCGGCCTGACATTCTCATCATGCCGGTCGGGTTGATCGACGGTTACGTCAAACAGGGAGTGGCTAGGGGAGACGCGCGCGCCACGCTGGGTATCGTGCGCACTGGTGTGGCAGTTAGGACCGGCGCCAAAGCGCCCGACCTGTCGTCGCTTGAGGCATTCCGCAAGGCACTATTAGACGCCCATAGCGTTGCCCATTCTCCGGCGACGGCGACGCCGAGTGGAGCGCACTGTGCCAAGGTGATGGACCAGCTCGGCATCGCCGATATCATGGCCAAGAAGACGGTTTACCGCCCGGCGCTTGAAGGCGGTCTGGAGGCGATCGCCAGCGGCGAAGCCGATTTCGGCATCTATCCCAAAAGCGAAATCGTAAATGTGCCGGGCGTCAGCGTGGTGGGGCTTCTGCCGCCGGGCGCTGC
>DASYCM010000245.1:0-11646 GCA_036500165.1 Pseudolabrys sp.
GATCAGCGAATTGCTGCTGGCCGACTATACGCGACGCGGCTTTCTCGACGGCGTCGGCATTCGCCTGCCGACGATCTGTGTGCGGCCGGGCAAGCCGAACAAGGCAGCGTCCGGTTTCTTCTCCGGCATCATCCGGGAGCCACTGGCGGGCATGGAAGCGATCCTGCCGGTGGCCGATACCGTGCGGCATACGCATGCCAGTCCCCGTTCGGCGGTCGGATTCCTCATCCATGCTGCAGCCCTGACGCGCGAGCAGTTGGGGCGGCGCATCAATCTCGCCATGCCCGGGGTGTGCTGCACGGTCGCTGAGCAGATTGAATCTCTGACGCGCATCGCCGGCACCAAGGTCACAGCGCGTATCCGCCGCGAACCGGACGAACTGATCGTCCGCATCGTCTCCGGCTGGTCGGAACGTTTCGATGCCCAACGCGCGGCCACGCTAGGCTTCAAGGCCGAGGAATCCTTCGACGAGATCGTGCGCGCCCACATCGAGGACGAATTGAGCGGTAAAATCGCAAATTGAACGGTTTTAGGCATCAAATTGGTAACTTGCCCGCAACGGCCCCGATCCCTAAATTGGGCCCATGACCTACGTTGACGCTGCCGTCGCGCCCCTCCGCAAAACCGGCCAAATCAAAATTCACGGACCAGCCGCTTTCGCAGGCATGCGCAAGGCCGGGCAACTGGTCGCGCACTGCCTCGACATGCTCACAGGCTACATCAAGCCCGGCGTGCCAACCGACAGGCTCGACAAGCTGGTCTACGATTTCGCGATGGACAATAACGCGTTGCCGGCGACGCTGATGTATCGCGGCTATAAGAAATCGACCTGCACCTCGCTCAACCACGTCGTCTGTCACGGCATTCCGTCCGACAAGCCGATGAAGGATGGCGACATTGTCAATGTCGACGTGACGCTGATCCTCGACGGCTGGCACGGCGACACCAGCCGCATGTACGCGATCGGCGAAATCCCGCGGCGCGCTGAACGGCTTATTGAAGTGACCCATGAAGCGATGATGCGCGGCATCGCCACCATCAAGCCTGGCTCAACCACCGGTGACATCGGCGCCGCGATCCAGAGCTATGTCGAGGCCCAGCACATGAGCGTGGTGCGCGATTTCTGCGGCCACGGCCTCGGCAAGCTGTTCCATGACGAGCCGAACATCGTCCATGTCGGCCGCGCCGGCGAAGGCATCGTGCTCAAGCCGGGCATGTTCTTTACGGTCGAGCCAATGATCAATCTCGGCCGGCCGCACGTGAAGGTGTTGTCGGACGGCTGGACCGCGGTCACCCGCGACCGTTCGCTGTCGGCCCAGTTCGAGCACACCGTCGGCGTGACCGATAAAGGCGTCGAGATTTTCACCTTCTCGCCGGCCGGCTTGGACAAGCCTCCTTACAAAATCGCCGCCCACTAAAATCTGCGACAAAAACAGGCTAAGGCGAAAACTACCCTCGTCGGTTGTATCCGATTGCACTACACTCCACCCTGGAAACGGGCGCGGACGATGACTGGTATTCGGAACGACGGCGAATTGCAGACGGGCCTTACCGAAGGCGCGCCGCACTATCACGGCCACCGCGAACGGCTTCGAGGCCGTTTCCGCGAGGCCGGCGCCGACGCCGTCAGCGATTACGAACTGCTCGAACTGGTGCTGTTTCGCGCCATTCCCCAACGCGACGTCAAACCGCTCGCCAAGGCGCTGATTGCGAAGTTCGGCTCCTTCGCCGAGGTGGTCGCGGCGGCGCCTGCCCGCCTCGCCGAAATCAAGGGCATGGGTGAGGCCGCCATCACCGAACTCAAGATCGTGCACGCCGCAGCAAGCCGCCTTGCGCGTGGCCAGTTGCGCAAGCGCCCGGTGCTGTCGTCGTGGTCGAGCGTCATCGACTACTGCCGCACGGCGATGGCTTACGAGGACAAGGAGCAGTTCCGGCTGCTGTTCCTCGATAAGCGCAACCAGCTCATCGCCGACGAAGTGCAGCAGGTCGGCACCGTCGACCACACACCCGTATACCCGCGCGAGGTGGTCAAACGCGCGCTGGAGCTATCCGCGACAGCTTTGATCTTGGTGCACAATCATCCCTCCGGCGATCCCACACCGTCTCGCGCCGACATCCAAATGACGCAATCGATCGTCGATGTCGCCAAGCCGCTCGGTATAGTCGTGCACGATCACATCATAGTCGGCAAGGAAGGCCATGCCAGCTTCAAAGGACTGAAGCTGATTTAGCGCTCAGGAGTGCCAGAGGTCTTTTCGATGCGACGGTCCGGCACCAGCCATAGCAGCGCCACGGCGATATAGAGCGCGCAGGAAATGCGCGGATCGACAAAGGCAAGTCCGATGCCGGCGGTGTAGAATAACGGCGACAGTTTACCTTTGATATCACGGCCCAATGCTTTCGCCAGCACCCGGTCCGGGCCATTGGCCCGCACGATACATCGCTGCAAAACGTAATAGGCCAGCGCCGGCATCAGCAGCGACAAGCCGTACACCGCGACCGGCAGCGACGCGAAATGGTTCTCACCCATCCAGCCGGTCGCAAAAGGAATAAGCGACAGCCAGAACAGCAGATGCATGTTGGCCCACATGATCGCGCCATTAATCCCATGACTGGCATGCAGCAGGTGATGATGGTTGTTCCAGTAAATGCCAATGTAGATGAAACTCAGCACGTAACTTAGAAAAACCGGCCATAACGCGCCGAGCGCGTTCCAGTCGGCGCCGTGCGGCACCTTCAGCTCCAGCACCATGATGGTGATGATGATGGCGAGCACGCCGTCGCTGAACGCGTTCAGCCGTTCCTTCTGCATCACGACACCTGGCACCATGTTATTGCCTTACCAGCATATACTGGTCGGTGGTCTCCGGCGTACGCCGCCAGGTGCCGTTATCGCCCTCCTCAAAACGCCAGGGATTACCGCGTGCCGGCGATAGTGTCAGTTCCTCTCGGTCGAGCCGCCACTGCGCAAAATTGAGCCGGGTTATTGCGGCGTCGCAGCCGGGCTTCACGATCAAGGTGTAACCGTCGTTCACCGGTGTCGCCGTCAGCGTTAGGCTGCATACCCGCGCGCCGCGCCGTGTAACCGTCCACTCACCAGCCACCTGCTCCGCTGGCTTCGGCGGCGGGCCGACGGAAGCGGCGTTTTGCAGGAACAGCACGCCGACACCAGGCGTCGGCGCCTCGTAGATACCGCTTTCGACTTCGCTGAACTCGACCAGAGTCTTGCCCGACGCATCGACAAGCCGGAGCAAATCGCCTTCGGGGAAGACCCAGCCGGCGACGTCGTTGACCAGCGCAAACTTGGCGGCGCAGTCGGCGTCGAACTCGACCTTGAAACCGACCTTGGTCGCATCGGCCTTGAACGTCGCCTGGCAGACCTTATCGCGGTCGGCGTTGGAAAACTCCCAGGAACCGAGTAATTCCTTGCCGGATTCGCTCATCGGCGCGTTCTGCGCCATCGCTGGACCGGCGACGAGCGCAGCAATTACGACAGCGATGATCCGACTCAATCTCATTTTTTCTTCGCGCCCGGCTTGTCTTGAACTTTCAGCAACTCATCCATACCGGCGATGTCTTTTTTATCGCCGAACGGAACGTAACGATTGTCCGGCGTGGTGAACCGCACACGGATCTTGCGCAACGGATCGACCAGATCGATGCCCCAGCCTTCCAGCAAACGCCATGCCGAAATGTCGGCCGTCACCGGAAAGGCTTTGTCGCAACCGGGCGCAACCTCGACCTGATTGCCGCCGATGCCCGGCTCGTTCAGCAGCGTGATGCGGCAGCGGCGTTTGCCGCCTTTGTCTCGGATTTCCCAAGCGCCGTAGATATCCGTCAGCATCGAAGGATCGACTTCCTGGGTATCGAGCGGCTTGACCGGCTCGAAGTCATAGGCGCGCGCCGCGCCCGGAAGCACCGCGATCAAGGCGAGGGCCAGAATGGCTAACCGCATATGGTTCACCGCTTCGGCGGGTACGGCGTTTCAGGAACCGGCGTAAGCGGTGCCTTGCCGGCCGCCCAGGCCAGAATGTTGTCGACCACGAGTTGATCCATCGCCGCGCGCGTCACCTCGGTCGAGGAGCCAAGATGCGGGAACAACACGATGTTGTCCATCTCCAGCAATTCTTTCGGTACTTCCGGCTCATTGACGAAGACATCGAGGCCGGCTGAGTAGATGGTCTTGTTCTTGAGTGCTTCGATCAGCGCCGGCTCATCGATAACCGTGCCCCGCGCCATATTGATGACGATACCCTGCGGCCCGAGCGCTTTGAGCACCTCGGCGTTGATAAGGTTCTTCGTCGCCGGCCCGCCGGGTACGATGACCATCAGCGTGTCGACATCGCGCGCCATATCGACGAGGTTCGGATAATACTGATAGTCGACCGACTGCGGATTACGGCTGTGATAGACGACCGGCACACCGAACGCGTCGATGCGCTTGGCAATCGCCTTGCCGATACGGCCCATACCGACGATGCCGACCTTGCGGTTACGCAGTGTGGCCTTGGCGAGCGGATATTGCGCCTTCATCCATTTGCCGGCGCGCACGTAGCGGTCCGCTTGCGGAAATTCACGCACCGTACAGAGCAAAAGCCCGAGCGCGGTGTCGGCCACTTCCTCGTTCAGGACTTCCGGCGTGTTGGTAACGATGATGCCGTTCTGCCCCGCCCACTTGGCGTCGATATGATCGTAACCGACGCCGAAGCTGGAGATCTGTTCGAGCTTGGGAAACTTGCTCAGAAAGGCCGCGTCGACCTTGTTCGCCGTATAGGCAATGGCGATAGCGCGGATTTTGTCGGCCACCGAAGCAATAAAGGCGTCCTGATCCTTGGCGCCGAGATAATCGTGCAATGTGACCTTGGGTTCGAGCCCATTGATCAAAACAGGTTTGCGGGCTCCAACCAGCAACACGTCCGGCTTTTCGCCAGGCATGACAATCTCCCTCTATAGCAATGCAGTAACCGGCGCTTCGACAAAACCCTTGAATGCAGCCAGGAGTTCGGCGCCAAGCGCGCCGTCGACGACACGATGGTCGCACGACACTGTGACAGTCATCTGGCTCACGAATTTGACGCCGCCGTCGGCCGCTTCGACCGGCGCGCGGCGCGATGCGCCGACGGCAAGGATCGTGGCGTGCGGCGGATTGATGATCGCCGAGAACTCCCGCACGCCATACATGCCGAGATTGGAGATGGCGCTGGAGCCGCCCTGATATTCGTTCGGCTGCAGTTTCTTCGCGCGGGCCCGCTCGGCCATGTCGCGGATTTCGTTCGAGATTGCGCGGACCGACTTGGTGTCGGCGTGATGCACGACCGGCGTGATCAGGCCGCCGTCAAGCGCGACCGCGATGCCTATGTCGGCCTGCGTGAAGCGCAGAATGCGGTCACCCGCCCACACGGCGTTGGCCGCGGGAATACGCATCAGCGCCGCCGCCCAGGCCTTGATGACAAAGTCGTTGAGCGAAAGCCGGAAAGCCGGCGTGCCATCTTTGGCGACCGGCGCCGCAGCGTTGGCTTCCTCGCGCATGGCCATCAGGCGCCCGATTTCCATATCGGCGGTCAGATAGAAATGGGGAATGGTCTGCTTGGCTTCGACCAGCCGCTTGGCAATCGTCGCGCGCATGCCGTCGAGCGGCACTTCCTCGTAGGCGACGCCTTCGTAGAGCGCCTTGACCTGCGCGGCGCTGGCGCCCGTCGCCATCGCGCCGCCCGAGGACGGCACAGCCTGCTCGACGTCCTGAGCGACGATGCGACCGTGCGGCCCGCTGCCGGAGACGCGCGACAGATCGATACCGCGCTCGGACGCCAGACGGCGCGCCAGCGGCGTGACGTAGGTACCCGTCGCGAGCCTCGCCTGACCGTAATTGCCAGTCGGCGTGCGCACCTCCTGCCACAGCGTCATGTTGGAATAGGAGAAGTCGCGCATGGCGACAGCAGGCGAAGCTGGACGCGGCGCGGGCACCGGCATTGCAGCGGGCGCAGCGGCTGCTTTCGCGGGAGCGGGCGCCAGAGACGCGGGCGCGGCAGGCTTCGGCGCGGATGCCGTTTCGCCCTCACCCAGGATTTGCGCAACCACAGCGCCGACCTTGGCCGTTTCGCCGACGCCAAAATTGATCGACGACAGTGTGCCGGTAAATGTCGACGGGACTTCCATCGACGTCTTGTCGGTTTCGATCTCGAAAAGGTTATCGCCCGGCTTCACCGCGTCGCCGGCGGCCTTGAACCACTTCACAATCTTACCCTCGGCGACCGTTTCGCCGAGCTGCGGCATTAATACGTCCACGCGCTTCCCCTTGGTTCGGCGATTACCAGATCACCGACACATATTGCGTTTCCTGGAATTCTTTCATGCCCTCTTGCGCGCCTTCGCGCCCGAGACCGGATTGTTTGGTGCCGCCGAAAGGCGCTGCCGGATCGGAGACGAGACCTCGATTGAGGCCGATCATGCCGAAGTCGAGCTTTTCCGACACGCGCATGCCGCGCGAGAGGTCCTTCGTATAGAGATAGGCGACGAGGCCATATTCCGTGTCGTTGGCGCGCGTGATCGCCTCATCCTCGGTCTTGAAGGTCTGGATCGACGCCACCGGCCCGAAGATTTCCTCGTTCAGCATCTTGGCCGAGTTCGGCACGTTGGTGATGACGGTCGCCGGATAGAAGTAGCCCGGGCCGTCCGGCGTCTTGCCACCGGTCAGCACCTTAGCGCCCTTCGATACGGCGTCGTCGACGAGTTCGATGACCTTGTCGCGGCCTTCCTTGTTGACCAGCGGCCCTACGCTGATGCCGTCGTCGAGGCCGTTGCCGACTTTGAGCGCCGCCATCTTGCCGGTGAGCTTCTTGGCGAATTCGTCGTGCACTTTCTCGTGCACATAGAAGCGGTTGGCCGCGGTGCAGGCCTCGCCCATGTTGCGCATCTTGGCGATCATGGCGCCATCGATCGCGGCGTCGATATCGGCGTCCTCGAACACGATGAACGGCGCATTGCCGCCCAATTCCATTGATGGCTTGATGATGTTGTCGGCGGCTTCATGCAGCAGCTTGCGGCCGACTTCAGTCGAGCCGGTAAACGACAGCACGCGCACGCGCGGATCGTGCAGCATGGCGGAAACCACCGGACCGGAACGGCGCGACGGCACGACGTTGACCACGCCGGGCGGAACGCCGGCTTCTTCCAGCGCCGGCATCAAAGCCAGCATGGTCAGCGGTGTGTCAGAAGCGGGCTTGAGCACCACCGGGCAACCGGCGGCAAGCGCCGGACCAATCTTGCGCGTCGCCATCGCCGCCGGGAAATTCCACGGCGTCACTAGCACGGCAATACCGGCGGGCTTGTGCTGCGCGACGATGCGCGCGCCGGTCGCCGGCGCCATCGAGATCTGGCCGATGTTGCGCACGGCTTCTTCGGCGTACCAGCGGAAGAACTCGGCGGCATAGGCAATCTCACCGCGCGAGTCCGACAAGGCCTTGCCGTTCTCCAGCGTGATCAACTTCGCGAAGCGCTCGGCATCGCGCATGATGACTTCATAAGCCTTGCGCAAAATCTCGGCGCGCTCGCGCGGCTTCTTCGCGGCCCAGGCCGGGAAAGCTTCCTGCGCAGCATCGACCGCGGCCTTGGCATCGTCGACGGTGGCGCTGGCGACCGAGGCGATGACCTTTTCGGTCGCCGGATCAATGATGTCGAAGCGGGCGCCGTCGGAGGCCTTTTTCCACTTGCCGCCGATCCAGAGATCGGTCGGAACATTGGCGAGGAGATTTTCGTACATGACGCGTTTCCCTTACTCGAATTTTCCCGTTCATTCCCGCGAAAGCGAGAATCCAGTTCTTTGACGCCTGGGTCCCCGCTCTCGCGGGGACGAGCGGATAATCAGCTTCCCAACGACCGCCGGATCGTCTCGGCGATCCGCTGTGGCGTCGGCAGCACGATGTCTTCCATGATGTCAGCGGCGGGCAGCGGAATATGCGGCGTCGTGATGCGCACCGGCGGGCCGTCGAGATCGTAGAAAGCTTCGTCAGCGACGATCGACACAATTTCCGCGCCCCAGCCGCACAGCCGCGGATTTTCCTCAACCGTGAACAGGCGATGGGTTTTGGCGACTGAGCCGAGAATAGTCTTGGTATCGAGCGGCACCAGCGAGCGCACGTCGATCACTTCGCAATCAATGCCGTGGTCGATCCGCAGACGCTCCGCCGCCTCCAGTGCACGCGGCACCATCAAGGCGAGTGCGACGATGGTGCAGTCTTTGCCGGCGCGCAGGATCTTCGCGGTGCCGAGTGTGTCGACGATCTCGCCGTCCGGCACTTCGCCCTTCGAATTGTAGAGCGACTTGTGTTCGAAAAAGATCACCGGATCCGGATCGCGCACCGCGGCGGCTAGCAGGCCGACGACATCGACCGGCGAAGACGGCGCCACGACCTTGAGGCCGGGGATCATCATGCACCAGTTCTCGACCGACTGAGAGTGTTGCGCGCCAAACCGAGAGCCCGCACCGTTAGCGGTGCGCACGACCAGCGGGCACTTGGTCTGCCCGTTCGACATGTAGCGGCTCTTCGGGAATTCATTAGCGATGTAGTCGAAACACACCGCGATGAAATCCGAGAACATGATTTCCGCAATCGGCTTGAGGCCAGTCATCGCCGCACCCATGGCGGCGCCGAGAATGGCCTGCTCCGAGATCGGCGTGTCGCGCACGCGGACGCCGCCGAACTGTTCATAGAGGCCGACGGTCGCCTTGAAGCAGCCGCCGGGCTTGGCAACGTCCTCGCCGAGGAAAACGACGTCGGGATCGCGTGACATTTCCTGCGCGATGCCGCGCGTCACAGCATCGCGATAGCTGATTTCTGGCATTTCAATTTCTCACAATCAGTTTCGCGGATTAGTTACGCCATGCCCAGCCGCCGTCGGCGTAGACATCGGTGGAGATGATATCGAGCGGCGGGCTACCCGCGGCCTTGCAGGCCTCGGTGGCGTCGTCCACTTCCTTGCGTACGCTTGCTTCGATATCGGCGATCGCTGCGTCGCTGACGCCGAACTGCTTGAGGCGCTCGCGGTAGACCTTGATCGGGTCGTGCTTTTTCCACTCTTCCAGTTCGCCTTCGGGGCGATACTTGGCCGGGTCGGCGCGCGAGTGGCCACTGTGACGATAAGTCAGGCACTCGATCAATGACGGCCCCTCACCCGCACGTGCGCGCGCGAACGCCTTCTGCGCGGTTCGGTAGACAATGTCGGCATCATTGCCGTCGATGAGGATGCGCTCGAGGCCATAGGCCGACGCACGATCCGCAGCGGGTTGCGGGATCGGGATCACGTCCTTGATCGGCGTGTATTCCATGTAAAGATTATTTTCGCAGACGAACACGACCGGCAGTTTCCAGACCGCGGCGAAGTTGAGCGCCTCGTGGAACGCACCGATGTTCGTCGTGCCGTCGCCGAAGAAACAGACCGACACGTCCTTGTCGCCGCGATATTGCGCGCGCCAGGCCGCGCCGCAGGCGATGGGCAGATGCGCGCCGATGATGGCATAGGACCCCATGACGCCGTGTTCTTCCGACGTCAGATGCATCGAACCGCCCTTGCCGCGCATCAGGCCGTTGTCCTTCTGCATCAGCTCGCCGAGCACCTTCTCGACCGGCACGCCGCGCGCCAAAGTGTGGGCGTGGCCGCGATAAGTGCAGAACGACAGGTCGCCCTTGACCATCGCCTCGCCGAAGCCGGCGGCAATCGCCTCCTGTCCAAGCGACAGGTGGCTGGTGCCCTTGACCAAGTTTTGCAGGAACAGATCGTAAGCACGTTGCTCGGCCTCGCGCAGGCGAACCTGCGAGCGGTACAGCTCGAGCCGCTTCTTTTCTCCGATATCGTCGTTCAACCCGGAGCCGGCCTGAGACCGGTCTTGCACTGTCGACATGCGTTTCCTCAAAAGTCGCCGAAACTTAGGTGTTTCTGTTTGTGGTCTGAAACTTAGCCTTGATGGCGAAGCTACCGCAACCGTCGACATTGCAGTGATATTTCAGCCAATTGAGTGATATTTCACTCGATAACGGCCTCGCTGGTGGTGGTTTTGCCCACCTTGCGCTCCCGGTACAGCAGGTAAAGGCCGGAGCCGATGACGATAGTCGCGCCCACTATCGTGAGTTCGTTGGGCACGTGGTCGAACACCAGGTAGCCGAGGATCACCACCCAGATGAGCTGCGTATAGATGAAGGGCGACAGCACCGATGCCGGCGCCAGTTTGTGCGCGGAGATCATGCAGAAATGGCCGATACTGCCGAGCGCGCCGGTGCCAACCATAAGAAACACGACGAACCACGACGACGGCATCTGCCAGACGAAGGGGATGACCGGCAACATCACCGCCGCACCGACGACGTTATTGTAGAACAATGACGTCTGATTGCTGTCGACCCGCGACACGACCCGCGTCAGCACGGCGTAGAACCCGTAACAGATGACCGACGCCAGCGAGAGCACGGCGCCCGGATTGAAGCCGCCTAAGCCCGGGCGCGTAATCAGCAGCACGCCGCAGAAGCCGACGCCGATCGCGGTCCAGCGCCGCCAGCCCAGCCATTCGCCGAGGATCGGACCGGAGACGATGGCGACGATGAACGGATAGGTGAAAATGATCGACAGTGCCTCATCGAGCTGGAGCCAGCGCAGCGCGAAGAAGTTCAGCACCGTTGACGTCACCAGCAGCGACGCCCGCACAATCTGAAGTACCGGCCGCTTGGTCTTCATGAGGTCCGGCTTTGTCACCGGGTTCGACACGAACAGCGTCAACACGAAGGCGCTGGTGTAGCGCGCCCAAGCCACCTCCAGCGGATCGAGAAAATGGCCGAGATATTTCGCCGTGGTATCCAGCGTAGCGAAGAACATCACCGTCACGCACATCAAGCCGATGCCGATCAGGCGCTGGCGGCGCACGGCAACGATTTCGGCGGACAGGGTCATCGCAATCTTCTGGCGGTCTTCGGTGGGAGACGCCGGCACAATCCGATTCCTGGCACCGACTCTAAAGAGAATCTATAGAACGGCACGCCGGGAAAGTGCAGCCTTCCTGGGGGATGGCAGCCATCCACTCCAGTTCCCTCGCCGATACTGCTATGCAGGCCTCCATCACTTGGGAAGCACATGACGACCGGGGCCCTCCTGCTATTCCTTCTGGCGACGTTTTGCGGCGGCCTGACATCCGGCGTCGCCGGTTTCGCCATGGGCCTGGTGATGACAGGCATCTGCCTGCACATCCTGACGCCCATGCAGACGGCCTCGTTGATCGCCGGCTACGGCTTTGTGACGCAGGGCTACGCCATCTGGAAATTCCACGATTTCATCAATTGGCGAGGCGCCGCGCCTTTCATCCTCGGCGGCGCGCTCGGCGTGCCGATCGGTACCGCGCTGCTGACCTATATCGATCCCGACGTGCTGCGCATCGCCATCGGCGTCATGTTGGTGCTCTACAGCATCTGGGGCCTGAGCCGGAGCTCGGGCCATGTCGAACACGAGAATATCGGCATCGATGCCGGCGTCGGCGCGGTCAACGGTGTGCTCGGCGGCATGACCGGCTTGAGCGGCATTATCATCGTCATCTGGTGCCAGCTGCGGAATTGGTCGAAGGACCGGCAGCGCGGCATTTTCCAGCCGGTGCTGTTTTCGACGATG
>DASYCM010000246.1:0-5418 GCA_036500165.1 Pseudolabrys sp.
GACGTCGTCGTGATTCTTGGCGGCAGCACGGATCATCGCCGGGCCGCCAATATCGATGTTCTCGATGCAATCTTCATAGTCGGCGCCTTTGGCGACGGTTTCCTCGAACGGATAGAGGTTCACGACCAGCAGATCGATCGGTTTGATACCGTGCGCCTGCATCGAGGCGCCGTGTTCCTTGTTGTCGCGGATCGCCAGCAGGCCGCCATGCACTTTCGGATGCAGCGTCTTGACGCGGCCGTCCATCATCTCGGGAAACCCGGTAAGATCGGCAACATCGATAACATTCAGACCGGCATCCTTGATCGTCTTGGCGGTGCCGCCGGTCGAGATGAGCTCGACGCCGTGGCTGGACAGGGCCTTGGCAAATTCGATCAAGCCCGCCTTGTCGGAAACCGACAGCAGGGCGCGGGTAATACGGCGCGGATTTGATGTCAGATTTGATGTCATGCGCTCTTAATGTCGCCCGCAGCCTTTCCCCGCAAGGGGAAAATCACAGCGGCAATTCGGGCTCGTCGGCGCGGGTGGCCTTCGCGCCGGGGACGACCGGCTTGGAGTGACCGAAGCTCCATTTGATCCTGGGTTGTTCGCGGGCGTGGCCGTAAATCACGATCTGCACGGCGCGGCGCGGACCGTCGGTACCGGCCAGAAAAACGCTTTCCTCGATCTCAACCTTGTCGGCGAGCGTGGAAAAGGTCCAGACCTCGCGGTCCGGTAGCAGCAGGATGACACCGCGGCTGTCCGACAGGCGGCTGGCCTTGATCGCCGGATGCAGGTGGAAGCGGATGGCATATTCGTCCGCCGTATCGCGCGGAAAACCGCGCAGGTCGGACGGCATGAAGCTGTCCTCGCCGTCGAGCACTGTGCCGTCGGCATTGAGCCCGATGGTGCGGTGATGGATGACGCCGCAATCGCTGGTGTAGCCGTCATGCGACACCCGCAGCAGCGTGCCGCCTGCCGTGTCCTCGCGCTCGACTGGCACATGGTGCGGGCCGGCAACGATCGGCGTGCCGAACAGCAGACTGCGGAATGAACCGGATTCGAGAAAGTGGCACGAGGACCGCTCGTTGAAGGTCACGGTCGAATGCGCCGGGGTGGCGCGCGCGACCTGCCGCCAGGTTTCGCGATTGACCGCAGGCAATCCGCAATTGATCACCAGCCGATGCTGCTTCCAGGACAGTTCGAACGACAGGCAGCCCGCGTGCGCCTCCTGGCTTAGCGAAATCGGCGGCGGCCGGCCGGTATCCATCAGCAGCGCGGTCTGCCCGGCGTCGATACGCTGGTAGCCGGAGTGCGGCGCGTTCGACACCGGCGTGCCGCGCGCGTCGTCATAGGCCAGCACGGTGGCGAGCAGGTCGACCTGGGTCGGCCCCATGCCGTTGAACTGCGCGAAATTGCCATCGGCGTGGCGGAAGAAACGCAACATCGGCATCATGCGGTCGATGGCGTTGTTGAGCGCCTGCGGTGGCTGCAAGTCGCGCGCGGAAAAAAGCTGGCGCAGCGGTAGCAGGTCGGCGAGCAATTCGATCAGCGCGCCGGGATTGCGGCTAATGTGGCCGCCGTCGGGAAGAATCTGCGACCGCAATTCCTCGATCAGCCGGCGCGCGTTGACGCGCAAGGAGCCGGACTGGCCTTGCAGGCACAAAGTGGCGAACGTCAGCGCGATCAGCACCTGCATGCGCGGCATGCCGTCGCGCGACTCTTTCAGAGTCTTGCGCAGATAGCGCACTTGCCGCGACAGGCTGCGGATGAAGCGGCGATAAAACCGTGCGTCGGCGTCCTGCAATACGAAGGGTGCTTGGCTGAGCCAGCAAATGACACGGCGCGAGAGAATGTCGGGACGCCAGCCGACCGGATGCCAGCCGCCTTGCAGATTGATCCATTCGTCGATCAGCGAGCGGGCATTGGCGCGGGTGATGGCGGAATCGGCGGCACGCAGATGGCGCAGCCAGGAGAAGTTGAGCAGTTGCACCGCCCATTCGTCGGACGGCGGGGTCATCTCGAACGGCGAGCGGCGGTCGCAGATCACAACCTTGCCGGCGAAGGCGAAGCGTCCGGCGTAGATTTCGCTGGCGCGGGTGGCGTCGGCGGTGCGCAAATCCTGCGGCGCGATGACCAGCCGGTCGGTCTTGGTCGAGCCGAAACGCCAGCGCAGCAGCGGATGCGTGTTGAAGCCGCCGGCGACACTCCGGTAGGCGCGGCGCCCGATGAGCACGGAGAGCCTTAATCGCTCCGCGATCGAAACACCTCTCATGAAATCGCCCGTCCCCTGCGGCGCGGAGTGATTCGCGCGCGAGTGACACACGATAGCGAAGGGGGGCCGAACGGCCAATATGCTTGACCGCGCCGTGATTTAGCGCCGCAAATGCTAGGCAATTCGTGTGAGCCTTGCGGCAAAGAAGCCGTCGAGGCCGCCCCATTGCGGCTCAGGGTCGGGCAGATGCTGCGGCAGCGTGCGCAGATCGCCGTCCGGTGTGACGAAATCGGCCTGGCCGAACACCTCGGATGCCGGAATCGGCTTGCGTGCAGCATGGGCGTTACGCGCCAGAAAGGCGTTGATCTGATCCGGGCCTTCCTCGGGCTCGAGCGAACAGACGCAATAAACCAGGGTTCCGCCGGGCTTGAGCAGGTTGATGGCGTGGTCGAGCAGCCGGCTTTGCAGCGACGTCAGCGGGGCGAGGTCGGCCTCCGACTTCAGCCACGGCACATCGGGATGACGCCTTATTGTCCCTGTTGATGAACATGGCGCATCGAGCAGGATCGCGTCGAACAATTTGCCTTCGGGCCGCCATTCGAGCGCATCGGCGGCGATGGTCTCGGCCTGCAGCGCAAGCCGGTTCAGATTTTCGGTCAGACGCACCAGCCGTGGCGCCGAACGGTCGAGAGCGACGACACGTGCGCCGACATTGGCGAGCTGCGCGGTCTTGCCGCCGGGCGCGGCGCAGAGATCGAGAACATCGCGATCGCGCACATCGCCGAGCAATTGCGCCGGGATCGATGCGGCGGCGTCCTGTACCCACCACGCGCCCTCATCGAAGCCGGGCAGCAGTGAAATCGCGCCATGCGCGATCGTGCGCACCGTACCGGTCGCGACGACGCGGCCATGCAGGCGATCAGCCCATTTCTCAGGATTCTGTTTCACGGTGACGTCGAGCGCAGGCTCATGGCCGTTGGCTTGCGCAATCGCGCGTGCGGTGTCGGCGCCGTAGGCTTTGCTCCAGCGCTTGAACATCCAGTCCGGCGTATCGCGCGGCGTCGTATCGGCGAGCAACGCCGTGCGGTTCTGCGCGACACGGCGCAGCACGGCGTTGACGAGGCCGGCGTAGCGCGCGGCGCGCCGGTCGGCTTGCGCCAGTCGGACCGACAGATCGACTGCGGCATGATCCGGCACGTCGAGCCAGAGAATCTGCGCGGCGCCGATCAAGAGAATCGATTCGGTGCGCGGTGCGTCGGCCGGAAACCCCTTGGCCATCAGGTCGCCGAGCAGATACCGCAAGGTGCCGAGCCGTCGCAGACAGGTGGCAACGAGACGGCGCATCAACGCTCGGTCGCGGTCGGGCAAGGTGGGGAGGCCGGGGTGGGCGGCGCGGCCGGACAGCTGCTCGTCGAGGGCGATGCGCTTGCGCAGGACGCTGTCGAGGATATCCGCCGCGATCCGTCGTGCAGCGAGGCCGGGAATGTCCGGCTGGGGGGAAATACGCGGTCGCGCCATAGCTCATCATTATGATGAATTGTGTCGAGGCTGCGAGCAAAAGCCGAAAAACAGTGTGCGTTCACAGCTTTAGCGGTCTGATTCCAAGGCGACCGGTCCCGCCGGTGCACTTGCCGGTTGCGTGATTCGGCAACCGGCGGGCACTGCCCGGCCTCGGAGGCCGGAGGGCGCTGGAAAATTACTGAAGAACGTAGACGTTGGTGCCGATCGACGTGCGCCGGTACAGGTCCATGATGTCTTCGTTATGCATGCGGATGCAGCCATGCGAGACATAGCCGCCGATCGATGACGGATCGTTGGTACCGTGGATGGCGTAATTGCCGCGATCGAGGCCGAGCGCCGCCGCGCCCATCGGATTGCGCGGCGAGCCACTGGGAATGACAGGGCCGCCGCTTTCGTCAGACCATGCCGGCCGCAGATGTTTGCGGGCGATAAAGCCGTTGCCGTGCCACGCCATGCCGGCGCGGCCGACGCCCACCGGGTAGCGGATCGCCTGGCCGTTGCCGAGCACGTAATAAAGTTGGCGCGTGCTCGTGTAGATGACGATGCTCCCCGGCGCGTAGCGATAGCCGGTCAGCGGCACGATATCGCGTGCGTCCGCCGCTTTCGCCGTCAGCAACGCCAGTGCCGCGGCCGCGAATGTCAGAAGATGGCGGCGGGAAAATTTCATTTCGATTTGCTTGTCGTTAGATGCGCTTAGCGCTCGACGATCACGGGCGTGCCGACCGGGACCATCCGGTACAGTTCGACGATATCGCGGTTGTGCATGCGGATGCAGCCGTGGGAAACGAAATGCCCGATCGACTCCGGGTGGTTGGTGCCGTGGATCGCGTACTCGCCGCCACGCATCGTGAGCGCGGCCGCCCCCATCGGATTGTTCGCCGCGCCGCCCGGAATAACAGGGCCGCCGCCCATGTCGTCCGGCGCTTGCCAGGCTGGACGCACGTATTTGCCTTCGACCTGCGCAATGCCGGTCCATGTTTTGCCGGTGCGGCCGACGCCGACCGGGAAACGCATGGCGCGCTGCTCGTCGATGACTAGATACAAACTGCGTTCGCCGGTGCGCACCACGATGGTGCCGGGGCGGAAACCGGAGAAGGCCACCATGCCGCGCTCGTTAGTAGCCGAGTGCGCCATCGATGCCGCGACCAGCGCGAACACCAATACAAAGGCGATGAAAAACATCGCCCGTCTCACCAGAAGAGTCAGAACCATTACGCCCGCCCGCCAACACTGTTAACGGGCGCAATCATAATACCGCGGGGCGAAGGCTCGGCCGAAAGCTGTTGTTAGCGTAAATGCGGAACCGCTGAGGAAAGCGCGCTACGCGAAACGCATCGCGCACTGAATCGGCGCGAATTGCTCAGCTTCCGGTGATGGCGGCACGCAGACGGCGCTGCGCATCCTGGAATTTGGGTCCTTGCGACGATAAGTTCTTAACCAAGATGTCGAGTTCCCGCGCCGTCTTCGGGTCGTTGCCGCCGGCCTGCCGGCCCTGAATGGTGATCTTGCTGCGGTTGGCGTCAATGTAATCGGCGACCTTGAGCGCAGCGTCGGCGATGTCGACGACCAGGGGCACCGCTTCGTTGAAGCCGCGGGCGGGAGCCAGCACGTCCTTCTCGAAGGCCTTGTCGTAGACCGCCTTGAGATCGTCAGGCTGCTTGAGCGCCTCGCGCTCCTTCATGGTGTTCGACAGCGCCCTGTTC
>DASYCM010000247.1:0-1625 GCA_036500165.1 Pseudolabrys sp.
GCGTCGATGCGCACCAGCACTTCCGCCTTCTTCGGCACCGGCGTCGGCTTCTGGCCGATGCTGAGTTCGCCGGGATCGCCGAGCACCCATGCCTTCATGGTGTCGGGAATCGGAAACTCGTTATGATTGGTCTTAACGCCAGCAGGTGCGTACATAATTCCTCCGCAAAACTAGAAAGAAGTGGCTGAAGCCGCCGTTCAGTTGGCGACGGCTTGGGGCCGGTCGGATTTGGCATCGGCCTTGACTTGCGAGCTCGGGTCGCCGAATTCGGCGGACAGAGCGCGCGTTGCCGCGCTGATTTCGTCGCGCATCAGCCCGATGTGCTCTTCGGTCGCGCGCATGGCCGGTGTCGAAGCACTGATAGCGCCGATGACGGTGCCGGCCTGATCGCGGATCGCCGCGCCGACGCAGACGACGCCAGGCAGATATTCTTCGCGGTCGATGGCGTAACCGTTGCGGCGCACGTGGCGCAGCGATTCCAACAGCGTCGGCATGTCGGTGATCGTCTTGTCGGTGAAGCGCTTGAGATTGTGACCGAGGATGCGGCGGATTTCATCTTCCGGCAGCCAGGCCATCATTGCCTTGCCGACCGACGTCGCATGCGGCGCCTCGACCTTGCCGATCTTGCCGGAATCGACGCGCACGGCGTGACGCGCTTCGCGCACCGCCAGCGTCATCACGTTGTCGCCCTGTAGACCCGCGAGGTGGACGGTCTCGCCGGTCGCGCGATTGATGGCCTCGAGATAAGGCTGCGCGCGACGCGGCAGATCGACCTGCAGACAGGCATGCGACAGCGCGATGATGCGCGAGCCGAGCGCATACAGACGGCGGCCTGAAACCTTCGCGGCGAAACCGCGCTGGATAAGCGTGGCCAGCAGGTGATGGCAGGTCGAGATGTTGAGCCCGGTGCGGGTGGCGAGTTCGGTGAGCGTTGCCTCACCGCCGGCTTCGGCGATGGTTTCGAGCAAGAACAGCGCACGGTCGACCGACTGGATGCTGTGGCGGTCGCTCTTGGCGGTGCCGCGCGGCGGGCGCACTTTGGTCGCGGAGGTCGGCAGGACGGTGATGGTCATTTTTTTGTTTCTCCCTGCCACTAGGGAAGTCGGCCCGGACTTTTGAGTCAAGGAGATTTTCAGGATCAGGAATGGTGTTTTCTGAATGTGAAAATTTGACAGAAAAGCCCGCCGGACTGGCGGGCTCAAGATCGCGGCATTTTGGGTCGATCAGACCAGGCCGAGTTCGATTTCCAGCGCCCCGCAGAGCATTTGACCCAGCATGATGTGCATTTCCTGGATGCGCGACACCGTGTCGGACGGAACCACCAGGAGGTGGTCGGCAAGCCCCGCCATGTTACCACCGCCTCTGCCCCCCAGCGCGACCGTTATCAGCCCGCTTGCTTTCGCCTGCTTCAGACCGGCGATCACGTTGGGGCTCGTGCCTGACGTGGAGATACCGATGGCGACATCGCCGGGCCTGCCTAGGGCCTCGATCTGCCGCGCAAAGACATGCTCGAAACCGAAGTCGTTGCCTGCGGCGGTCAGCACCGAGCTGTCGGTGGTGAGCGCGATTGCCGCAATCGCCGGCCGGGTTTTCTTGTACCGGACCGTCAATTCTGTCGCGAGATG
>DASYCM010000248.1:0-3889 GCA_036500165.1 Pseudolabrys sp.
AGGCGATTGATGCCGGTGGAATAAACGCCATCCAAAACATGGACGACACGGCGTATGGGTCCCCGCCTGCGCGGGGACGACGGCAAGTGCGTGCTGATGCGGTGCGTCGCCTCACGACCTCATCACCGAAGGAAGGAGAAAGGACGTCATTGGAGCGCCCCTAAGCCGCATGCGCCAGCTTGCGCAGCAGCTTCGCGGCGATCTTCAGGTCGTCGACGAAGCGCTTGTATTCCAGCGCCTTAGCGTCCTCGTCTGGAAGCCGCAGCAAGTAGGACGGGTGCACGGTCACCAAAGCCTGCGTGTTTTCATCGAGCGCGATCAGGTGACCGCGGTTCTTGTTGATCGGCGTGATCTTGCCGAACACACTTTGCGCGGCCGTCGCTCCCATCGCCACCACCAGCGATGGCTTGATCGCCGCCAGTTCGCGCTCGTACCACGGCCGGCATGCCTTGATCTCTGGCGTGTTCGGCTTCTGGTGCAGGCGGATTTTTCCGCGAGGCACGAACTTGAAATGCTTCACGGCGTTGGTGACGTACACCTTGTCGCGATCAATGCCGGCTTCCTTCAAGGCGCGATCGAGCATCTGCCCGGCGGGGCCGACGAAAGGTTTGCCGGCGAGGTCTTCTTTGTCACCCGGCTGCTCACCCACCAGCATGATCGGCGCGTGTGCAAGCCCTTCGCCGAACACCGTCTGCGTGGCGTCTTTCCATAAATGACAGGCACGGCAATCTGCGGCTTCGGCGCGTAATACGTCGAGACTGTCGCCACCGGCGCGGGACGTATGCGATCGCATGACTGGCTCCTCCCGTCGTTGCGGCTTGTGAGGTTCGGGTACTTCGGCCGCTACCATTGCGTTGCTGCGCCGTGCGGCTTCGGCAATCAGAGGCTTGATCAGGGGCGCTTCCGGAAGGTTGCGCCAGTATTTCTTCGGCATCTCCGTCTGCATGGCTTTCACCTTCAGCCGCGACGGATTGAAGATACTGGCATAATAGCTGCGCCACGTTTCCTCGAGGCGATCCTGGGAGGGCGCTTCGCTTTTGTCCACGCCCGGCGTGATGGTGACGACATGGCCATCCCAATGGGCGCAAACGTCGGGCGTCAGGATCGACCAGGCCATGTCGGCAAAGCGGCGCATGAAGAATGGCGCGGTCGCCTCGACGATGTGGTGATCCGGCTCGAACCAGGCGACGAAACGGTTATTCGGTTGGCGTCCGATCTCGCGAAAGCGCACGAAGGCTTCCATCTTATGTTGATCGCGATGCACCGCTTTCGCCATCTTCTGTGTTTGGGCCACGTCCGGATCGGTCGCGATATGCAAAAGGTCCGGATGCTGCCGCAGCCGCCAGAGCAGGCGATAGAGAAGTGAAAAGCGCTGCGGATCGCGGTGCAGAATGGCGGTGTGCGCCAGGTCGACGAATTGCGCCGGGACGTTGAAGGTATCGTGCCGCGGCGTCTCGGGTTGCGGATCCGATGGAAGCTCCCCGGCATCAAACAGTTCGGGTTCGCTTCCTGTCGTGCACCACGTGACATCCGCCGGCTGAATGCCGCGCAAGGCCAACGCCCGCGCGTTGCGGCGCCAGCCGTCGAAATCGGTTTCGCTTGAAAGCGTGACGAGGGTCATCAGAATCCAAATCCGAGTTGCTCCGCCTTCGGCCGGCATCGTTCTATCAGGCGCGCGCTGTCGAGCATGTTCGGCGGCGGCCGGTGGTCTGGGAGAACGATGAAAGGCAGTGCCTTGTTCCGGGGGATATGCAGCCGTCCCAAATCCGAGGCCAGTATCGTCGCGTGCCGTCGCGTGGCGATGATGCGCTCCACGGCATTGCGGCCGAAGCCGGGCACACGCAGCAGGTCTTCGCGGCTGGCGCGATTGACGTCGAGCGGAAAGCGCTCGCGATGCCGCAACGCCCATGCGAGTTTCGGATCGATATCCAAAGGCAGCATGTCGTTGGTTTCATCGACGATCTCGTCGACGGTGAAGCCATAGAACCGCATCAGCCAGTCGGCCTGATAGAGCCGATGCTCGCGCGCCAACGGCGGCGCCTTGAGCGGCAGGGCACGGCTGGCATCGGGGATCGGGCTGAAGGCGGAATAGTAGACGCGTTTGAGGTTATACGAGCCGTACAGGTTGGCGCTCGTTGAGAGAATGGTTTGATCCGATGCGGCATCCGCGCCGACGATCATCTGCGTGCTTTGCCCGGCAGGCGCGAAGCGTGGTGCTTTCGCGCGAACGCGTTTGGCCTGTCGTTGGGTGTCACGTACTTCGTCGAGTTTGAGGCGCAGCCGTCCCATGGTCCGGCGGATGGCGCGGGCGTCTTTTTCCGGCGCGAGCTTTGCAAGGCTGTTTTCTTCAGGAACTTCGATATTGATGGAAAGACGATCGGCATATTGTCCGGCCGCGGCGATCAGCTCCTCGCTCGCTTCCGGAATGGTCTTGAGGTGGATGTAACCGCGGAAGTGGTGCTCCTCGCGCAGGCTTCGCGCCACGCGTACCACTTGTTCCATCGTGTAGTCGGGATTGCGGATGATGCCCGACGACAGAAACAATCCCTCGATGTAGTTGCGGCGATAGAAGTCGATGGTCAGCCGGACCGCTTCCTCGACGGTGAAGCGGGCGCGCGGCACGTTGCTCGACGCGCGGTTGACGCAATACAGGCAATCGTAGTTGCAGGCGTTGGTGAGCAGGACTTTCAGCAGCGAAATGCAGCGGCCGTCCGGCGCATAGGAATGACAGATGCCCATGCCGGGCGCGGTCGAGCCGAGGCCCTTGCCGTCGCGGCTGTCCCGTTTCTCCGTGCCGCTGGAGGCGCAGGAAGCATCGTATTTCGCCGCATCCGCCAGGATTTCGAGCTTGCGTTGGACGTCCATCCGGGAATCCTGTTGTTTTCATTTGAGAAAAAACTTTTCGCCAGAGTCCGATTGACTCCCGTGCGTGAGAAGCTTTTATTAGAACATAACGTGAACAATATGGCCAGTGATTGGTTGCAGGTCGTGTTGCAGGTCATGGGCCGGGTCACGGTTTTTGGACGCCATCAGGTTGATTTGGAGAGCGGCGCATGACGGGCGCACGCATGAGCACGCTTGCGCGTTTGCGCAGGGACATCGGCGATCTCGAAGGTGATGCAGGCGAGACGTTGCAGCGCGCGTCGCTCGGTCACGCCGAGGCGGACGCGACATTGCAGGGCGGGCTGGTGAAGGGCGCGGTGCACGAGGTGTTTGCGGAAGGCCGCCAGAGCGCGGCGGCGACCGGGTTCATCGCCGGCCTCGCGCAGCGCGTCACGGTGCGGCGGCCGCTGTTATGGGTGCGGCAGGATTTCTCCGAACGGGAGAACGGCGCGCTGTCGATGAGCGGCTGGCGCGAACTCGGGCTCGATCCGCGCCTCTTGGTGACGGTGCGCGCGCAGGATGTCGAGACCGCGCTGCAGAGTACCGCCGATGCGCTGGCCTGCGATGCGCTCGGCGCCGTGGTGATGGAGATCTGGGGCGAGACGCGACAGTTCGATCTCGTCGCCAGCCGCAAGTTGACGTTGGCAGCACGAAGCTCCGGCGTCACCGGCCTGTTGCTTCGGGTAGCGGCGGCGCCGTCGCCGAGCACGGCGGAAACCCGATGGATCGTGCGCGCGGCGCGCTCGCCGCCGGCCGCGCCGTGGCAGGCTTGGGGCGCGCCTGTGTTCGATGCCCATCTCGTCCGCAATCGTCATGGCCAGACCGGCCGTTGGATCATGGAATGGAATTGTGATGAGTGCCTTTTCCGTGACGTCCCGTTCTATGGCGCGGAGGCGCATCCTCAGCCTGTGGCTGCCGCGCCTGCCGACCGATCGCATCAAGCGCGCGAAGCTGCGCCAAATATTACACCATGGCGGCGCACCGCGTGATGCGCCGGTTGGCGCCG
>DASYCM010000249.1:0-9975 GCA_036500165.1 Pseudolabrys sp.
TTCGGCGCGCTATTGCCCCGCCGGGGTGTATGAGTGGGTCGAGGAGGGCGGCAATTCAAAGTACGTGATCAATGCGCAGAATTGCGTCCACTGCAAAACCTGCGACATCAAGGACCCGAATCAGAACATCACATGGGTGCCTCCGGAGGGCTCGGGCGGGCCGAATTATCCGAACATGTGATGCTTTTATGATGAAGGCGGCCACGATACCGCCACATCATGGTTTTCAAGCTGTCGCGTGTGCGCCGCCGGAGCTGTTTTTACCGGGTGTTCTTGCGGCAACAACGCAAAAAGGCCATTCTCGGCTCAACCTCGGTGGTTCGCGCGAATTCCGCGCAATGCCGCCTGATTGGAGCATCGCCAGTGACTGTTTCGAGCTTCGCCCGGTGCATCGCCGGCACCGCGGTTGCCGCTTTTCTCGTTAATGTCCCGGTCGAACTGTCCGCCCAGATGCCGAACGCTCAGGAACTGGCCGGGCTGACCGCCTCGGGCAGCTATCTGGCCGCCCGCCATGCCGGCCGGGAGCGCGATGCCGCGATCGAATCGGCCTACTACCGGGCGGCGCTGCGCCGCGATCCGAAGAATGGCGAACTGCTCGACCGTGCCTTCCTGTCGTTGGTCGTCGGTGGCGATATCGAAGAGGCGGTGAAGTACGCCGATCGCGTCGCCGCAGCTGACAAAAACGATCGCGTCGCCAAGCTGGTGCTCGGCGTCAACGGCATCAAGCGCAAACAATACCCGCAAGCCCGTAAGGATTTGACGGCATCGGTACGTGGTCCGATCACCGATCTGACCGCGACGCTGCTGTCGTCCTGGACGATGCTGGGCGCCGGCGACGGCAAGGGCGCCGTCGCGGCGATCGACAAGCTCAGCGGGCCTGATTGGTACGGCATCTTCAAGGATCTGCACGCCGGCATGATCCTGGACGTTTCCAATAACCAGGCGGAAGCGGGCAAACGGTTCGAGAAGGCCTACAAGCAGGATTCATCCGCGCTGCGCGTGGTCGAGGCCTACGGCAGCTGGCTGTCGCGCAATCGTCCGGCGGGCGAAGCGCTCGCCGTGTTCGACGCTTTCGACAAGGTGCTGCCGCGTCATCCGCTGGTGATCGAAGCCATGGCCAAGCTCAAGGCCGGTGAAAAATTGCCGCCGCTGGTCACGAATGCGCAGGCCGGCGCCGCCGAAGCGTTGTACGGCCTCGGTGCCTCGCTCGGCCGCCGTGGTGGCGAAGATCTCGGCATGGTCTATCTGCAATTGGCGCTGCATCTGGCGCCGAACCATCCGTTGGCGTTGCTGTCGCTCGCCGATCTCTATGAATCGATCAAGAAGCCGGACCTCGCCATCAAGGTCTACGAGCGTATTCCGCAAAGCTCGCCGCTTTATCGCAACGCCGCGATCCAGATGGCGTCGAACCTCGATACTCTGGATCGTTCGGACGAGGCCGAGAAGCGGCTCGACGGTTTGATCAAGTCGCATCCCGACGACGCTGAAGCGATCATGGCGCTGGGCAACATTCTGCGGGGCCACAAGAAGTTCGCCGAATGCGCCGATGTCTATTCCAAGGGTATCGCGACTATCGCCAAGCCCGAGAAGGCCAACTGGGTGATCTTCTACTTCCGCGGCATCTGCTACGAGCGCTCGAAGCAGTGGCCAAAAGCGGAGGCCGATCTCAAGAAGGCGCTCGAACTGTTTCCCGAGCAGCCGCACGTACTGAATTATCTCGGTTATTCGTGGGTCGACCAGGGCATCAACCTGGACGAAGGCATGACGATGATTAAGCGCTCGGTACAGCAGCGTCCGGACGACGGCTACATCGTCGACTCGCTGGGCTGGGCCTACTATCGCGTCGGCAACTACGAAGAAGCCGCCAAGCAGCTTGAGCGCGCCATCGAGTTGAAGCCGGAAGACCCGACTATCAACGATCATCTCGGCGACGCCTACTGGCGTATCGGCCGCACGCTGGAGGCCAAGTTTCAGTGGGCGCATGCGCGCGACCTCAAGCCCGATCCGGACGACCTGCCGAAGATCGAGGAGAAGCTCAAGAACGGGCTTCCCGAAGAGACCGCGACGCAGGCCAACAAGGGCGCTAAAAAGACCGGCGACGGCGGCTGATCCCTTACGCCGCCGATACCTCACGAGTTAAAAGCACGGCCGTGCTGACCGAAATTGCGCCCGCCAAAATCAACCTGACGCTGCGCGTGCTGGGCCGCCGCCAAAGCGGCGATAATGTCGGCTATCACGAACTCGAAAGCCTCGTCGCTTTCGCCGATCTGGCGGACAGGCTGGTGCTTGAGCCGGGCGAGACGCTGGCTCTCGATGTCACCGGGCCTTTCGCAACCGCCAGCGGCAATGTCTCCGATAATCTGGTGCTCAAGGCTGTGAACGCGCTGCGTGAGCGCGCCGGCGGCGTGAAAGCCGGGTGCTTCAGACTGGAAAAGAATATCCCGGTAGCTGCCGGTGTCGGCGGTGGCTCGGCCGACGCCGCGGCGGCGTTGCGGCTGCTTGCGCGCGTCAACGATATTCTGTTGGACGATGAGCGGCTCGTGGACGCTGCGCGCGCGGTCGGTGCCGACGTGCCGGTGTGCCTCGCCTCCAAGGCGCGCATTATGCGCGGCGTCGGCGAGCAATTATCGCCGCCGATTCATCTGCCGAAACTGCCCGCAGTGCTGATCAATCCCCGGATCGCAGTCGCCACGCGCGATGTGTTCGGCAAACTTGTTATTCCGCATCGGGGTGCGCCGTTGCGTGAGCCGCCGTTATCCTTCGCCGAGACGGTCGAGTTTTTGCGCGGGCACGGCAACGATCTGACCGATGCGGCCGTCGCCTGTGCACCGGTCGTCGCCGGCGTGCTGACGGAATTGCAGGCGTTGCCGAACCAGTTGCTGGTTCGCATGTCCGGTTCGGGCGCGACCTGTTTTGCCCTGTTTTCATCACTGGCGGAAGCGTCCGCCGCTGCCCAGTCACTGCAGGCCGGTCACCCGAATTGGTGGGTTGAGGCCGTTGAACTGAGCTAGAAAAAGCCGCCTTTATTTGGAACCGTTGCCAGCGCCGGGATTTGCGGTTAGGGACGGCGGACAATAGGAGCACGTCATGAAGTCGATCTGGATCGTGATCGCTGCCGTTGCCTTGACCGCGAGTGTCGCCATCGTCGCGGCGGATTCCGCTCAGGCGAAATCTAAGAAAAAGATCGCGCGTGTCTGTGCCGACCCGCCGCGGACCTTCACCTTCGGCGGTCTCCTGTTCAATCCGGCGCCTCAGCCCAACGGCTGTACGCCTGCGGTCTATGCCCGTGGCCGGTATGTCGGACAGGATCCTGACCCGTTCATCCGCTCGCAGCTCCTGCGCGATCCGGATACCGGCTATTCGCCGCAAAACTAGTCACGCAGTTTCTCTGCGCGTGATCACCCGTCTAGTGCGCCCGGGCGATGCAGAACGCCACGGTCTCTTCCAGCGCGGTTTTGATCTCTGACTTTGGCATCAATGCCAGCGCATCGGTGGCGATCGAACCGTAATGCCGCGCGCGGCCGATGGTGTCTTCGATGGCGTGATGTTTCTTCATCACCGCAATCGCCTCGTCGAGGTCGCCGTCACGGATATCGCCTTCGCTCAGCGTGCGATTCCAGAAAGCGCGTTCGCTGTCCGAACCGCGGCGATAGGACAGCACGACCGGCAGCGTGATCTTGCCCTCGCGGAAATCGTCACCGACGTTCTTGCCGAGCTTTGCCGAGGTGCCGCCGTAGTCGAGCGCGTCATCGACGAGTTGGAAGGCGATGCCGAGATTCATGCCGTAGGAACGGCACGCGGCCTGCACCGATTTTTCCTTCACCGCGAGCGCCGGGCCGACTTCGCAGGCGGCGGCGAACAGCTCCGCTGTCTTGGCGCGGATCACGGCCAGATATTCGTCTTCGTTGGTGGCGGTGTTCTTGGCGGCGCCGAGCTGCATCACTTCGCCCTCGGCGATCACTGCGGCGGCCGTCGAGAGAATATCGAGGCAATGCAGGCTGCCGACCTCGACCATCATCTTGAAGGCCTGGCCGAGCAGGAAATCGCCGACCAAAACGCTCGCCTCGTTGCCCCAGACCATGCGGGCCGCCGGCTTGCCACGGCGCATGTCGCTTTCGTCGACCACGTCGTCATGCAGCAGCGTCGCCGTGTGCATGAATTCGACCGCGGCGGCGAGCTTGATATGGCCATCGCCCGGGTAGCCGGCGATCTTGGCCATGGCCAGCGTCAGCATCGGCCGCAGGCGCTTGCCGCCCGATGAAATCAGGTGGTTGGCGACTTCCGGGATCATGGTGACTTCGGAACCCGTGCGCGACAGGATCGTGGCGTTGACGCGCTCCATATCGGACGTCATGAGGCCAGTCAGGCGCTCAATCGAACCGGCATGCGGGTTTTCAAACGGAATTACGACGGCCAAAACGTCTCTCCCGGACAACAAAGACAAGGCGAGCATAGAAACGCTATGCTACTGCCGCAAGCGATTTACAAGTCATGGCTGGGTGGCGATACCGCCGCATTTTGACGCCTGTTTGACGAGCTGGGGGCGACGTTTGGATAAGAAGGTTTCCACCACCACTGCGCGCAAAACTGTGAGCTTCGACCAGTACAGAGTCGCGGTACTGGTGCCCTGCTACAACGAAGCGGTCGCGGTGGCCGAGGTCGTTAAAGGTTTCCGCAAGGCGCTGCCGGACGCCGCGATCTTCGTGTTCGACAATAATTCGACGGATAATACTGCGCAGGCGGCGCGCGATGCCGGCGCGGAGGTGTTCGAGGAAAGGCGCCAGGGCAAAGGTTTCGTTGTGCGCCGGATGTTCACCGACATCGAGGCCGATATCTATGTCCTCGTCGATGGCGACGCGACCTACGATGCACCAAGCGCTCCAGCGATGATCGAACGGCTGCTCACCGATCGTCTCGACATGGTCGTCGCCAACCGCGTCGATCAGGAAGAAGCTGCCTATCGCGCCGGTCATCGCACCGGCAACATGCTGCTGACCGGCTTCGTCGCCTGGGTGTTCGGCCCGGCCTTCAATGACATGCTGTCGGGCTACCGCGTTTTCTCGCGCCGCTTCGTGAAATCGTTTCCGGTATTGTCCGGCGGTTTCGAGATCGAAACCGAACTCACCATTCATGCGCTCGAATTGGGGTTGCCCGCCGCCGAGATCGATACGCCGTATTACGCGCGGCCGACCGGCTCGACGTCCAAGCTCAGCACCTGGCGCGATGGCTTTCGCATTTTGCGGATGATCCTCGCGCTGTATCGCGCCGAGCGGCCGCTGTCGTTTTTCTCGATTATCGGCGCTGTGCTTGCATTGGGCGCCGTCGTACTGGCGACCCCGATTTTTGTGACCTACGTCGAAACCGGATTGGTGCCGCGCTTGCCGACCGCCGTGCTGTCGATGGGCCTGATGATGCTGGCGTCACTCTCGGGCGCGGTCGGTCTTGTGCTTGATACGGTGACGCGCGGCCGTCGCGAGACAAAGTTGCTCGCCTATCTCTCGCATCGTGCACCCGGCGAGGAGCGCCGCAAATGAAAGAGCTTGTTCGCACCAACGACATGGTTCTGGTGTCGGCGATCGGCGCCTTGCTCGACGGCGCGAGGATCAAGCATCTGGTGCTCGATCAGAACATGAGCGTGCTGGAAGGCTCGCTCGGCGTATTGCCGCGCCGCGTGCTGGTGGCGGAAGATGACCTTGGCGCTGCGCGCCGCCTGCTCACCGATGCCGGACTGGCTCATGAGTTGCCGCCCAATGGCGGCTGACTCCGCCACTATCACCGAAGATGCCGTTCTCGGCGGCCGTCTGCGGCTACGTCAGCCCAAACGCGGCCATCGCGTTGGCCATGATGCGATCCTGCTCGCCGCAGCGACGGGCGTGCAGGCCGGGGAGCAAGTGGTCGATCTCGGCGCCGGCGTCGGCGGCGCGGGTCTGGCACTGGCGGCACGGGTGGCCGGCGTGCACGTAACGCTGGTCGAGATCGACGCCACGCTGTGCGATTTGGCCGCGGAGAACATCCAGCTCAATCGGCTCGAGGATCGGGCGAGGGCCGTTCACGCGGATGTGGAGAATGTAGCGGGTCTTTCGGCAGCCGGTGTCGCGCCGGGCAGCTTCGACCGCGTCCTGATGAACCCGCCATTCAACGATGCAGGCCGCCAGAACGTCTCACCCGATCCGCGACGCCGTCTGGCGCACGTGGCCGCGCCCGGCCTGCTGAAGCGCTGGACCGAGACTGTCGCCGCCTTGCTGAAGCCGCAGGGCACGTTGACGCTGATCTGGCGTGCCGATGGTCTTGCGGAGGTGCGGGAAGCGTTGGAGGGCGCGTTTGGTGGTCTGGCCGTCTTGGCAGTGCTGCCCCGCGAGGGCGCTGACGCGATCCGCGTGCTGGTACGCGCGGTGAAAGACGGAAAGGACCGGGAAGTGGCTTATCCGGCGCTCGTGCTCAACGACGCGCACAACAGACCGACTGCGGCCGCAGAGGCGGTGTTACGAAGCGCCGAGGCGCTGCCGCTGGCAGAATCGGGTCCGGAAAGGCCTTAGGCCCGGCGGCGGACCAATTGGCGCCAGTTGCGGGCGGCGAACTGACGCCGCATCCGGCCCAGATTTTCCTCGTTGAGGTGCGACAGAACAATAACGCCGGCAACCAGCAAGAATAAAATCGTGAGTTTCGGGTCCATTTCAATGCCTGTTTCAAGCCGCCACCGTGCGTGACAACTACCGCATTGCAATAAGCGTTCCAAAGTTAAAAATTAGGCAATATTAAGCACTTCACGGCGAATTGTGTAATGTTTGCTGCGTTGCAACCTATCAAGATACCGCCGCCGTTAAGGTTGAGGTCAATTGAAGGGACGGGTGGAGGCGCGACAAGCTCACCGCGTAGGCACGCTGCCTATAGCTTTGACTTGTAGGGTACCCGTGCCTAACTCACGTTCATGGCTGGTGGCCCGACGGATCCAATGCCCGATTTCCTGAAAACGATGCGCGACGGCGTCGCGCGCTTGGTACCGGCGCGCTTCCGCGCCGATATTCCGGTGGTGCCTGTGGTGCGCCTGTCGGGCGTAATCGGCGTGGGCACGCCGCTGCGGCCCGGCCTGATGCTCGCGAGTATCGCCAAGGTGCTCGACCGCGCCTTTGCGACCCGCAACGCCAAGGCCGTGGCGCTAGTCATCAATTCGCCAGGCGGCTCGCCGGCACAATCGCATCTAATCATGCGCCGTATCCGCCAGCTGGCTGAGGAAAAGAACCTGCCGGTTCTGGCTTTCATCGAGGACGTCGGCGCCTCGGGGGGCTACATGCTGGCCTGCGCCGCCGACGAGATCATCTGCGATCAATATTCGATCGTCGGCTCGATCGGCGTGGTTGGCGGCTCGTTCGGCTTTCCCAAGCTGATGGAAAAGCTCGGCGTCGAACGGCGGCTCTACACCTCGGGCGACAACAAGGCGATGCTCGATCCGTTTCTCCCGGAAAAGCCGGAGGACGTGAAACGTATCAAGGCGATCCAGAAGGACATTCACAGCCACTTCATCGAGCTGGTGAAGCATCGCCGCGGGCCTAAGCTAACGGGCGCCGAAAAGACGCTGTTTTCAGGCGAGTTCTGGACGGCGCAGACCGCCATCGAATTCGGTCTGGCTGACAAGCTCGGCGATCTACGCTCGGAGCTGCGTGCCCGCTACGGTGAAAAGGTCCGAATGCCTCTCATTTCAGCGGACCGTGGCTGGTTGAGCCGCAAGATCCCCGGCATCAATTTAGGCGGCACGCCCAAGCTTGCCGACGATCTCGTGTCGGCGCTCGAAGCCCGGGCGCTTTGGTCGCATTACGGTTTGTAAACCCACCACATCGGCCGGTTCCAGGAAGCCCCTAAATCGCCTAGATTTAACCCCAGCATTGAGTCCATCAGCTCGAGGATTTCAAGGAGCCGACATGCCGCCAATTTTTTTGACGCCGCTGGTGAAATGGGCACTCGTCGCAGCAGGCGGCGCCATGGCCGTGCATTGGGTCGTGAAGGAAGTGCGCCGGGTCAATGAAGAGATGGATAACGCCAAGCGCGTGAAAGTTCGGGTGTCCGAGCGCCGGCTGACGTTGCGCCGTGATCCTGTGACGGGCGAATACCGCCCGTAAAACCTGCTTTAGCGGATAACACGGGCCTGGTTGCTCAACATGGGCCCGAAGAACAGGGCGGCGAGGGCAAGGCCGAGGATCTGGAAAGTCAGCATTGAAATTCTCCGAGCCAATTGTTTCGTTCTGACAATTGGTCGCTGGAGTACCCGTTTCGGTTCAAGTTCCCGTAAAATAGACGCCTAAAATTGTTCCAACCCCGAGCGCCCCAACCCGAGCGCTCTTGACCGTCTATGGGGCCGCCCATAGGGTCCGCCCGCCGTTGCCCTTAAAAATCAGTAACGAAATCATGGCTCAAGCTGCCGTTCCCGCTATCGCCGAAACCGGCCTCGACCCGTTGCGGTCGTTCCAGGGGCTGATCCTGACGCTTCAGCAGTATTGGGCGGCGCGCGGCTGCGTCATCCTGCAGCCCTACGACATGGAAGTCGGCGCTGGCACCTTCCACCCGGCGACCACCCTGCGGGCGCTCGGCCCCAGGCACTGGAACGCGGCCTATGTGCAGCCCTCGCGCCGGCCCAAGGACGGCCGCTATGGCGAGAACCCGAACCGGCTGCAGCACTACTACCAATTCCAGGTGATCCTGAAGCCATCGCCCGCCGAGCTTCAGGAGCTTTACCTCGGCTCGCTCAAGGCCATCGGCGTCGATTCGGTGCTCCACGACATCCGCTTCGTCGAGGACGACTGGGAAAGCCCGACGCTCGGCGCCTGGGGACTGGGCTGGGAATGCTGGTGCGACGGCATGGAAGTATCGCAGTTCACTTATTTCCAGCAGGTCGCCGGTTTTGAATGCGCGCCGGTTGCCGGCGAGCTCACCTACGGTCTTGAGCGGCTTGCGATGTACGTGCAGGGCGTCGAGCGCGTTTACGATCTCAACTTCAACGGCGGCACCGGCGACAAGAAGGTGACCTACGGCGATGTCTTCCTTCAGGCCGAGCGCGAATATTCGAAACACAATTTCGAAGTCGCCGACACCACGATGCTGTTCGAGCAATTCAAGATGGCCGAAGCCGCCTGTCAGAAATACCTCGCCGCCGGCTGGAACGACGACAAGACGAAACATTCAATGGCGCTGCCCGCTTACGATCAGTGCATCAAGGCGTCGCACGTGTTCAATCTGCTCGACGCGCGCGGCGTGATCTCGGTGACGGAGCGGCAGAGCTATATTCTGCGCGTGCGCGAATTGGCGAAAGCCTGCGGCGCGGCATGGCTCGCGACGGAAGCGGGTGGAGCCTGAGATGCCCGACCTGTTGTTAGAGCTTTTTTCCGAAGAAATTCCCGCGCGCATGCAAGCGAAGGCCGCGGAGGATTTACGTAAGCTGGTGACTAACCGTTTGGTGGAAGCGGGCTTGGTCTACGAGGGTGCAAGTTCATTTGCGACGCCCCGTAGGCTAGCGCTCACCGTCCATGGAGTTCCGGTGAAGCAACCGGACGTGAAGGAAGAAAAAAAGGGTCCGAAGGTCGGCGCACCTGAACAGGCGATTGCGGGGTTCCTACGCGGTGCCGGTTTGACGTCGATCGATCAGGCGAAAGTGCAGGCCGACAAGAAAGGCGATTTCTATATCGCGGTGACTGAGAAGGCGGGCCGTGACGCTATCGACGTCATCAAGGATATTTTGCACGCCACGATCTCGACTTTCCCCTGGCCGAAGTCCATGCGCTGGGGCGCGGCGTCGGCAACTCCCGGCTCACTGTCTTGGGTGCGCCCGCTGCATTCCATCGTTGCGACCTTCGGCCCTGAGACTGAAGAGCCGGTTATCGTGCCGCTCGACATTGCTGGCATCAAGGCGAGTAACGAAACGCGTGGCCACCGCTTCCTCGCGCCCGGCGCGATCAAGGTGAAGCGTTTTGACGATTACGTTGCCAG
>DASYCM010000250.1:0-2374 GCA_036500165.1 Pseudolabrys sp.
AAGTGCGCCTTGTCGTCGATCTCCATCAATTTGTAAGCGGCGCGCGAACGCATGCCCTCGCGCTTGGCGCGCGCGACGTAAGGATCGTTGAGCTGGCGATCGAGCCAGAGTTTCGACGAGAGCTTGCGGCCCTTGCCTGTCTTGACGCGCACTTTCAGCTCGCGCGCACCGCTGCCTTTACCGGGCATGCCCGTCATGACGCCGCCGTCTGATTGCCGCCGTCCCACGCACCGTCGTCGCGCATCATCTGCACCAGCATGCCTTCACGTAAGCCCCGGTCGGCGACGCGCAGGCGCGGACACGGGAACGCGCGTCGGATCGCTTCGAGGATGGCGCAGCCGGCCAGCACGAGATCGGCGCGTTCGGCACCAATGCACGGGCTTTGCACTCGTTCATCGTAGGTCATGTTCAACAATTTCTCGAGCACTGCATCGATTTCGCCATCGCCCATCCAGCAGCCATCGACCCGGTTACGGTCATAGCGTTTCAGGTTGAGATGGACGCCGGCGATGGTGGTCACTGTCCCGGACGTACCGAGCATATGCACGCCGTGCAAGTCGTCGCCGCCGTGCTCGCGCGCAAAAGGCGCGATCTGAGCGGACACTTCCGCAACCATATTCTCATAAATCTGGCGGGTGATCTGGATACCGCCATGACGCTCGGCCAGTGTCACGACACCGTTCGGCAGTGAAATCCAGCCGCGGATCTGCGGCAGCGGCGGCCCACGCCAGCTCTTCGGCGATTGCTCAAGCCGCACCAGTTCCGATGAGCCGCCGCCGATGTCGAACAGCACGACGCCGTTGGCAAGCGGATCGATCAACGGCGTGCAGCCGGTCGCAGCGAGCGTCGCTTCGGTTTCGCGGTCGATGATTTCGAGTTCGAGGCCCAGTTGCTCGGCGACGCGGACCAGAAAAACGTCGCCATTGCCGGCGGCGCGGCAGGCTTCGGTCGCGATCAGCCGAGTGCGGGTGACGCCCCGGTTCTTCATCTTGTTGCGGCAGATCGCGAGCGCCTCAAGCGCGCGCTCGATGGCCGCCTCGCTCAGGACGCCCGAGGCCGATACGCCCTCGCCGAGCCGGATAATGCGGGAAAAGGCGTCAATGACACGGAACCCGTCGCCGGCGGGCCGCGCCACGAGCAAACGGCAGTTGTTTGTCCCGAGATCAAGCGCCGCATAGGTCGGACCACCCCGATCGTTGCCGAAACCGGCATCCGGGCGCTCAGACGACCGCCGACCCCACGGGTGCCGCTCCGGCGGCGCCCGATCGACAAAGGGGTCAAGGCCTGGGGTATCCCCGGCCTCGCCACTCATGGCTTGTAACCTTCCTAGTGCCCCCGGAATCGCCGTTTGAGGCGCTCCACGACGACGACTTATGTTCACGTTCCCGAAAAGTGTAACAGCGCCGTCACGTGGCGCAACCCTGCGCGCAACCCTCGGTCCCAAAACCTGGTGTTGTAGAACAGGTTCGGCTGCTTTATCTGGAGTTTCCCACCCCTAAAACCCAAGATTTACCGGCATGGATGACAGAACCACCGACGCCGCGCTCTCTTTGACCAAATTCGGCATCGGCCAGCCGGTCCGGCGCACCGAAGACCCGAAGCTGGTTCAAGGCCAGGGCCGCTACACCGACGATATCGGGCTGCCCGGACAGGCTTACGCCGTGATGGTGCGCTCCACAGCGCCGCACGGAATCATCAAGGGGATCGATACCGCCGCCGCCAAGGCGATGCCGGGCGTGCTCACGGTGCTCACGGCCGAGGATCTCAAGGGTTACGGCGGGTTGAAATGTGTGCTGCCGCTCAAGAGCCGCGACGGCTCACCGATCAAATACCGCCCTCGCCCCGCGCTCGCGGACGACAAGGTTCGCTTTGTCGGCGATCCGGTGGCCTGCGTCGTTGCTGAAACCATCGCGCAAGCCAAGGACGCCGCGGAAACTATCGTGCTCGATATCGAACCGCTGCCCGCGATCGTCAGCGCGCGCGATGCCGCCAAGCCCGGCGCGCCGCTTCTGTATGACGAAGCGCCCGGCAACATCGCGCTCGATTATCACTATGGCGACAAGGACAAGGTCGCCGACGCCTTCGCCAAGGCCGAGCGCGTCATCAAGATGCCGCTGATCAACCAGCGCCTCGTCGTCAACTCGCTCGAGCCGCGCTCGGCGATCGGCGAATACACGGCGGCTGACGAAAAGTGGACGCTGCATTCGTGCAGCCAAGGCGTGTTCGGCCTCAAGAACATGCTCAAGGACATTCTCGGCGCGCCGGCCGAAAAAGTTCGCGTACTCACCGGCAATGTCGGCGGCTCCTTCGGCATGAAGGCCACGGCCTATCCGGAATATGTCTGCATTCTGCACGCCGCGCGCGCGCTCAAGCG
>DASYCM010000251.1:0-11105 GCA_036500165.1 Pseudolabrys sp.
GCGAGAGCGCGCACCTTGCCGCCCTTGATTTGGCCGACGACCGAAGCGGCGGTCGCAAACATCATCTGGTTATGGCCGCCGATCACGTCCTGCAAAGCCGGCGCCGCGCCCTTGTACGGCACATGCACGATGTCGACCTGAGCTGCGGTCCTGAACAACTCACCGGCGAGATGCGCGGCCGCGCCGTAACCCGACGACGCGAAGTTCAGCTTGCCCGGCTGCGCCTTGCACAACGCGATCAATTCCTTGAGCGAATGTGCCGGCACGTCGTTGTTGACGACGAGGATATTGGCCTGGCTGCCGACCAGCGTGATCGGCGCGAAATCCTTCTGCGGATTGTAGGTGATCTTTTTGTACAGCGCCTCGTTGGTGGCGAGGATGCTGTTGTTGCCCATCAGCAGCGTGTAGCCATCGGGCGCGGCCTTCGCGACGTAATCGGCGGCGATGTTGCCGCCCGCGCCGGGCCGGTTTTCGATGATGAACGGAACGCCGAGCACATCTTCCATCTTCTTGCCGACGATACGAGCCAGCACGTCACTTGGGCCGCCGGGCGTGAAGGCGACCACCAGCATCACCGGCCGGTTCGGATAGTCCGCGGCCCCGGCGGGACCCGGCAAAACGGCGGCGAGGCCGGCAGCAAAAGTGGAAAGCAACGCGGCGCGGCGCGTCAAACGGGCGAAATGGGTCATGGGATTCTCTCCGGATTTGGCGGCCATCAATAAGCCAGCCTGTGGCGCACGCAAGCCGGTTGCGTGCAATGCTCACCTGCGCCACAACATGCCGACGCTAGACCAAAAGTGCGGCGACCAAGGCGCGACATATGAGCCTGTTCAGCGAACCGAAGATCGACTGTCACGCGCACGTCTTCGATCCGGTCAAATTCCCGTACGGCAAGGACATCGAATACAAGCCGGCCGGCCAGGAGTTGGGCACGCCCGGCCAATACGCCCAGGTGATGAAAACCTACGGCACGCAGTACGCGCTGCTGGTGCAGCCGAATTCCGGCTACGGCAGCGACAACCGCTGCCTGCTCGACACCATCGCCAATGATAAAGGGCGGCTCAAAGGCATCGCCATCATCGATTTCGACACCAGCCTCGACGCACTGCGCGCGCTGAAGGCGCAAGGTATCCTGGGCGCGGCGTTTAATCCGACGTTTCACGGCATCGACTACTACCGGCGCGCCGAGCCGCTGATCGAGAAGCTCGCGGCGCTCGACATGTTTCTCAATCTGCAATGCGAGCACGATCAGCTTGAGCTGTTCGTGCCGTGGATTGAAAAACTGCCGATCAAGGTGCTGATCGATCATTGCAACAGGCCGACGCTGGAGGCCGGCCTCGATCAGCCGGGTTTCGCCGCGCTGTTGCGAATTGCGAAAACAAAGCGCGTCAGCGTCAAACTGTCGGGCTATTCCAAATTCGCCAGGCAGCCCTACCCGTTCGAGGACGCCTATACCTATGTTCGCGCCATCGTCGACGCCTTCACCCTCGATCATTGCATGTGGGCGTCCGACTGGCCGTATCTGCGCGCGCCGCAACGACAGGACTATGGCCCGCTCGTCGAACTGGCCAGCGCGCTTTTTCCGGACGCAACCGACCGGCGCAAGCTGTTCTGGGACACGCCAAAGCGGCTGTTCGGCTTTGGTGGCTGACGCCAGAATCTGTCCATAATTGCGGCAGCCGCCGTTTCATTTTCGTCGAATTGTTCAGGCACAGATGCCGATACCGGCCTCTCACTGGCAGATATCCGCATGAGCGATTGGAACTAATTCGAGAGCTGCCGACTTAACTCACAACATGTGCGAACCCAATCGCTCTCGCACCCGACCCGAACTCCGCATCGCAGACGAGAGCCCTTGAAACACAAGCCCGCGCTAGTTTCCGTGGTTCAGCCGGATGCCAATGAAGTGGCGCTCCGGGACGCAATCCTTGCCAAGCTGACTTACGTTGTCGGCAAGCAGGTCGATACCGCGTCTCCGCATGACTGGTATTGCGCCACCGCGCTCGCAGTGCGCGACCGCATCGTCGACATTTGGTCGGCCAGCAGGCGCGAGACCAAGCGCCAGCACAAAAAGCGCGTCTATTATCTGTCAATTGAATTTCTGATTGGCCGGTTGTTGCTCGACACGCTGACGAACTTACGTCTAGTAGACCCCGTCAAGCGGGCGCTGGCGAGCCTCGACGTCGATTTCGAGGAACTCATGACCATCGAGCCAGACGCCGCGCTCGGCAATGGCGGGCTAGGCCGCCTCGCCGCTTGCTTCATGGACAGCATGTCGGCGCTGAAGATTCCCGCCTACGGCTACGGCATCCGCTACGAGCACGGACTCTTTGAACAACGGATTCAAAACGGCTGGCAACAGGAAGTGCCCGAGGAATGGCTCGCGCGTGGCAATCCGTGGGAATTCAAACGCGCGGAATCGTCCGTCACCATCGGCTTCGGCGGCACCGTCGAATATATCGGCGGCGACGACAACACCGCACGCGCCATCTGGTATCCGGCCGAGCAGATCGTTGCGCTGCCTTACGACACGCCGATCGCCGGCTGGTGCGGGCAACACGTCAACGCGCTGCGGCTCTGGTCGGCGCGCGCGGCCCATCCCATTCAGCTAACCGCACTCAATCAGGGCGACATCGAAGGCGCCAGCGCCGCCCGCACGCAGGCCGAGGCGATTTCGCGCGTCCTGTACCCGAACGACACGACGCCGGCCGGTCAGGAATTGCGGCTGCGGCAGGAATTCTTCTTCACCTCGGCGTCATTGCAGGATCTGGTGCGCCGCCACATGGCCGCGTTCGAGACGCTCGATAATCTTCCGGATCAGGCCGCCATCCAGCTCAACGATACGCACCCGGCCATCGCCGTCGCCGAGTTGATGCGCCTTCTCGTCGATGTCCACACATTGTCATGGGAACGAGCCTGGCGGATCACCCGCGCGACGCTCGGCTACACCAACCACACGCTGCTGCCGGAAGCGCTGGAAAGCTGGCCGGTCGAGTTATTCACCCGCCTGCTGCCACGGCACTTGCAGATCATCTATCTGATCAATTGGCTGCATCTCGAAGAGGCCGGCAAGCACGGCGAAATTTCTCGCGAAACGCTGTCGTCCATATCGATGATCTCGGAAGGCGCAGAAAAGCGCGTGCGCATGGCGCATCTTGCCTTCGTCGGCTCGCATGTCGTCAACGGCGTGTCGGCGCTCCATACAGAGCTTTTGAAAAAAACCATCTTCCACGATCTGGCGGCGACGACGCCGACACGCATCGTCAACAAGACCAACGGCATCACCTTCCGGCGCTGGCTGTATGAAGCCAACCGGCCGCTCACCGCGCTGCTCACCGAGCGGCTGGGTGCAAACATGCTCGACGACCCGAAGCTGCTGGAGAAGCTGACGCCGCTGGCGGCAAATCCTGAATTCGTCGAACGCTTCCGCGACACCAGGCTCGCCAATAAAGGCCACCTCGCCGCACTGTTGCGCAGGACCACCGGCGTCGAATGCGATCCGCACGCGCTGTTCGACGTCCACATCAAGCGCATCCACGAATACAAGCGGCAATCGCTCAATCTGCTGGAAACCGTCGCGCTCTATCAGCACCTGCGTGCCAATCCGAACGCGGACGCGGTGCCCCGTGTCAAGATTTTCGCCGGCAAGGCGGCGGCGGGCTACGAGCGTGCCAAACTGCTGATCAAGCTGGCGCATGACATCGCCAATGTCGTCAATCGTGACGAGACGATCGTCGGCAAGCTCAAGATCGTGTTCGCGCCGAATTACAGCGCCAGCCTCGCTGAACTGATCGTGCCCGCCGCCGACCTGTCCGAGCAGATTTCGACCGCCGGCATGGAAGCGTCCGGTACCGGCAACATGAAGCTCGCGCTCAACGGCGCGTTGACCATCGGCACGCTCGACGGCGCCAATATCGAGATCAGCGAGAACGTCGGCCTCGATAACATGTTCATCTTCGGCATGACGGCCGCCGAGGTCGCCCAGCGCCAATTGAAATACGCCAGCGGCGCCGAGGCCGTGGCGGCGTCGTCGCGTTTGCAGGAGGCGCTCGACAGCCTGAGCGCCGGCGAATTTTCACCGGACGATCACGGGCGGTATGTGCAACTGGTCGATGTCTGGCGCGGCTACGACCGCTACATGGTCGCAGCCGACTTCGATGCTTACTGGAATGCCCAGCGCGACGTCGACCGGCTGTGGCAGTCGCCGGCGGACTGGTGGCGCAAGAGTATTCTCAACACCGCGCACATGGCCTGGTTCTCATCCGACCGCGCCATCCGCGAATACGCCGAAGACATCTGGCGCGTGCCGGCGGTTTAGAGCAGGCCGGCTTAAGTCCTCATTACAAAATGACGAGAGCGATTGATGAGCATGTCAAATGCCGATGTCCTGGTCGTGGGCGCAGGCCCGACTGGACTGATGTTGGCGGGCGAGTTGGCGCTGGCGGGCATCGACGTCGCCATTGCCGAACGGCGTCCCAATCAGGAGGTCACAGGCTCACGCTCCGGTGGCCTGCACGCACGCACCATTGAAGTCTTCGACCAACGCGGCATCGCCGATCGATTCCTTGCACAGGGGCGGGTGGCGCAGGTTGCCATGTTTGCCGCAATGTCTTTGGACATCAGTGACTTTCCCACCCGGCACAATTACGGGCTCGCGCTATGGCAAAGCCATATCGAGCGCATACTGGCCGCTTGGGTCAGAGAATTGGCGGTGCCCATCACCTACGGCATTGAGGTGAAGGGCTTCACGCAGGATGGCGACGGCGTCGATGCGGAGCTTGGCGACGGTCGTTCCTTACGGGCGAAATATCTGGTCGGATGCGATGGCGGACGCAGTCTGATCCGCAAGTCCGCCGGGATCGAATTTCCGGGATCGAATCCGACAACCAGCAACTTGATCGCCGAGGCCGAGTTGTCCGAAGAGCCGCCGGAATGGGGCATCCGCCGCGACGCTATCGGCATCCATTCTCTCGGCAGGCTGGAGGATGGCAAGCTGGTCCGCGTGCTGGTGACCGAACGGCGCGCCGGGCATACGACCGAACCCAGCTTGCGCGATCTCAGCGAGGCGCTCATCGCCGTCTACGGCACCGACTACGGCATCCATAGTCCCGCTTCGATCTCCCGGTTTACGGATATGACCCGGCAAGCCATTGCCTACCGCAAGGGACGGGTGCTGCTGGCCGGCGACGCCGCACACGTGCATCCACCTGACGGCGGTCAGGGGCTGCAAACCGGCGTGCACGATGCGGTCAATCTGGGATGGAAGCTCGCTCAGGTGATCAAGGGAACGTCGCCGGAAAGTCTCCTCGACACCTATCACTCCGAGCGCCATCCGGTCGCTGCCCGCGTGTTGCGCAACACGATGGCGTCGATCGTGCTTCGCCGCGAAGACGAACGCACCAAGGCCTTGCGCGATATAATGTCCGAGCTTCTCGGCATGGACGAGCCGCGCCGTCGGTTCGCCGGAATGATGTCCGGTCTCGACATTCACTACGATCTCGGTGAGGGACATCCGCTGCTCGGACGGCGCATGCCCGATCTCGACTTGACCGTCGCGAAAGGCCCGCTGCGGCTCTTCACTCTGCTGCATCGTGCCAAGCCGGTGCTGCTCAATCTGGGAGAGCCCGGCGCTTGCGACATTGCGCCGTGGAAAGATCGAGTTCAGTTGATCGACGCGGAATATCCCGGAGCGTGGGAGCTTCCGGTTATCGGTCCGGTTGAAGTTCCCGCCGCCGTGTTGATCAGGCCCGACGGGTATGTGGCTTGGGTGGGAGATCCAACGCAACGCGGGCTTGCTAGCGCACTAGCCACCTGGTTCGGACCGCCTGACGGGGCGTAGCAGCGCCTTACCGCGCCGTAGCCCGCCCGGTCTGCGCGAACGCTTCCGTCACGCGCCGCAATTCCTCGTTCTCTTCCATGTCCTCGAGCGCGACCGGCAATTTTCGCCGCCAGTTCGGATGCTGTTCGACGGTGCCCGGGATGTTGACCTGATCGAGCACGCCGAGAATGTCCTCGATGGCGACGCAGACCAGCAGCGATGGCGCGGCACCGAGAAACGCTGCGACGGCGGCAAAATCGTCCGGCGCAAAGTCCGGCACGCGCTCCTGCAGGGCTTCACGCAATTTCTGCTGCGCCCAGTGCCGCGAGTCGTCGGTCTCGCCGGGATCGAAGCCGATACTGTGTTTGACACGCAGATCATGGCCGGTCAGCCAGCCGTGATACGTCGGCAGGTCATGGGTGTTGAAGGTCGCGACGGCCTCGGCTGGATAGCTTTCCTGCGGCCGGAAGCGGCCTTGCTGGTCGCGCTCAAACATCATCACGCGATAGCTCCACAGGCCGTAATGCGACAGCGTTTCGCGAAAACCCTCCGGCACGGTGCCGAGATCCTCGCCGATGACGACGCAGCGCGCGTCGTTGCTCTCCTGAGCGATGACGCCGAGCACCTGCTCGAAAGGATAACAAACGTAGGCGCCCTCGCCCGGCGTCATGCCATGCGGGATCATGAAGATGCGATTGAGGCCGAGGACGTGATCGAGACGGATCGCGCCCGCATGCCGCATCGCCGCTCGCATCAACCGCCGCATCCTCGCAAAATCGTTATGCGCGATGGTGCCCGGATTGATCGGCGCAAGACCCCAGTCCTGACCGGCCGGATTGAACTCGTCCGGCGGCGCGCCGACCGAGACGCCGGCAAGTACTGCATCCTGTTGCGCCCAGGCGTCGGCGCCGTGCGGATCGATGCCAACGGCGACATCGATGTAGAGGCCGATCAGCATGCCGAGTTCGCGCGCTTGCGCCTGACAGTCGCGCAATTGCCGGTCGGCATTCCACTGCATGAATTCCTGAAACGCGCAGGCGTCACGATGCTGTTCGCGGAAGCAATGCAGCGCCGCAGTATCGGGCCGGCGCCACGGCTCCGGCCACTGCGGCCACGGCTTTAGCGCATGCAGCATGCGCAGCGCCTCGAAGCAGGCAAAGCATAACAACGCCTCGCCCTGCTCGTTACGGAAGGCCTCGAAATCGGCGCGGCGCTCCGTTGAGCCTTCCGCGCAAAAACGATCGAAGGCAATGCGCAGGCCCTTGAGCTTGGCGCGCGCGACGTGGGTGTAGTCGACCAATTCGCCCGCGCGCGCGGTGGCGATATCGGCATCGAGATCCGCCGTTGTCGGGAATTCCGGCAACGCCTCGACATCGATGTAAAACGGGTTGAGGAACAGCCGCGTGTTGGGCCCGTAAGGGCTCGCGTGTTCCGGGCGATCCGGAAACAAGGCATGCAAAGGGTTAAGTCCCACCGCCGCGGCGCCATGCCGCGCGGCGAGCCGCACCAGCGTCTTCAAATCGGTGAAATCGCCGTGCCCCCAGTTGCGGCGGGAGCGGACGGCGTAAAGCTGAACCGCCAACGCCCAATGCCGGTGGCCGTCGCCCTGGAACGCGCGCTGGTGGGTCTTTCCCTCCTGCAAAACCTGAACAGGGGTATTCCGGGGGTCCGCAATAGCCTGAACAAGCTTGTTCAGCGTCGTTTCCGGCAGCGGGTGCCAACCGCCGAACACGTCGTGGTAGCCGGTTTCGATGCCATATCTCTCCGCTAGAGCGGCCAGGTCATCCATTTAAGAGCTTCTTATTAAAGGGAAAATTGACCGCGCTCACCGTGGAACCTTCGGCATTTCCTGCGGTTCTCATGAGGGTCCAATCACAGCAGTCTGTAGGGAAGTATGAAGCAATCCGGAGGGCATGAAACCGGCGTGCGTTGGAACCCTTCGTCGCTCGACGGCGTGCTGGAGGCGGCACCGGTCGACCCCACGGGGCCGCGCTTTAAGATCGAAGACATATTTCCTCGTGTCGATGGCGGGCAGTACCCGATTAAACGCATTGCCGGCGAGATCGTTGAGGTCTGGGCCGATATTTTTCGCGAGGGCCATGACGTCATCGCCGCCGCGCTGGTCTGGCGTGCCGAAAACGAAACCGAATGGCGTCAGGAGCCAATGACGTCGCACAGCAACGACCGCTGGCACGGCCACTTCACGCCGCCAGTGCCAGGTTCGTATCTGTACCGTATCGAAGCCTGGACCGATCAGTTCGCGACCTGGCGCAAGGAGTTCAAGCTCAAGCTCGACGCCGGGCAGAACGTCGCGCTCGAAGTGCGCGAGGGCTACGACCTCGTCGCCGAACTCAACCCCGATCAACCTGCCAGCATGTTGTTCGCTGAGGCCGCCAAGCGCTTCACCGACACCGGCGATTCTGCGAGCTTGCTGGACAACGCTCTTCTCGAGGCAATGGCGGACGGACTGCGTCCGGACCTCAGCCGCAGCCACGCACTGCCGCTTACCGTCGACCGCGAACGCGCGCGTTCGGGCGCCTGGTACGAAATGGTGCCGCGCAGCCAGAGCCCGGTAGCGGGCCAGCACGGCACCTTCGACGACTGCATCGCCCGCATACCCGAAATCGCCGACCTCGGTTTCGACGTGCTCTATCTCACGCCGATTCATCCGATCGGCCATATCAACCGCAAGGGCAAGAACAACTCGGTTATCGCGCAGCCCGGCGATCCGGGCAGCTTCTATGCCATCGGCAACGAGCATGGCGGCCACGACGCCGTGCATCCGGAGCTGGGAACGCTCGCCGATCTCGACCGTCTCGTCGAAGCCTGTCGCCAACACAAGATGGAAATCGCGCTCGACATCGCCGTGCAATGCGCGCCGGATCATCCGTGGCTGAAGCAGCATCCGGAATGGTTCACGACGCGGCCCGATGGCTCGATGCGCTACGCCGAAAATCCGCCGAAGAAATACCAGGACATCGTCAATCCCGACTTCACCTGCGCCGACCGCATTTCATTGTGGATGGCGCTATGTGACATCGTTCTGTTCTGGGTGGCGCGCGGCGTCAAAATTTTCCGCATCGATAATCCGCACACCAAGCCGCTACCATTCTGGGAATGGCTGATCCGCGAAGTGCACGCGCAGCACCCCGACGTCATCTTCCTCGCCGAGGCCTTCACGCGGCCGAAGCTGATGAAGTCACTGGCCAAGCTCGGCTTCACGCAATCCTATTCGTATTTCACCTGGCGCACCGGCAAGGAAGAGATCCAGGCTTACCTGAGCGAACTCACACGCTATCCGGAGCGAGAGTATTACCGCGCCAATTTCTTCGCCACCACACCGGACATCCTGCCGGTGCAATTGCAGACCGGCGAGCCGTGGCTGTTCAAGGCGCGCGCCATGCTGGCAGCGATACTGTCATCGAACTACGGCATCTACAACGGTTACGAGTTGCTCGAGCACGAGCCGATCCCGGGCCGCGAGGAATACATCGACTCGGAAAAATACGAGTTGAAGCATCGCGACTGGAACAAGCCCGGTAACATCAAGGACTACCTGAAACGGATCAATACGATCCGCCGGGCCAATCCCGCGCTGTTGCAGACGCAAGATTTACGGTTCCTCCAGGTCAACGACGACAACGTCATCGGCTTCCTCAAGCAATCGGTCGACGGCGCCAACGCGGTCGCCGGCGCCATCGCGCTGTCGGCGAACCCGCACGAGTTCTGGCTGCATTTCGGCGACATGCAGATCGGCCCGCTCGGTGCGACGAAGCCGGTGCGCGCCATCGAAAATCTCGTCACCGGCGAACGCCACATGCTCGAGTGGAACGGCATCCGCCTGCGCATCGATCCGCTGAACGACCCCGCCCTGCTCTTCCGCTGCACCGCTTAAGGTCTTGAAATGAACGTGCGCCCCGAAATCGAAGTCGCCACCAAGACCGCGGATGACGCGCTGTGGTTCAAGGACGCCATCGTCTATCAGCTTCACGTCAAGGCCTTCGCCGACAGCAATGGCGACGGCATCGGCGATTTCGCCGGCCTGACCGAGCGGCTCGATTACCTGCGCGACCTCGGCGTCAATACGCTGTGGCTGCTGCCGTTCTACCCGAGCCCCGGCCGCGACGACGGCTACGACATCGCCGATTACGGCGACATCAATCGGCAGTTCGGCACGCTGAAGGATTTCCGCCGCTTCATGCAGGAGGCTAAGAAGCGCGGACTTAAAGTCATCACCGAACTCGTCGTCAATCACACCTCGGACCAGCACGACTGGTTCAAGCGTGCCAAACGCAGCCCGAAGGGATCGAGCGCGCGCGACTGGTACGTCTGGAGCGATAGCGACCAGAAATACGCGGGCACCCGCATCATTTTCACCGATACCGAGAAATCCAACTGGACCTGGGACTCGGAAGCCAATGCCTTTTACTGGCACCGCTTCTTTGCCCACCAGCCGGACCTGAACTTCGACAATCCGCGCGTCGTCAGCGCCGTCCTGCAGGTGATGAAACGCTGGCTCGATGCCGGCGTCGATGGCTTCCGTCTCGATGCCGTGCCGTATCTCTGCGAACGCGAAGGCACCAACAACGAAAACCTGCCGCAAACGCATGCGGTGCTCAAACGCCTGCGCGCCGAACTTGACGCCTATGCGCCCGGCCGTGTGTTGCTCGCCGAAGCCAATCAGTGGCCGGAAGACGTGCAGGCCTATTTCGGCAATGGCGACGAATGCCACATGGCCTACCACTTCCCGCTGATGCCGCGCATCTACATGGCGATCGCGCAGGAGGACCGCTTTCCGATCACCGACATCATGCGGCAGACGCCTGAAATTCCGGCGAACTGCCAGTGGGCGATGTTCCTGCGCAATCACGATGAACTGACGCTCGAAATGGTGACGGCCCATGAGCGCGACGAACTCTGGAAGACCTACGCATCCGACCCGCGCATGCGGCTCAACCTCGGTATCCGCCGCCGCCTGGCGCCCCTGCTCGACAACGACCGGCGCAAGATCGAGTTGATGATCGGGCTGCTGTTGGCCCTGCCGGGCACGCCGGTCCTCTACTATGGCGACGAGATCGGCATGGGCGACAATGTCTATCTCGGCGATCGCGACGGCGTCCGCACGCCGATGCAGTGGTCGTCGGACCGCAATGGCGGTTTTTCGCGCGCCGATCCCAGCCGGCTCTACCTGCCGCCGAATCAAGACCCGATCTACGGTCTGGGCGCCGTCAATGTAGAGGCGCAATCGCGCAATCCGTCGAGCCTGCTCAACTGGACGCGACGGATG
>DASYCM010000252.1:0-4399 GCA_036500165.1 Pseudolabrys sp.
CGCAAAACCTTGCGACGAAGCGGAAGCTCCGGACGACGCCGACGCGCCATTGCCGGATGACCGCGCGGAAGAAGACCCGCCGCCATCGCCGAGCGAGCGCACGACTTCATCCGGCGTCGGCAGATCGGCGGCATAGGCAATGCGCACCAGCACCATTTCGGCGGCGGCGACCGGACGGCCCGAGGCCTGCACTTCGCTGACCCCCTTCAGCAGCATCTGCCAGGTGCGCGACAGCACGCGCATCGACAGTTGCGTCGCAAAGCTACGGCCGCGCACACGCTCGGCTTCTGACAGCGATACGTCGTCGGCCACATTCGGCACGACTTTGACGCGGGTCACGAAATGCGTGAACTCGGCGAGATCGCTGAGGATGACCGCCGGATCGGCACCGATATCGTACTGCGCGCGCAATTCGGTAAGCGCGGCAGCGACATCGCCCTTCATCAGCGACTCGAACAGATCGACGACGCGAACGCGGTCGGCAAGACCGAGCATCTGACGCACGTCTTCGGCGCGCACCGGACCGGCGGCATGGGCAATGGCCTGATCGAACAATGAGAGTGAGTCGCGCACCGAGCCTTCCGCCGCGCGGGCAACCAATGCCAGCGCCGCCGGCTCGACTTCGATCTTTTCCTTGGTCGCGATGCCAGCAAGATGTTGCACCAGCAGCGCCGCATCGACGCGCCGCAGGTCGAAGCGCTGACAGCGCGACAGCACCGTCACCGGCACTTTACGGATTTCGGTCGTGGCGAAAATGAACTTAGCGTGCGGCGGCGGCTCTTCCAGCGTCTTGAGCAGCGCGTTGAACGCCGCACCCGACAGCATGTGAACTTCGTCGAGGATGTAGACCTTGTAGCGCGCCGACACGGGCGCATAGCGCACCGCGTCGTTGATCTGGCGCACGTCGTCGACGCTGTTATGCGAGGCCGCATCCATCTCCAGCACGTCGATGTGCCGGCTTTCGATGATGGCCTGATCCTGAACGCCCATCACCGGCATATGAATGGTCGGGCCCTTCACCGAGCCGTCCGGCAATTCGTAGTTCAGCGCTCGAGCCAGAATGCGCGCGGTCGTCGTCTTACCGACACCGCGTACGCCGGTGAGGATCCATGCCTGCGGAATGCGGCCGCTCTCGAACGCATTCGAGATGGTGCGCACCATCGCGTCCTGGCCGATCAGGTCTTCGAAACTGGCGGGACGATATTTGCGCGCGAGCACGCGGTAGCCGCCGCCCTCGGCGGGCGCGCTGCCGAGATCCAGACCGACGCTGCCTGCTTGTTCCGGGGCTTTGGTCTGCTCGTTCATCGTGCCATCCGCCCAACGCACTTGATCCGCGCACGGCGCCCGAACTCAACGCTTCGCTCGCGGAAAAATTAGGTGGGAGGCTGACGAGCGACCCGCCCGTGCTCGTTAGGGCTGCTTCCTTCCGGATCTGACCCGGTTGGCGAGTGGTACGTCCACTGCCAACCTCCCGCCACCTATATCGGGCCAATAGAGGCGGAAAGCAAGCATCGGGCGCGGCGCTCTGCTAGGTTTCCTCCGAAAGAATCGTCCTAAATAACTCAATAATTTCAGGCACTCACATGACATGGTCGCTGCACCCGAAACTCTCCGAACTTACCACCGAGATCGGCGACCTGGCGCTATCGCGCGTGCTCTTGGAAAACGACTCCAATTACCCGTGGCTGATCCTGGTGCCGCGCATTCCGGCCGTGTCGGAGATTATCGATCTCGACCCCAACGAGCAGGTACAGCTTCTGGGCGAGATCGATGCCGCAGCGCGCGCGCTCAAAGCCGTCGCCACCTTCGAGAAACTCAACATTGCGGCGATCGGCAACGTGGTGAAACAACTGCACGTTCACGTGATCGGCCGCAGTTCGACCGACGCCACTTGGCCGAAGCCGGTCTGGGGACTGGCAAAGCCAGTACCGTACGAGCCTGCCGCACGTAATGTTCTCATCAACAAACTGCGGCACGAACTGAAGTTGTGATTCCCGCTTGCGCCGAAGGGGAGAGTCCTGGCTTCCCACGTTGCGCTTCCCCATTCATCGTGCGACTTTCCGCCTCACATGCCCCTTCGCCCCGATCTCGGACCTAAACCCCGCCTCGGCTACGCCGAAAACCGCCTCGAACGCGCCGCCGAGCGCCGCCGCGACGCGGCTGCATTAGACGCGATGCTGTCAGGCGCCAAAGCCGGCGCCTACGTCATCGGTGGCGAGATGATCGTCGCCAAAAAGGGCGCACCACTCAGCGATCCGCTCTTCACACTGACTGAGGCGCGCGCGCTGGCGCCGACGACGGAAACGGTATTCCTCGGCCACCTCGATGAAGCAGGACACTTTGCGTTCGGTATCGCGCCGGAAGCCGCCGAAGCGCTGAAAGCGCGTGACGACCTGCTCATCACCGATCTGCGCTCGATCGCCGTGCAGGGCCTGGTCGATGCCGACCATCTGCCGCCCATTGCCGAAGGCAAGGCAGTACTGCATTGGCATGCCAAGCATCGCTTCTGCTCGAATTGCGGCGCGGCCACTAACGCCGTTGACGGCGGCTGGCGTCGCGATTGCCCGAACTGCAAGACGCAGCATTTCCCGCGCACCGATCCTGTCGTCATCATGCTGATCGTCGATGGCGATAACTGCTTGCTCGGGCGCTCGCCCCGCTTCGCAGCAACCATGTGGTCCTGTCTCGCCGGCTTCATCGAGCCGGGAGAATCGTTTGAGGACGCCGTGCATCGCGAAACCCGCGAGGAAGCCGGCATCATCTGCGGCAAGGTAAAATATTTCCGCTCGCAACCCTGGCCATTCCCGTCATCGCTGATGATTGGCTGCCATGCGCAGGCGCTAAGCCGCGAAATAACCATCGACCGCGAGGAACTTGAGGACGCCCGGTGGTTTAGCAAGGATGAGATTGCGGCCATGCTGATGCGCAAACATCCCGATGGGCTGACCACGCCGCCGCCGGTGGCGATCGCGCACCACATTATCCGCGCCTGGGTAGAGGACGACGCCAGCTTTGAGTAATGCGTCCCCGAAAATCCTGTGCGCCGGCGGCGCGGTGCAGGACATCGTGATGCGGGTCGATAAATTCCCGTCACCCGGAGAAAAGGTCAGCGCCACCGACTTCGTCGTCACCAGCGGCGGTCAGGCCGGCAATGCTGCCGTAGCCATCGCGCGGCTCGGCGCTAGGACAAGTTATATCGGTGCACTCGGCGGCATGGACGACGACGTCGCCAACACCATCATCAAGACTTTCGCGTCGGAAAAGATCGACGTCAGCCGCGCGATCCGCGTCGAGGGCGCGCGCTCGTCCGCTTCGCTCATCATGATCGATGCCTCTGGCGAAAAGATGATAGCGACCCTGCGCACCGGCGGTCTCTACGGCGCAACGCCGGCCGATCCGGCGGGCGCGGTCGCCGATGTCGACGCCGTCATGCTCGACAATCGCTACAGCAATATCAGCCTGCCGATCTGCCTCGCCGCCAGGGCACGAAACATTCCGCGCGTGCTCGACTTCGACAAGGCGACGCCCGCCGACGATCCGTTGTTTCAAGCCTGTTCTCACGTCATCGCATCCGCCGACGCCATTCGCGGCACGACAGGCATCAAGGATCTGCGCGACGCATTGCGCAAGCTAGGCGAAAGCTTCAAGGGCTTTCTCGCCGTCACCAATGGTCCCGAGGGCGTCTACTGGATCGACGGCGATGACCTTCGCCATATGGATGCATTCAAGATCGAAGCGGTCGATACGCTTGGTGCCGGCGACACATTTCACGGCGGCTTCGCGTTCGCGCTCGTCGAGAGCGGCGACATAGTGAAGTCATTGCGTTTCGCCGCGGCGGCAGCCGCGCTCAAGTGTTTGCATTTCGGCGGACTCATGGGCGCGCCGACGCGCGCGGAAGTCGACGCGTTCTTGAATAAGCGCGTCTAATCACACGACATCATTGCTGCGATTTTCACCGTCACGTTTTTCTCGTGATGGTTAATCCAGATCGCCAATAGATTCACCACGTTTTCTACCGCCAATAAAATCAATGCGTTGAAGCAATTAACCAACAAATGCGCTCTGGAGATTAACCAACAAACTTGACGTCTTGTTTTTGTGAACGTGCGAAGACAGTGCCGATCCACGGGGTCGTCCGCGTAACTGCCAGTACGGCAAATGGACCCAGAAAGGTACTAAGATGTCTGACATTGTTCTCTCTTCGGGCGTTCGCTCGAACCTGCTGCAGCTGCAGCAAACGTCGGACCTGATCACGTCTACCCAGACCAAGCTTGCCACGGGTAAGCGCGTTAACTCAGCTCTCGACAATCCGAATAACTTCTTCACCGCTCAGGGTCTCGATAACCGCGCAAACGATTTGAACAGTCTGCTCGACTCGATGGCCACGGGCATCAATACC
>DASYCM010000253.1:0-4913 GCA_036500165.1 Pseudolabrys sp.
CACCAGCGCCTTGCAGATTGCGATGGACAAGATCGTCGTCTGCAAGACCTGCGGTAATATCGATACGCACGATCCATGCACGGTGTGCACCGATGTACGGCGCGATGAATCGATCATCGTCGTTGTCGCGGACGTCGCCGACCTGTGGGCGCTGGAGCGCGCCAGCGCGGTCAACAGCCGCTATCACGTGCTCGGCGGCACGTTGTCGCCACTCGACGGCGTCGGCCCGCAGGACCTGACCATCGACGCGCTCATTTCGCGCGTGCATGCTGAGCCGATCAAGGAAGTCATCCTGGCGCTCAACGCCACAGTCGACGGCCAGACCACGGCGCATTACATTACCGAGCTGCTGCAGGGCGCCAACGTGAAGGTGACGCGGCTGGCGCATGGCGTGCCGGTCGGCGGCGAACTGGATTATCTCGACGAAGGCACGTTGTCGGCCGCAATCAAGCAGAGGACATTGTTCTGATGCGAAACCTGTTCGTCGCCCTTTTTGTCTTTGTGGCCGCAAGCGCCGCGCAGGCTCAGGAATCGTCCAAAGACACGCTCAAAGTCGGCGATACGATCACCGGTAAGCTGCGGCTGGTTGAGACGCGGCATCCGAACGGCACGTTGTTGCGCGCGTTTCAGGTCGTCGTCGACACGCCGAAGCCGTTCGCGAAGGAGGACGACTTCTGCGACGGCCCACCTAAAACCTTTCATCTCGTCGTCATGAACGACAAACCGAAAGAAGCGAGCCTGAAAAAGCTGCTCGGCAAGAAGGTCGCGGTGGTCACTGAAGACCTGGCATGTTCGGAAACGGCGTGGCACGTCGGCGACGCCGTCTTGTTCCAATGGCACCTCGCCGAGACGCCCGCCCGTTAATCGTTTTTCTTGACCGCGAGCCGCTCAAAGTGCCCGCGCGCCTGAAGCCACGCCAGCAACAGCAGCGACGGAATGCCGGCCAGCGCGCAGATCGCGAAGAACCAGGCCCATCCCGTTGCAGACGCGAGATAGCCGGCCCCGGCGGATAAATAAGTTCGGCCGATGGCGGCAAGCGCGGTGAGCAAGGCATATTGCGTCGCCGTGTGCAGCGGGTTGCGGCACAGCGCCGAGAGATAGGCCACGAACATCACGGTGCCGATGGCGCTGGTAAAATTCTCGACTGTGATGGCAACCGTAAGCCACAGCAGGTCATGACCGGCCAGCGCGAGCCACGAAAAGGAAAGATTGGCGACCGACTGCAGGATGCCGCCGATCCACAGGCTCGCCGCCAGCGGCAAAGCGCGCGCGATATACCCGCCAGCGAAGCCACCCGCGAGCAAGGCGATAAGCCCGACGCCTTTGACGATGTTGGCGTATTCGGTGCGCGAGAACCCAAGCTCGACGGCGAAGGGGCCGGTCATGACGCCGGCGAGCGCGTCGGTGAGCTTGAACAGCACGACGAAGACGAGCGCGGCGACGGCGATGAACATGCCGTCGTACCGGAAGAAGTCGACGAACGCGCCGGAGATTGTGCGCTTGAGGCGTTGTAACGGCCTTTCGCGCTCGTGAATGGCGTCGGCCTGTCTGGTCTTCTCGGGCTCGGTCGCGATCAACGTCGTCAGGATGCCGATGACGATCAGCACGGCCATCGCAGCGTAACCCGCGCTCCAGGCGCCTGACTTGGTGAAGCCGAGCGCTTCGAATCCGCTGACGACGTAGAGCGCGCCGGCACTCGATACGAGCATGCCGACGCGATAGGCGGCTACGTAGGACGCCATGCCGGCCGCCTGTTCGTTTTCGTTCAGGCTTTCAATGCGGAAGGCGTCGATGACGATATCCTGTGTCGCCGACGCCGTTGCGACCATCAGCGCGCCGATCGCGACGAGGCCGGGCGCGGACGCCGGATCGCTGATGCCGAGGAGCAGGATCGCCGCGATCAGCAGGAGTTGCGTCAGCAGCAGCCAGCCGCGCCGCCGGCCGAGACAGCGCGCGAGAATAGGCACGTCGAGCGCGTCGACGATCGGCGCCCACAGGAATTTGAGGGTGTAAGGCGTGCCGACCAGCGCGAACAAACCGATGGTCTTGAGGTCGACGCCGACTTCCGCCGCCCAGAACAGCAGCGTCGAGCCTGACAGCGCGAGCGGCAGGCCGGCCGAGAAGCCGAGGAAGAGCACGATCAGCACACGCGGCTTGAGATAGACCGTGAGCGTGTCGAGGAATGATGATTTTGGCGGTGAAGCGGTAGGAGAAGTCATGCTGCTCTTTCTTCACCTCTTCCCGCAAGCGGGGAGAGGGAAGGTTCGGTATGTGCGGTTGCGCAATCTCACTCCGCTGCACCCAGCTTGCGGATCGGCGCCTGAATGACGTCGGCGCTGTGGGGGCCGTCGGCCTCGAAGTCCAGACCTTCGATCTTGCCGGCACGCTTTTCGATCTTGCCGGTCGAGATAAGGATGGCGTCGATGTCGCCGTTGGTCTGGTTGAGGTGGCCCTGCAGCTTGCGTACGCGGTCGCTGAGCAGGCTGACATCTTTCATCATCATGCCGACCTCGGTGCGGATCTGGTCGGCGGCCTCGCGCATTTCGGCGTCCTTGCGCACCTGCTTGATGACCTGGATCGCCATCACCATCAGTGTCGGGGACACGATCATGACGCGGCTGCGCTGTGCCTTCTGCACCAGATCGTCGAATTGCTCGTGCAGGTCGGCATAGACCGACTCCGACGGAATGAACATCAGTGCGATGTCCTGAGTTTCTCCGGGAAGCAGATACTTGCCGGCAATATCGGCGACGTGCTTGCCGATATCCTGCCGCACGCGAGCGACCGCGAGCTTGCGTTCTTCATCGGTCTCCGCGGCGTGTAGCGCGGTCATGGCTTCAAGCGGAAACTTTGCGTCGATAATCAGCGGCCCGGAATCGGGCATGAACACCACGCAGTCCGGACGCGTGCGGTTCGACAGGGTGTACTGAAATTCATAGGCGCCCTTCGGCAGGACGTCGGCGATGATTGCTTCGAGCTGACCCTGGCCGAAAGCGCCGCGCGACTGCTTGTTGCTCAGCACGCCCTGCAGCGAATTTACCGACGAGGCGAGGTCGGTAATGTTCTTCTGCGCCGAGTCGATCACCGCCAGCCGTGCGTGCAAGGTTTGTAGATGGTCGGTGGTGTTCTTGGCCGTTGTCTTTAATGACTCGCCGATGTTCTGCGTCACCGCGTCGAGTCGGGTGTTCACGGTTTGCTGCAATTGTGTGTGCGAATTCTGCAGCCAGCCGCCCATGGCATCGAGCCGTGCATTGAGTGCGACCAGCCGCTCCTCAGCGGCTGGATCGGCCACCAGCGCTTCACGCGGGCGCAGCAGCAGAACGATGATGGCGACAACCCCAATCGCAATGATCAGGCCGAGGACGATGAGGATGGTTTCAGACATGCGCGCTTATACCGTGATTCGGAAACACTAGAACGAAACAGGAACATTAGCGCGGTTATCGAAGCGGCTCAAGAGGCCTGAACTGGCTTGAATCGGTGGGAAACGCCACATTGACCGGACCTTAGACACCCCTTAAATCGCGGGCCATGGCACTCCGCGACATTCTCATCATTCCCGACAAGCGCCTGCGTGCGAAATCCGAGCCGGTGAAGGCGATCGACGCCGAGGTGCGGGCGCTGGTCGCCGACATGTTCGAGACCATGTACGCCGCGCCCGGCATCGGCCTTGCCGCGATCCAGATCGGCGTGCCGACGCGCGTGGTCACCATGGATCTCGCCGGCAAGGAAGAGGCGCCTCAGCCGCAGGTCTTCATCAATCCGGAAATCGTCGGCGCGTCAGCCGAAAAATCGGTTTACGAGGAAGGCTGCCTGTCGATCCCCGAATATTATGAAGAGGTCGAGCGGCCGGAGAAGATCAAGGTCAAGTATCTCGACCTCGACGGCAAGGAACACGAGATCGAGGCCGACGGCCTGCTCGCGACCTGTTTGCAGCACGAGATCGACCATCTCAACGGCGTTCTGTTCATCGACCATATTTCCAAGCTCAAGCGTGACATGGTGATGAAGAAGTTCAAGAAGGCGGCGAAGAAGGGTGACGGCAACCCGCTCGCCAACGACAAAGAACCGTCGCATCATATCGGCTAGTGATCCGTCACCCTCGGTGGCCGTGCGCAGCGCGGCCCGCGAGGGGCGACGGCCTGATTGTTCAAACAGATCGGCCGTTCATCCTTCGAGGCTCACTTCGTTCGCGCCTCAGGATGACGGATTAGGGATTGCTCATGCCGCTGCGCCTGATCTTCATGGGCACGCCCGATTTCTCGGTGCCGACGCTGCTGGCGTTGCACGCGGCCGGTCATGAGATCGTGGCCGTCTACACGCGTGAGCCCAAGCCCGGCGGACGGCGCGGGCTTGAGCTGGTGCCGACGCCGGTAGAGCGAGAAGCACATGCGCTCGGCATTCCGGTGCTCACGCCGAAGTCGCTCAAGACGCCCGAGGCACAGGCCGAATTCGCGGCCTTCAACGCCGATGCGGCCGTCGTCGTTGCTTATGGAATTATCCTTCCGAGAGCGGTGCTCGAAGCGCCACGGCTCGGCTGCTTCAACGTGCATGCCTCGATCCTGCCGCGTTGGCGCGGTGCCGCGCCCATCAATCGCGCCATCATGGCTGGTGACAAGGAAAGTGGCGTCACCATCATGCAGATGGATGAGGGCCTCGACACTGGTGCGATGGCGCTCATGGAACGCGTGCCGGTCGCCGCCGACACGATCGCGGGCGATCTGCACGACGCGCTGGCGCAGCTCGGCGCCGACGCCATGCCGCGCGCGCTAGCGGCGGCTGAACGCGGCACGCTGGCTTTGACGCCGCAGCCGGAACCCGGCGTCACTTACGCCGCGAAAATCAGCAAGGACGAGACGCGCATCGACTGGTCGAAGCCGGCGATCGATGTGCACAATCACATTCGCGGCCTG
>DASYCM010000254.1:0-21109 GCA_036500165.1 Pseudolabrys sp.
GTCTGGATCATATCGACCGCGGCCGGCTACGCGCTCGGCACCTCGATCGGCGATCCGCACACCTTCGGCATCGACATGGTGATGCCGGCGTTCTTCACCGCGATGCTCATCTCGATGTGGCGCGGTATGCGCGCTTCGGCCGGCATGATCGTCGGCGGCGGTGTCGCCATCGCTGTCGACTTCGTGTTCGGTGGCATGTGGTACCTGATTGCGGGCGCGCTCGCGGGCTCCGTGGCGGGAGGCTTCATCGATGATCGAAAGTGACCCCGCCGGTTTTCTCGGTCTGCTGCTGGCGATGACGCTCGTCGTCTACGCCACGCGCGCCGGCGGCTTTTGGCTGCTCGGCCGCGTCACCATTGGGCCGCGCCTGCGCAAAATCCTCGAGTCGATGCCCGGTGCCGTCATCGCAGCGACCGTGGCGCCGATCCTGCTGCATGGCGGCGTCAGCGCCATAATGGCGGTGCTGGCTGCCGCGGCGGCAATGCTGATCGTGCGCAACGATTTCGCCGCGGTGGTGGCGGGCGTCGCGGTTGCAGCTTTGTCCCGCGCTGCGGGACTTTAGGCAGCGTGCTAACATAACGCATGCCCCTTCAAAGCCGCGTCGATCCTTTTGGCAATCTGTTCGTGTCGCCCGCGCGCGGAATGTTGATGGGTAATCGCGGCGGGCGAATTCATGACGCGGACAAAAAGCTTTCGGCGCGCCGCTGGGCCTCACGGCAATGGATTTGCTGCGTTCTCGACTTCAAGGAGCGTCATCGCAAGGTTTGGGGCGACAGCTATACCGAGTTGTTTTTTCTCGACGAAGTCACGGCCCTCGCCGCCGGGCACCGGCCGTGCTTCGAATGCCGCCGGACGGATGCAGACCGTTTTGCGATGTTATTTTCCGGCAAGTCCAAGCGTGCGAGCGCTCCGGCGATGGACGTGGTTCTCCATGCCGAACGCCTCGACGGCAAACAGAAATGTCTGCATCGCCGCGTCATTGACGATCTGCCGGATGGCGCGATGATCGTGCACGACGGCGAAGCTTTAGCCTTGCACGGCAAGCATTTGCTGCGCTGGTCGCCTAAGGGCTACGACACGCCGCAGCCTCGTCCGCGCGGAATTCAAGTCGACGTGCTGACGCCACCGTCGATGCTCAAGGTACTCGTGGCCGGCTATATGCCGCTTTGGCACCCAAGTTCCCAAGTGTGAAATCAGGAAACGGGTGGCTGGCGGCGTTTGCAGTTTTTATGTCCTGCGTACGTTCAGTCACGCGAGGACAGGGAAATGGCCAAAGCCTATTACAGCACCGTGCTCGATCATTCCGCAGACGACGTCTGGTCGGTGATCCGCATGTTCGATCATTATTCCTGGGCGGGGGTCAAAGCCGAAACGATCATCGAGGACGGTCGCAAAGGCGACCAGGTTGGCAGCATTCGCCGCGTCGATACCGGGGCTAAGGTGCTGCGGCAGATCTTGCGCGCGCATTCCGACGTTGAGCGGTCATACAGCTACGGCTTTGTCGGCGAGCCGTCGATTCCAGTGCAGGATTTCGCCGCCACCATCCGCATCACGCCGGTGACCGAGACCGGCAAGGCGTTCGTTGAATGGTGGGCGACGTTCGACTGCTTGCTCGAAGACCGAGACCGCATCGTCAAGCAGCTCGAAACCGGCGGCTTCGCGGTCTGGCTTGGCGCGCTCCGCCAGTATATGCTGAGCAATCGCGCTCCCGCGAACTAGGTCACGGCGGCTCGATCGCCGTCGTTTGCGATGCGGGCGCTACGTGCTTGGCCCAGGCAAAGAACACAATGCACGCCATGATCGCTAGCGCGATACCGCACATCGCGGCGACGGCCGGCCAATTGCCGTGCGTCCAGACGAAGCCGCCGAGTGCGCCGCCAAAGCTGCCGCCAAGATAGAAGCTCGTCACATAAAGACCGACCGCCGACGAGCGGCCAAATTGTGCGGTGATGGTGACGTAGCCGGTCGAGGTCGCCTGCGTGATCAAACCGCAGGCCGCGCACAGCGCCAGTCCGAGCAGGATCATCCAGAGCGGATCGGCCAATGTCAGTGCGAGGCCGACACCCCACACTGCGAAATTGACCACCATGAAGTGGCGGCGGCCGAAGCGCGAAATGACAATGCCGGTCAGCGGTGTGAGCACCGCGCCGAGCAGGTAGACGACGAAGATGAGGCCGAGCGCGGTGGCCGACAGATTGTAGGGCGCGGCCGCAAGCCGGAAGCTAATGAAGGTGAAGGTGGCGATGAAGTTGAACAGCACGCCGAAGCCGACCGCGTAAGTCGCGATCAGTTGCGGATTGCGGAAGTGCCGCACCATCTGCTTGAGCGCTGTCCCGAAGCCTTCGGAACGGACGAATTTCCTTTCGGGCGGCAGCAGTAGCGCCACCGCGAGGGCGCCGGCCAGTGTGATGGCGGCAAGCACCATCATCCCGCCACGCCAGCCGATGATGTCGGAGAATATGCCGGTGATGAAACGGCCGCCGAAACCACCGAGGCTGGCGCCGGAGGTATAGATGCCGGTGGCGGTCGCGGCTTCAGCGCGCGGCCATTCGTCGCCGATATAGGCGATGATGACGACGAAGATCGGCGGCAGCACCAGGCCCTGCACGAAGCGCCAGAACACGATTTCCGGCAATGTCGGTGCGAGCGCCGACATCAGTGTCGGGATCGTGACCAGGAGCATCGCCGCGACGATGACGCGCTTGCGGCCGATGACGTCGGCGGCGGCGCCGGTGAAAGGCGCGGTCATGGCCACGGCGAAAGTGCTGGCGGTGACGACGGCCGTGGCGCCGGCCGCGGTCACGGCCATTTCAATCGACAGCAGAGGCAGGATCGCCTGCGGCGAGTACAGATTGATGAAGCAACAAAAGCCAGTGAGGAACACGGCGAATTGCCGTGTGGAGAGAAATCGGCCTTTGGCAACGGCGTTCATAAAGAGAACCAGTAGGAATGAAATATCGCGAAGCTATGCCCTGATTTGGCGAGGGCGGCAAACGGCGGCGTCTGCGCAGCAGCGGGTCGTCTGGCGCATAGCTATCGATGCCGATGGCCGCTCCCGGGTAGGGGCGTTCTCGCCAAATCTCGAAGTTGAACTTTTTGGCCCGGACTAAGTTAGTTCCGCAGGCGGGGCGACAATCCCTGAGGTTGCCGCCTTATGCGCGCGTTAACGGTCCTGCCCGGCAAGAAAAATTCCATTGCACTCACAGACGTTTCATCGCCCCCAACGGGCGACGGCGACATTTTGGTGACGACGATTGCCCTCGGAATTTGCGGCACCGACCGCGAAATCATTGCTGGCGACTATGGCTGGGCGCCGCCCGGCAGCGAGCATCTTATTATTGGGCATGAATCGCTCGGGCGCGTCGAAGCGGTGCCTGCAAACAGCCAGTTAAAGCGCGGCGATCTCGTGGTCGGCATTGTTCGCCGTCCGGACCCGGTGCCGTGCCCGGCCTGTGCCGCAGGCGAGTGGGATATGTGCCGTAACGGAAAGTATACCGAGCGGGGCATCAAGGAGCGCAATGGTTACGGCTCCGAACAATTTCGTGTCGAGACGGATTTTCTGATTGCGCTGGATCCTTCGCTCGAGCATCTGGGCGTTTTGCTCGAGCCTACCAGTGTCGTTGCCAAGGCTTGGGAGCACATTATGCGGATCGGCGCGCGCTCGGCGTTTTGGCGGCCGCGCGTCGCGCTTGTTACGGGTGCAGGTCCTGTCGGCCTATTGGCAGCTCTGCTTGGTATTCAACGCGGGCTTGAGGTTCACGTCTTCGACCGGGCGCAAAGCGGCACAAAGCCCGAACTCGTGCGCGCGCTCGGTGCGATCTATCACACGGAGCTCGGCACGCTTGCGCCCGATATCGTCATTGAATGTACCGGCGCGGCCGCCGTCGTGCTTGATGTCATGGGCCGTACCGCGCCGGACGGCATCGTCTGCCTCGCGGGAGTTTCGTCGGGCGGCTACAAACTTGATTTCGACATCGGCGAACTCAACCGCACCATGGTTCTGGAAAACCATGTTGTATTTGGCTCGGTCAACGCCAACCGTCGTCACTATCAAGCAGCCGCGGAAGCGCTCGCCAAGGCCGACAGGAACTGGCTTGAGCGCCTGATCACCCGCCGGGTGCCGCTGTCGCGTTGGCATGAAGCTTTTGAGAAGCGCGATGGCGACATCAAGGTCGTCCTGGATTTCGGAGCCTGATGCCATCATGAGTTTGAAGATCGAAGACTACGCCATGATCGGTGACCTCGGATCGGCTGCCCTGATTGGCCGTGATGGGTCGATTGATTGGCTATGCTGGCCACGGTTCGATTCCGACGCCTGCTTCGCGGCCCTGCTCGGCACACCGGAAAATGGACGCTGGCAGATCGCACCCAAGAATCCGAACGCCAAAATCACGCGGCGCTATCGCCCCGACACGCTGATACTTGAAACCCGGTTCGAAACCGAAACCGGCACTGCAACGCTCATCGACTTCATGCCGCCCCGCCAGAGCAATTCGCACTTGTTTCGAATTGTCATCGGCGAACGTGGCAAGGTTGAACTGCATGGCGAACTGATCATTCGCTTCGGTTATGGCGCGACGGTACCGTGGGTGACGCGCGTCGATAACCGCACGATGCGTGCGGTGGCCGGTCCCGACATGGTGGTACTGCATTCGTCGGTGCCGTTTCGCGGCGAACATTTTCGGACGGTCGGCGACTTCAGCATCGAGGCCGGCGAAAAGAAAAGCTTTTGCTTGTCCTATCTGCCCTCGCATGAAGAACTGCCAGAGGCAGTCGATGCCGAAGAACAGCTTGCCGTCACCGAGCGTTATTGGGAGGAGTGGGCGGGCCGCAACAAAATAAAATGCCCATGGGACGAGGCGGTAACGCGCTCGCTGATTACCCTTAAGGCGCTGACCTACGGTCCGACCGGTGGCATGGTCGCGGCTGCGACAACGTCATTGCCGGAATCGCTCGGCGGCACGCGCAATTGGGACTACCGGTATTGTTGGCTGCGCGACGCGACATTGACGCTGCTGGCGCTGATGAATGGTGGCTATTACGAGGAAGCTGGAATGTGGCGCGAATGGTTGCTGCGCGCCGCCGCCGGCAGTCCTGATCAGGTCCAGACGATGTACGGCATTCGTGGTGAGCGCCGGCTGACAGAATGGGAGGTGCCTTGGCTCGCCGGTTACGAAGAGTCAAAGCCGGTGCGCATCGGCAATGCTGCGCACACGCAACTTCAGCTCGATATTTTTGGCGAGGTTATGGATGCGCTGCACCAGGCGCGCGAGGGCGGGTTAGGCGCCGTAGCGTATGGCTGGGAACTGGAGCGCGAATTCCTCGTACATCTCGAAAAGATATGGCGCGATCCGGACGAAGGCATTTGGGAGGTGCGCAGCGGGCGGGAGCACTTCGTGCATTCCAAGGCAATGGCCTGGGTCGCGTTCGATCGCGCGGTCAAGAGTGCCGAGTTGTACGAATTGCCAGGACCAGTTGAGCGATGGCGTGACATTCGCGACGAAATACATGCCGATGTTTGCAAGAAAGGCTTTAACGTTGCGAAGGGCAGCTTTGCGCGTGCTTACGGTTCGGAGCACCTCGATGCCAGCCTGCTTTTACTTCCAGCGATTGGATTTCTGCCGCCCGATGACGAGCGTATTCGCGGTACGGTGGCCGCGATAGAACGCGAACTGGTCGTTGATGGGCTGGTGTTGCGTTACGATAGCGCCCGGGCGGAGGACGGCTTGCCCGCCGGGGAGGGCGTATTCCTTGCCTGCAGTTTCTGGCTTGCCGACGCTTACCTGATGCTTGGCCGTCACGACGAAGCGCGCCGCCTGTTCGAACGCCTGCTGATGCTGCGCAACGATCTCGGTCTTTTAAGTGAGGAGTACGACGTGCGCGCACGCCGCGCGGTGGGAAATTTCCCGCAGGCATTTTCTCACCTTGCGCTGGTCAACACCGCGAGCAATCTTTCGCACTACAAGAAGCCGGCCGAACAGCGCTCGCAGAGGCGTGTTCACGAGAACGAACCTGCTGGTGCGCCGGCCGATTGAATCAACTTTTGCACGCGGTCTTCCTCCGCGGTCGTCGTATCGTTCCGGCGGGTGGCAGCGCTGATTTCATAGTCTCAAAGCTTTGCGTCAAGTCTATTGACCGCCGCTCGGGGGCTCGAAAGAGTGCGCGGCATCCGCCGCCATTGAAGCGGCTTGTTCTGAGGAGAAGCCACCGTGCTCTTGGATGTCCGCACCTATACGTGCTTGCCGGGCCGCGTGCCGGCGCAGCTCGAACTCTATAAGAAATACGGCTATCCGGTGCAGCTTCGCTACATGGGCGAGCCGCTTTGCTATGCGGTTGCCGAAACTGGCGAACTGAATTGCTTCACCCATATCTGGGCCTACGCAAGCGCCGCCGACCGCGAGCAGAAGCGCGCCGCCATGGCCAAGGACCCGGATTGGGCGATCTACGTCGCGGAGAACGCCAAGGCCGGTAACATCATCTCGCAGAAAAACACCCAGATGATCCCGACCGCCTGGTCGCCGCCGATCCCGATGCCGAAAATCCATCCGAAGGCATAAATTCTTGCCCCGTCATGCGCGGGCGGTAGCCTGCGCATGACGAAGGAGGGTTCGCGTAGCCGCAGGCATCGTCTATAAAGCCCGCCACATTCAGGCGGAGTTCTCTATGCGCAGCAATGACGGCACCCGCACCGGCGGCCAGATCCTGATCGACCAGCTGGCCATCCACGGCGTCAAACACGCTTTCTGTGTGCCGGGGGAAAGCTATCTTGCCGCGCTCGATGCCCTCTACGACAGCGACATCAAGCTGACCGTCTGCCGTCACGAAAGCACCGCCGCGATGATGGCGGAGGCCTCCGGCAAGGTCACCGGCAAGCCCGGTATCTGCTTTGTCACGCGCGGTCCCGGCGCTACCAACGCGTCCGCCGGCATTCACATAGCCATGCAGGATTCCACGCCGATGATCGTATTCGTCGGTCAGGTCGGACGCCACATGCGTGAGCGCGAGGCGTTCCAGGAGCTCGACTACCGCGCCGTCTTCGGCACCATGACAAAGTGGGCGACCGAGATCGACGATCCAGCGCGCATTCCCGAACTGGTGTCGCGGGCTTTCCATACCGCCTGCAACGGTCGCCCCGGTCCGGTGGTGATGGCGCTGCCGGAAGATATGCTCACCGAGCGCGTCGTTACCCCGGACGCCACAGCCTATGAGCCGGTCGAAATCTGGCCCGGCCTTACGGACATGAGCCGCTTGCAGAAGATGCTGTGGGCAGCAAAGCGCCCGATCGTGCTCGCCGGCGGCAGCCGTTGGTCGGATGCGGCGTGGGCCGCGCTGCATCGTTTCGCCGAACGTTTCCAGTTGCCGGTCGCGACCACGTTCCGCCGCGGTCATTTATTTGACGCGACGCACGCCTGTTACGCCGGCGACATGGGCATTGGCCCCAATCCGAAATTGCTGGCGCGCGTGAAGGGCGCCGATCTTGTGCTGATGATCGGCAGCCGCATGAGCGAGATGGCATCGCAGAGCTACACGCTATTCGACATTCCCGAGCCGCAGATGAAGCTCGTGCACGTGCATCCGGGCTCGGAAGAACTTGGCCGCGTCTATCACCCGGCGCTGGCGATCAACGCCGCGCCGACGGCATTCTGTTCGGCACTCGAAGGCCTGCAGCCGCCGAACGACATCCCGTGGAAAGGCGAGGCCGATATAGCGCACGCCGACTACGTCGCCTGGACGGAAAAGGCCACCCAGGTGCCCGGCAACGTCAACCTCGGTGAAGTCTTGGTGTGGCTACGCAGCAATTTGCCGGCCGAGTCATTCATCACCAACGGCGCCGGTAACTTCGCAGCCTGGATTCATCGCTTCTATCGATTCCGGAAGTTCGCGACGCATGTCGGCCCGACTTCGGGCTCGATGGGCTACGGTTTTCCGGCGGCGCTCGGCGTGAAGAGCGTTCATCCGGAACGCACAGTAGTGTGCATTGCCGGCGATGGCGACTTCATGATGACGGCGCAGGATTTCGCGACCGCCGTTCAATATGAGCTGCCCGTCATCGTCGTGATCCATGACAACGGCATCTACGGCACGATCCGCATGCACCAGGAGCGCGAGTATCCGGGCCGCGTGGTCGCGACTGCGCTCAAGAACCCGGACTTTGTTGCCTACGCGAAAGCCTTCGGCGGTTTCGGCGTGAAGGTCGAGAAGACTGCCGACTTCCCGGCGGCCTTCGCGGCGGCGCAGAAGTCGGGCTTGCCGTCGATCATCCACCTCAAGATCGACCCCGAAGGCATCTCGCCCTCGGCGACACTGACCGGCCTGCGCGAGAAGTCGCTCGCAGCCGGCCACGGCAAGAAGTAGTCTACGGTCTTCCGGGACGGCCGGGCCCGGAATCCATAACCCCAAAATCGTGAATGTGGAGTCCGGGCTCGCGGCTTAAAGGCTGCGCCTGGGAATGACGCTGAACTGAGTTCTTGCTTCTTCTGCGTGAATCGTCATTCACTCATTTCATGCCCTATCGCCGCACCGAAAGCGTCGTCCGCCGTCTTGCCGAGCGTGAGCAGGCCATTTTAGCTGCCGCAACCGAGATGGCCGCCGAAGGCGGCATGTCCGCGGTGCAGATCGCCGACGTTGCCAAGCGCGCCGGCATCGCCGCGGGTACGGTCTATCGCTATTTCCCGTCCAAGACCGATCTGGTGGCCGAACTGGTCGCCGCCGTCGCCGGCCGGGAACTCGATGCCATGAAGGCGGCGGCCGACGCCGCGCCGGGTCCTTTGTCAGCGCTCGCCGCCTGCATCGCCACCTTCGCCGCCCGCGCGTTGCATGGACGGCGGCTGGCGTGGGCGGTCATCGCCGAGCCGGTCGACGCCGAAGTCGATGCCATGCGGCTCGATTACCGCCAGTCGCTCGCGATCGAACTTGAAGGCCGTATTCGCGCTGCAGTCGAGCGCAAGCTGCTGCCCGATCAGGATGCGCGTGTTGCGGCGCCCGCTATTGTCGGCGCCCTGATGGAAGGCTTACTCGGTCCCTTGGCGCCGTCGCATGAGGGTGAAGCCGTCGCGCGCGAAGCCGTGCAGGGCGCGACGTTGCTGGCGCTGCGCGCGCTTGGCGTCGGCGATGCCCGCGCCCGCGGTCTCGTCATGCAGTGCGTGTTGCCGCCGTCTTCGTCCTCCTCCCTCTAGGAGGAGGCAGAGAAGGAGGCCGGCACCTCATCCAATGGCAGCGTCATCACCTTGATGCCGCGCTGGTGCGGGTCGTTGGTCGCGTGAAAGCCGAGTTCGGCGCACATTTTCAGCATGGTGCGGTTTTCCGCCAGCACCTGGCCGTGCACGTATTTGAGGTCCTTTTCTTTCGCATAAGCGATCATGTGCTTCATCATCAGCCAGCCGAGGCCATGACCCTTGAGGTGCGAACGCAGCAGGATCGCGAATTCCGCGCCCTCGGCCTTATCGTCACCGTGTAGGCGCACGACGCCGAGCATGCGGCCGGTGTCTTCCTCGATCGCAATGAATGCCATCGCGGTTGCCGGGTCGTAGTGCACGAGTCTGTCGATCATCTCGGCGCTGAGTTCGCGCATCGCCGCGAAGAATCTCAAACGCAGATCGGTCTGCGTCACGTCGCTCAGGAAATCCGGATAGAGCGCTGCATCCGCCGGCCGTAGCGGGCGGATGAAGACGCGCTCTCCCTTGAGCGTGGTGACGTGACGCTCGATCATCCCTGCTGCGTTGTCGTCATCCTGAGGCCCGGCCTCGAAGGACAACGAGACGAGTTACTTCTTCTTTCCCTCCGCGTCGTACGACGCGAGGTAGGTCCACAGGTCGCCGGCTTCTTTTTCGTTCTTGATGCCGGGGAAAATCATCTTGGTGCCCGGAATCTTGGCGCGGGGGTCCTTGATGTATTCGAGGAAAGTATCCTTGTTCCACGTGATACCGGAGTTCTTGTTGGCGTCCGAATAGGAGTAGCCCGCCGCGGTGCCCGAATGACGGCCGTCGATGCCGTTGAGCTCAGGGCCGACCTTGTTCTTGGCGCCTTCGCCAATCGCATGGCAGGCTAGGCATTTCTTGAAGGAGTTTTCGCCCGCCGCCGCGTCCTGCGCGTGCGTGCTTTGCGTCAATGCGGCGAAAACCATCAAGCTCGCCACCGCTACCACCGATTTCATGCTTTAGCTCCGTCTTGAAGGTCGCCGCCCCCCGAACCAATGGCAAAGCCGCCGGCCCGGTTCCTTAAGCTTTTGCCAGCCCTTTATGTCCGGCGTCAAATGACCGATAAGCGACAGGACGACTCTAGGGAGTGGCGACATGTCGGTGCAAATGCCGGAGGCGGACAGCGCGGTGCTGGCCAGGCGTGCGGTAATCGTCAAGGCGCTACGCACCATCGTGCCGGGCGAGGGCGTCATCGCCACGACACGCGAAATGAAGCCGTTCGAATCTGATGGGTTGACCGCCTACCGCCAGATGCCGATGGTCGTGGTATTGCCGGAAACCACTAAGCAGGTCTCCGAAGTGCTGGCCTATTGCCACGCCGAGGGCATCAAGGTGGTGCCACGCGGCGCCGGCACGTCATTGTCGGGCGGCGCGCTGCCGCTGGCCGACGGTGTCTTGCTCGGCATGGCCAAGTTCAACCGCGTCAAGGAAATCGATTTCGACAACCGTGTCGCCGTGGTCGAGCCGGGTGTCACCAATCTCGCCGTCACCAACGCGGTCGCGCATGCCGGCTTCTATTACGCGCCCGACCCGTCGTCGCAGATCGCCTGCACCATCGGCGGCAACGTCGCAGAAAATTCCGGCGGCGTGCATTGCCTGAAATACGGCATGACGACCAACAACGTGCTCGGCTGCGAGATCGTTCTGATGAACGGCGAGGTATTGCGTATCGGCGGCAAGCATCTTGACGCCGAAGGCTACGACCTGCTCGGCATCATCACCGGTTCGGAAGGTTTGCTCGGCGTCGTCACCGAAGTGACCGTGCGTATTTTGCAAAAGGCTGAGACCCAGCGCGCGGTGCTGATCGGATTTCCGTCATCGGAAGATGCCGGTGCATGCGTCTCCGCCATTATCGCCGCGGGCATCATTCCGGGCGGCATGGAGATGATGGACAAGCCCGCAATCCACGCCGTCGAGGAATTTGTCCACGCCGGCTATCCGCTCGATGTCGAAGCGCTGCTGATCGTCGAGCTCGATGGCCCTGTCGCAGAAGTCGATCACCTCATCGAGCGCGTCGTCGATATTGCCAAGCAGAACAAGTCAATGACCTGCCGCGTCTCGGAGACGGAGCAGGAGCGGTTGCTGTTCTGGGCGGGCCGCAAGGCGGCGTTCCCCGCGGTCGGCCGCATTTCGCCGGACTACTACTGCATGGACGGCACGATTCCGCGCGCCAAGCTGCCGCGGGTACTGGCCGAGATGAAAGAGATGTCGCAGCGCTACGGCCTGCGCGTCGCCAATGTGTTTCACGCCGGCGACGGCAACCTGCATCCGCTGATCCTCTATGACTCCAACAAGGCCGGCGAGGTCGAGAAGGCCGAAGATTTCGGCGCCGAAATTCTCAAGCTTTGTGTCGCCGTCGGCGGCGTGCTGACCGGCGAGCATGGCGTCGGCGTGGAGAAGCGCGACCTGATGCCGACTATGTTTTCCGAGACCGACCTCAACGCGCAGCAGCGCGTCAAATGCGCCTTCGACGAGAAGGGGCTGCTCAATCCTGGCAAGGTGTTTCCGGTGCTGCACAACTGTGCCGAACTTGGCCGCATGCACATCTCCGGCGGCAAGTTGCCGTTCCCCGAAATTCCCAGGTTCTGAACATCATGCGGTTCGGTCTGTTCTGCTCGGCGCAAGCCAATAGCAACATGCTCGGTCCCGAGACGGGCCAGGGCTTCCGCGACTATCTTGACTACAACGTCGAGGCGGAAGCGCTCGGCTATCATTCGACCTTTTCCGTCGAGCATCACTTCACCGGCTGGAATCAGGTGTCGTCGACCTTGATGCTGCTGATGGCGCTCGCCATGCGCACGAAGACGCTACGGCTCGGCACGGCGGTGATGGTGCTGCCCTGGCACAATCCGGTGCTGCTCGCAGAGCAGGCCGCGACACTTGACCTTGTTTCTGGCGGCCGTCTCGATTTCGGCATTGGCAAAGGCTACCGGCACAACGAATTCGTCGGTTTCGGCATCAAGCAGGACGAGGCCGAAGCGCGTTTCGAGGAAGCGTTGGAAGTCATCAAGCGGTCGTGGACGACGCGTGAGCGCTTCAGCCATCACGGCACATATTGGAATTTCGACGACATCGTCGTCGAGCCGCCGCCGGCGCAGACGCCGCATCCGCCGTTCTGGGTCGGCGCGGGCAACCCGGCGTCGATCGCGCGTGCCGCGGAGCGCGGCTTTAATCTGCTGCTCGATCAATATGCGTCGCCGCAGACGCTTGGCGAGCGCATTGCCATTTTCAAGGCGGCGCGTGAGGCCAAGGGGCTTTCGTTCAACCCGATGCAGGTGACGGTGGCGCGCCAGCTCTACGTCGCGAAGGATCAGGCCGATAAGGAGCAGGCGCTGGTCAAGCAGGCTGCGTTCACGCAGCGCACGATCAACGTGTCGCGCGCACCGGATGCCAAAACCGGTTCGCATGTGTTGGCCTACGCCAACAAGGCTGGCGCCACGGAGGAGAACGCGTTGTTCGGCACGCCTGATGAAATCGTGAAGATGCTCGAAGCCTTGCACACCGCGGGCGTCAAATACGTTCTGCTGACGATTTCCGGCGGCATCGATCAATTGCGCCGCTTCGCGCGCGACATCATGCCGGCCTTCTCGACAGCGCCAACGGCACGGGCCGCCGAATGACCGATATGCTCAAACCCCGGGACGCCAAGGAGACCGAAGACGCTGTGCGTTGGGCGCTATCGCACGACAAGGCGCTGGAAGTCGCAGGGCAGGGCACCAAGCGCGCCATCGGCCGCCCGAGCCAGACCGATCTCACGCTCGATCTATCCGGCCTCAACGGCGTCACCTTGTATGAACCCGCCGAATTGGTGTTGTCGGCGCATGCCGGCACGCCGCTCGCCGATATCGAGAAGCTGCTCGACAAGAACCATCAGGAACTCGCTTTTGAGCCGATGGATTACGGCCCGCTGCTCGGGATTGAAGCGGGGCAGGGCACGATCGGCGGCGTGCTGGCCGCGAACGTGTCGGGCCCGCGCCGCATCAAGGCGGGCGCGGCGCGCGATCACTTTCTCGGCGTCACCGCCGTGACCGGCCGCGGCGAGACCATCAAGTCCGGCGGTCGCGTCGTGAAAAACGTCACCGGCTACGACATGTGCAAGGTGCTGGCCGGATCGTGGGGCACGCTTGCCGCGATGACCGACGTCACAATCAAGGTTTTGCCGCGCGCCGAAACCGAAGCGACCATTGTCGTCGAAGGCCTCGACGATGCCCGCGCCTGCGCCGCGATGGCGGCGGCGATGGGCTCGCCCTGCGATGTCTCTGCCGCGGCGCATCTGCCCGACCACGTCGCGTCTTACTTCGACGGCCTGCCGAATGCCGAAGCCGCCACTGCGTTGCGGCTCGAAGGTGTCGCGCCCTCGGTCAAGCACCGCAAGGAAACGCTGGCTGCGTTGATGAAACCGTTCGGCCCGGTCGTGCTGCTTGAGGAAAAGGATTCGCGCGCGGTGTGGAAGAGCGTGCGCGAGGTACGCCCCTTCGCGAGCGAAGCCTCGCGCCAGCGTCCGCTATGGCGCATCTCGACCGCCCCCGCGCGCGGCCATGAAGTCGCGGCGGCGATCACGCCGGCGGCGCAGATGTTTTACGACTGGGGCGGTGGCCTGATCTGGGTGGCGATGCCCTATGGCGACGAGCCGGACGCCGCGCATATCCGTGAAGCGGTCGCCGCCGTCGGCGGGCACGCCACCTTGGTGCGTGCGCCGGCATCGGTGCGTGCCTCGGCCGATGTATTCCAGCCACAGGACGCCGCGCTCGCGGCTCTCGGCAAGCGCGTCAAGGAAAGCTTCGATCCCAAAGGCGTGCTCAATCCGGGACGCATGGTGGCGGGCGTGTGATGTTGCGCGCGCTGCCCGCGCGAACTAAATTCAACACATTCACCGGGGTGCCTCGTTCGCGAGGCTGAGAGGCGCATCGCCAACCCGCAGAACCTGATCCGGGTCATGCCGGCGGAGGGAGTGCACATGACGTCACCGAATGCGGCCTCAATCGACGATATCTATTCTGCGCTGACCGACTTGCGGGCGCGCCGCCCGCTCGTTCACAACATCACCAACTATGTCGCCATGAGCGTCTCGGCCAATATGTTGCTGGCGCTCGGCGCGTCGCCGGCCATGGTGCACGCGGTCGAGGAGGTCGAGGATTTCCTCGCCATCTCCGACGCGCTCTGCGTCAATATCGGCACCTTGTCGCCGCAATGGGTTGAGGCGATGCACGCCGCCGTGGCGAAGGCCAATACGCTTGGCAAGCCCTGGGTGCTCGATCCGGTCGGCTGCGGCGCGACGCCTTATCGTACCAAGGCCGCGGCCGAACTCAGCGGCCTCAAGCCTACGATAATCCGCGGTAATGCCAGCGAGATTCTCAGCCTCGCCGGACAAACCGGCTCGGGCAAAGGTGTCGACTCCACGGCCAGAGCCGGCGATGCCGTCGGCGCCGCCATGGCGCTCGCCGGGCGCACGGGTTCGGTGGTCGCAGTTACCGGTGCGGTCGATTACGTCTGTGACGGCTCGGTGCAGACCGAAATCCATGCCGGTCACGAACTCATGCCGCTATCGACCGCGCTCGGCTGTTCGCTCAGCGCGGTCACGGCTGCGTTTGCCGCGGTGCGTCCGCCGCGCGAGGCGGCCGTTGCCGCATTGGCGGTGTTCGGCGCCGCCGGTTCTGCCGCCGCGGAGAACGCGCAGGGGCCCGGCCACCTGCCGGCCGACATCTGCGATGCCCTGTACCGGATGGACCGCGATACGCTGGCGCGTCTCGTGACACTTGGCACTTAGCGTGCGCCGTGTAACGTAAGGCGCATGCAGACCAATTTCTCCCTCGGCCAACTCGCCGACCCGCAGAATTACGCCTCCGAAAAAATCCTGCGCGCCTGCGTGCATTGCGGCTTCTGCACCGCGACCTGCCCAACCTATGTGCTGCTTGGCGACGAGCTCGATTCGCCGCGCGGCCGCATCTACCTGATCAAGGAGATGCTCGAGGCCGACGCCCCGGCGACGAAAGAAGTGGTCAAACACATCGATCGCTGCCTGTCCTGCCTGTCCTGCATGACGACCTGTCCGTCCGGCGTGCACTACATGCATTTGGTCGACCACGCCCGCGACCATATCGAGGAAACCTACAAGCGCCCGCTCACCGATCGGCTGCTCCGCTGGCTTTTGGCTCACGTGCTGACCAATCCGGCCTTGTTCCGCGTCGCGTCGGTCGCGGGCTTCCTGGCCAAGCCTTTCGCCCCCGTGCTGCGCGCCGTGGGGCTGACACGATTGGCGGCCATGGCGTCGCTCAGCCCGGGCGCTAAGCTGGCGCCGCCGGGCGATCGCACCGGCAAGGTCTTTCCGGCCATCGGAACCAGACGGGGCCGCGTCGCGCTGCTTTACGGCTGCATCAACCCGGTGCTGGCGCCGTCCAGCAACGACGCCGCCATCCGCATGCTCAACCGCAACGGCATCGAGGTCGTGATTGCCAGGGGCGAAGCTTGCTGCGGTTCGCTGGTGCATCATATGGGCCGCGAGGAGCAGGCGATGGCTCAAGCGCGGAACAACATCGATGCCTGGACCGCCGAAATCACCGGTGAGGGCCTCGACGCTATTCTGGTCACGGTCTCAGGCTGCGGCACCACTGTGAAGGACTACGGCTTCATGTTCCGCGCCGAGGAGGCCTATGCCGCCAAGGCATCGCGGGTGTCGGCGCTGGCGAAGGACATCACTGAGTATCTCGCCACGCTCGACGTGAAGCCGGTGCGCGCGGCCAAGCCGCTCACCGTCGCCTATCATTCGGCTTGTTCGTTGCAGCACGGTCAAAGAGTCGTGCGCGAACCCAAAGAATTGCTTTCCAAGTTTGGCTTTGTCGTCAAAGATGTGCCCGAAGGTCATCTGTGTTGCGGCTCTGCCGGCACCTACAACATCCTTCAGCCGGAACTGGCGCAACAATTGCGAGACCGCAAGGTCGCGAACATCGAGCGGCTCAAGCCCGATGTGATCGCTGCCGGCAACATAGGCTGCATCACGCAGATCGGCAGTGGCACCGGAATTCCGATGGTGCACACGATTGAGTTGCTCGATTGGGCGAACGGCGGTCCGGTGCCGGAGCGGCTGAAATTTCTAGCCGCCGATGCGGTGGACGAGGTTGCCACGACGGAGAAGCCGGAGCCGGAGCCGGCGTTGCAGGACTAGCGTTTGTAAGACGAGTTCATTTCACAAACTGGGGAAGTCCGAACATGGCGAAGAAGAAGTCGAAGGCAAAGAAATCCAAGACGAAGAAGACGGCCAAAAAGGCTAAAAAAACGAAAAAAGTGGCGAAAAAAGCCGTCGCCAAGAAGTCGAAGAAGAAAGCCGCCAAGAAGAAGGCCAAGCCTGCTCCCGCGCCGTCGGGTATCGCATCCATGATGCCATCGATGCCGACGCTGGGCGGCCTGTTCGGCGGCAAGACGGAAGACGGCAAGTAAGGACGCTATCGCGCGAGAGACGGCGAACGGTTCAGGGCGGCCGCGGCAGCGGCTGCCCTTTTTATTTTAAAAGGGTTCTTGCCATTTATTCCTAGATGTCTAGGATTACATTCATCAAGCTCGCTAAGGGCGTCATCTCGAGTGACGTTGATGGCGGAGCAGGGCGCGATACGCCGACAATGCGTATCGGGCATTCAAGTTTGCGCAAACTGCGCGGGCTTGTTTGCGGTGGAGCGCCGGGAGGCGCAGCGCCTGGGCGGTAGGTCTCGCAAACCTGCCGCATGAGGCGCGCACGCCTCCGGGACGGGTCTCGCAAGCCCGTTTCCGTCGGCGTGCGAAAACGGAGCCTCGCAAGTTCCGTAAGGGGCCTCGCAAACCCCTGGCGCTTCATCGCAAGTCGGGTCTATCCGACTTGCGCACTCAAATTGCCGATCTCGAGTAAACCCGAGATCGGATGCTCCATTCCCTCAGGGGAAACGGAAAACGGGAACGACGGCCACCCCGGGCCGGTCAAGAATAGGGGCGATGGCGCACGTCCGCAGCGTGACCGGCATGACGAGAGTGGCCCGATTGCATCGTCATCCCAGCCGCAATAGTCTGCCGGCGACCGATGGCCGACAGGGCCAACTCATTCGAATGTCTCGAATTTTACGACAGGGAGCCTGACAAAAAATGGCATACAATATTCTGATCATGGGCGCGGCCTACGGCTCGCTGCTGGCCTCCAAGATGCTGTTTGGCGGCCACAAGATCCACCATGTCTGCCTCCCCGCCGAAGCCGACCTGATCAATGCCGACGGCATCAAGGTCAAGTTGCCCGTGCGCGGCCGCGCCGATCACGTGCTGCTCGATTCCAAGAAGCTTCCCGGCAAGGTGACGGCTGGTGGCCCTCAGGGCGTCAATCCGGCCGACTACGACCTGGTCGGTCTGGCGATGCAGGAACCGCAGTACCGCTCGCCCGGCGTGCGCGAATTGCTCGACGCTGTCGCGAAGTCGAAAGTTCCATGCATGTCGATCATGAACATGCCGCCGCTGCCCTATATCAAGCGCATCCCCGGTCTCGATTACGAGGCGCTCAAGCCTGCCTATACCGATCCGACGGTGTGGGACAGTTTCGATCCGGCGTTCCTCACGCTGTGCAGTCCCGACCCGCAGGCCATCCGTCCGCCGGACGGCAAGGCCAACGAATTGCTCGTCACGCTGCCGACCAACTTCAAGGTTGCGAAGTTCGACAACGAGAAGGGCAATGCGATTCTCCGTCAGCTTGAGAGCGACATTGATGCCGTACGCTACGATCCCGGCGACGGCGTCAAGATCGAACTGCCGGTGAAGCTGCGTGTGCACGATTCGATTTTCGTGCCGCTCGCCAAATGGTCGATGCTGCTCGCCGGCAACTACCGCTGCATCACTAAGGACGGCATGCGCACCGCGCAGGAAGCCGTGCACTCGAACATCGAAGAATCGAAGTCGGTCTACAACTTCGTGTTCGATCTTTGCGTGAAGCTCGGCGCCAATCCGGCGGACCTGGTTCCGTTCGAGAAATACGCCGCGGCGGCGCAGAGCCTGTCGCGTCCCGCCTCGGCCGCGCGTGCGCTGCAAAACGGTGCGCCGAATATCGAACGTGCCGACAAACTCGTGCAGCTCATCGCCAAGCAGAAGGGCCTGAGCAATCCGGCAATCGATGCACAAGTTGCGCTGGTCGATGAACGGCTCGCCGCGAATCGGAAAAAGGCGGCGGCCTAATACGCCCCGTTCGAGGGGTACCAAACCCTCAATCAACCGCGATTTTGACCATTTCGGCGCTCGCCCTGACCCGGCGGGCGCCGAAATCATATGTAGTTACAATAGGTTATTTGTGCACTGTGAAGGTTTTTACGGGCCCGCGGGAAAAGCCTGAGAATCAAAGGCAAATCATCTAATGAGGTGCCTAGTTCCGGGGAAGAAAACGTGTCATCCGCGCAACACTAGTATTCAAACTGTTTACAGACGGCCTAAACGCCTAAAAAGGCGGCAATTGCTGATGTTTTCGTCTCGACGATTGTGACCGCTCTATGTGTAAATTTGGACGTAATGCACGTCCTATTGCGTACGGGTCGATCGCAGCCGGGTGCGGATGTTTGTACGTAAAAGCGACGAGCTAATTGGTATCGGCTGTAAGTCGATCGAAACTTAAAGGGGCAGGCTCAATGAAAAAAGTGATGATGTCAGTTCTTGCGGCGATGGCGGTTTCGGCCGCTGCCCCCGCATTTGCTGCCGATATGCCGGTGAAAGCGCCGAAGATGGTCGTCGCCGCGCCGTCGCCGTGGGATCTCGCCTTCGGCGTTGCTTTCACCACCGACTACCGTCTCCGCGGTATTTCGCAGACGAACAAGCTCCCTGCGGCGCAGGGCTATTTCGAACTGCAGTACAACGTGAATGACTGGCTGAAGCTGTACGCTGGCGTCTGGGGCTCGAGCCTCGCCGGCTACTTCGCGAACGCTGAAATCGATCCGTCCGCCGGCGTCCGCTTGGCCTTCGGCAACCTCGGCCTCGATCTCGGTTACGTCTATTACTACTATCCGGATGGCAAGAACATTCCGGGCACGGGTTACGGCAGCTTCGGCGAATTCTATGCCAAGCCGTCGTACAAGGTTACCGATTGGCTGACCGTTTCGGGCATCATCGATTACGGCCCGAACTTCAACGACGGCTACGCGATTACCGGCAGCAAGGACGCGGGCTACTATTCGGGCGCCCTCATGATCACCTTGCCGTGGTCGTTCAACGGCGTGACCGTTGCGTTGAACCCGGAAATCGGCCGCCAGTGGTACAAGTTCAACGGCTCCGTCGATTACACCTACTGGGACGTCGGCTTGGTCTTCAACTACAAGGCCGCGACCCTCGACCTCCGTTACTGGGACACGAACAAGCACAACACCTTCATCTCGCCGGTTGCTTACGGCGCGAAGGATCTCGCTGGTTCGACCTTCGTAGCGACCCTCAAGTTCGACACCACCTGGTCCGCTCTCAAGTAGTCTGACCTGAGATCACTAGAACTAAATCGGGCGGCGGTTCTTGAATGAACCGCCGCCCGAATGCTTTTGAACAGTGTCTACTCGGCGGCCTTTAGCGATGCCTCTTGCAGCGAATGGTGATCACCGTCGCGCGTAAACGCCAACCGGCGGTTATGGAAAGCGGCGAGGGTGGCGCGGTGGCCGATCGACACGACGGTCGTGCTGGCAAGCCGCTCGCCGAGCAACCGATACAGTGCCGCTTCCGATGGTTCGTCGAGCGAAGCGGTGGCCTCATCGAGGAACAGATAATCTGGCGCATGCAGCAGCGCGCGGGCAAGGCCTAAACGCTGCTGCTCGCCCAGTGACAGCATCCGGTTCCAGTGCGCTTCTTCGTCGATGCGTGCGGTGAGCTTCGGCAGACCGACTGCCGTGATGAGTTCGGCGACCTTCGCATTATCGTACTGTCCGGGTTCTGCCGGATAAGCCACCGCGGCGGCAAGCGGCGCGATGGGAAAGTAGGGCCGCTGCGGCAGCATCATTACTTTGGTATTCTTCGGCACTTCCACTGTGCCCGCGCCGAACGGCCAAATGCCGGCCATCGCGCGGAATAACGTGGACTTGCCGGAGCCCGATGGCCCGCTGACCAGCACCTTCTCGCCGAGCTTGATGGTGAGGCCGCTGGCGTTGACGAGCGGCAAACCGTTCGGCAGCCCCACCGCCAGATCCTTGAACGCAATGGCCGGCGCGTCTGCGGGCGCGATGGAAATAGCCGGCGGCGATACGGCGACGGCGCGGGCGGCTGAGACCGAGCGGTCGAAGCCGTCGAGGCGTTCGATAACCGCGCGCCATTCGGCAAGCCCGCGATAAACCGTGATGAAGTAGGATAACGCGCCCTGCACCTGGCCGAAGGCGGACGAAATTTGCATCAGGCCGCCGAGCTGGATTGCGCCGGCAAAATAGGCCGGGGCACCGACGATAAAGGGGAAAACGCTAGACAACTGACCATAACCCGCTGTGAGAAAGGTCAGCCGTTTGGTGCGCTTCATGATCAAAAGCCAGTTGGCTGCGACCCGGCTAAAGCTGTCGCGGAGGCGCGTTTCTTCGGTCGGTTCGCCACCCAGCAGCGCAACCTGCTCGGAATTTTCCCGAACGCGGACGAGGTTGAAGCGAAAGTCGGCTTCGTAGTGCTGCTGCTGGAAATTCAACGACACCAACGGCCAGCCGATGAGGTGCGTCAGCACAGTGCCGAGAATGGCGTAGAGCAGGGCAGCCCACACCAGATAGCCGGGGATATTCCAGACGCTGCCGAGGACGTGCAGCGGCGCGGTCGCCGACAGATTCCAAAGAATGAGGATGAACGAGCCGAGCGTAACGACCGAATTCAGCAGACCGAGTCCCAGCGTCAAAATGCCGGTGGCGCCGTTGCCGTCGATGAACTGCTTGATGTCCTCCGAAATGCGCTGGTCGGGATTGTCGGCCGCGTCG